>DASWRS010000031.1:0-83810 GCA_036403075.1 Kofleriaceae bacterium
CGCGGAACTTCTCGAGGTGCGTCCACATCCGCGTTAGGCGCGGCAGCATGTACTCCAATTGCGCGAGCTCCACCTGCATCCGCGCCTCGGCGGTGCGGGCGCGCGTCGCGAAGATGTCGAGAATCAGCTCGGCCCGGTCCATCACCCGCTGGCCGGTCGCATCCTCGATGTTCTTTCCCTGAGATGGCGACAGCTCGTCGTCGAATACCACGAGCGATGCATTCTTCGCGATGATTTCCTGGCCCAGCTCCTCGACTTTCCCCTTGCCCAGGTACGTCGCGGGATTCGGCTTGTCGATCTGCTGCGTGACTTCACCGACGACCACGCCGCCGGCGGTGTCGACCAGACGCTCGAGCTCCTCAAGATGCTCGGCCACCGCGTGCCTCGCATTGCTGCGCTTGCGCGGCGCGCCCACCAGGATCACCCTTTCGATTGGAGCCGCGAGCTCGATCAGATCTCTTGAAATTTGCAATACCTCGATGTCGATGATGTACGGTCGAATCTTACTCGAACGGCGCGTTTAAATGGGAGCCCGCGCGATTTGCAGTTACGGAATTCGCGTAGCGGGTGCCGGCTCGGCCCGACTGCCTTCGTGAGCCGGGCTATTGCCCGGCCGTCCAGGAATGGGCAAACCGAGAAGCGCGCTGTCGTCTGTTTCGCGCCTCTCCTTCCTGATCACCGACCACGCGCCGTCGTTTTCCAGCACCACGATCTGCGCGTCGCTGAGTGAGCGGAGCCCTGCCCTTCTCACGGCGGCACGCACTTCGTCAGCGCTGATGCTGTCTTCCTTCAGCCTGTCCTCGAGCAATTGGCCGTCCCACACCACGACAGCAGGTGGCTCCCGGATCAGGTGGTGGGCGCGGAGATTGCGCGCCTGGAGCCAGCGGATTCCTTCCTGCAGCAGCAGCATCGTCACCACCGCGGCGATTCCTTCGGACAGCGTGATGTCGCGCGTCACCGCCACCGTAGCAATCAGAGATCCGAGCGTAACGGAGAAGACGACGTCGTATGCGGACATCTTCGCCAGCGCTCGCTGGCCGGTGAGCCGGAGCAGCGCAACTATGGTGAGGAAGATCATCGCCGACACGGCGATTGCGCGACCGATGTCGGACCAGGAATGAAAAAACATCAGCGGTGCGACAAAGCAATCGCCGGACCGCTAACCGGCGATTGCTGCCACGCGTCGCGTGACTCTACAGCTGCCGGCCGATTTTATCTCGGGTTGCTCTGCGCTCCGCCAAACGCGGAGAATCTTCCCGTACCGGTATACGGCCGGGTGAAGTTGCCGAGTGGTGTCGCGACGGTCACGTCACCACTGATGGTGTACGGAACCGCGCCGCTCTGCATCATCTGCCGCGCCGCCGCGCCGATTCCCGCATACGTGAAGTCGAGCGGAATGCGAATCGTCGTCGAATCCTTGTTCTTCACCGTGAAGCGCGAATCGAGCGCTCCCGTACCGAGCTGGTTCTCACCGACGAGCACTTTGTAGGTGAGGCGCGTCGCATCGAGCTTGAATCCGTTCGGGTTGTAGACGTTCACGTAGGCATCGAGCGATCCGCCGCTCAGCCCCAAGCCGCGCACCTGCAGATCCTTGAACGTCACTATCGGCTCGGCGAAGTTGCCGTTGAGAGCGCCGAGTGTCGCGCACGCGCTCGTTGCAATCGCTGCAAACGCGAGCGTCGCAAACAAGATCGCCGAGCGCCTGCCTGGTCGAGTACTATTGGTCCGCATCATCATTCTCCTGCTTCGTCGGCTGTGTTTGCGTGCGAAGCTTCGTTGTTGGTGCCACCGCTTTTGTCACCAGAAGGTGACGGCTGCGTGGACACTTTTGCCTTCAGATCAGCCCACCATTGGAGGCGTTTTGCGACTTCCTTCTCGAATCCAAAGGGTCCAGGCTCGTAGAAGACGCTGCCGCGCAACTCCTCTGGCAGATACTCTTGCGGGATGTATGCCTCCGGCACCGAGTGCGCGTACTGGTACCCCTCGTGGTACCCGAGGTCCTTCATGAGACGGGTCGGCGCGTTCCGGATGTGCATCGGAACCTGCGCCGCGGGAGTCTCGCGCGCTGCTTCCATTGCGGCATTGAGACCGCGATAGCTCGCGTTCGATTTGGGCGCGGTCGCGAGATAGATCACCATCTGCGCAAGAGGGAGATATCCTTCCGGCGGACCGAGCTGGTGAAACGCGTCGCGCGCCGCGACAGCCAGCTGTAAGGCTTGTGGATCGGCGAGACCGATGTCTTCCGCCGCCATCGCCAGCGAACGGCGGAAAATCACCATCCCATCTTCACCGCCTTCGATCATGCGCGCCATCCAGTACAGCGCGCCCTGCGGATCGCTCCCGCGCAGCGATTTGTGGTAGGCCGAGAGCATGTTGAAGTGGACTTCACCGCTCTTGTCGTGGTGGGCGATGCGTTTCTGCATCGCATCGCGCAGAACCTGGAGCGTAATGCGGCCGCCCGAGCCGACGTGATCTGCTGCTGCTTCGAGAACTGTTAGCGCGCGACGAGCGTCGCCGTCTGCTTCTTTTGTTAGAACGCCGAGCGCGTCGCCGTCGACAGTCAGTTTCATGTTACCGAGCCCGCGTTCGTGATCGATGAGCGCGGCGTCGACGATTGCCCGAATGTCGCCTTCGGTAAGCGGATTCAGAACGAACACGCGCATCCGCGACAGGAGCGCGTTGTTCAACTCGAATGATGGATTCTCGGTCGTCGCGCCAACGAGGGTGATCGTTCCCGCTTCGACGTGCGGGAGAAATGCATCCTGCTGCGCCTTGTTGAAGCGGTGGATCTCGTCGATGAACAGCACGGTGCGGCGCCCGGCCGCGCGCAGCTTCTGCGCGTCGGCGACGACGCGGCGCAAGTCCGCGACGCCGGCGCTCACCGCGGAGAGCGCGGCGAAGTGCGCGCCGGTGTGGTGCGCGATGATGCGCGCGAGCGTCGTCTTCCCCGTCCCCGGCGGACCCCACAGGATCATCGACGGGACTTGATCCGACTCGATCGCGCGGCGCAGCGCGCGTCCGGGGCCGACGATCTGCTCTTGTCCGACGAACTCGTCGAGATCGTGCGGCCGCATCCGCGCGGCGAGCGGTTCGCGGACGCGCTTGCCGCCGCTCTCGCCTTCGTCGAAGAGCCCGATCACGGCGCGCCGCGCACTAGAACGGCAGCCGGCGCTTCTTGGGCTTCGGCGAGGGCGAGACGCTGCCGGGCTCCGGCGTCGGCACCGGCTGCTTGATCATCACCGGCCGGCCGTTCGCCTCGAACCGCTTCGTGGTGAGGTTGTAGTCCATGTCGTCGGCGCTGAGCGACGAGCTGCCGTCGAGCGTCTTGACCTTGCCTTGCAGCCGCAGCATCCCCGTCGTGCGGTTCAGCACGCCGCGCGCCGCGTCGGCCTTGCGCTCGCCCTGCTCGAAATGGACGTGCCCGATCGCGGTGTAGACCTTCGCCTTCGAGTCGACGTCGAGCTGATCGCAGGTGATCGTCGCCGGGCCGCCTTTGGCGTACTCGTCCTCGGAGTTCGCTTCGGGCGCGTTGCCGTTGTCGTGGATCACGACGTTGCCGAACAGCGAGACGGTACCGCGCTTCGAGTTGCCTTCGGCCCGGTCGGCGACGCCGTCGCTCCCCGGCCGCGAGAACGCGACCTTCTTCGGCATCGTGAAGTCGCCGTTGTCCTTGTACGAGATGTCTTCGGTGTCGATCTTGTAGTACGGCGTGGCGAACGCCGCTTTCGCCGCCGGCGACGGGCTCGCGCCCGGTTTCTTCGCGGCCGCCGTTCGCGGTGAGGGCTGCGCCGACGGCGCCGGTGAGACGGCGGGCGCAGCGACACCGGCGCACAGCGCGATCAGCGCCAATCCCGTCAGCGAAGCGCGCGCGGTCGCCAGCATCGCTACTGCGGCTTCGCCGGCGCCGCCGGCTTCGGCGCCGGCTTCGGCTTCGCGCTCGTTTTCGGCTTCGGCGTCGCCTTCGCGGGACCGCGCGGCGCGGCGGACGCCGGCGCGGGCGGCTGGTTCGCGGGCTGCGTCATCACGGCGGGCGAGCCGTGCACCTCGACATCTTTGGTGTTGAGGTTGTAGTCGACCACGTTCGCGCTCAGCGTCGAGCCCTGGCTGTCGAGCCGGACGCTGCCCTCGAGGTGCAGCATCTGGTTCGCGCGGTTCAGGATCGCTTTGTCGGCCGTTCCCGACTGCGTCGCTTGGCTAAAGTGCACGTGTCCGGTCGCGATGTAGACCTTGGCCTTCGAGTCGACGTCGAGCTGGTCGCAGGTCAGCGTCGCCGGGCCGTTGCCGTGGTACGGCGTGGTACCGCCTTCGTTCGCATTGCCGCTGTCGTGCAGCACGACGTTACCGGTCAGCGTCGCCGTGCCGCGCTTGTAGTTCCCCTGCGCGCTGTTCGCGACCGCGTCGGTTCCGGGCCGCGAGAAACGCACCGTGCGCGGCATCTTGAAGTCGCCGGTGTTCAGGTTCGAGTTGGTGACCTCGGTGAGGATCTTGTAGTCCTTGGTCTCGATGCCGCCGGTCGGCAGCTCCGCCGCCGCGGACACGACCGTGAGCGGCCCCGCCAGCGCGAGCGCGAGGACCCCGGCGACGGTGCGGTTGCGATGGATCATAGTCGTGAAGAGAACGCTCTGCTCCGCTGAAGTCTCGCGCTGCTGTCTAAAGGTTCATCGAGCCGGTGTAGCCGACGCGCTGCCCGGTGCCGATCGCGACGCACGACATCGGGTCCTCGGCGACGATAACCGGGATTCCTGTGACCTCTCCCAGGAGCGTGTCGAGCCCGCGCAGCAGCGCGCCGCCGCCGGTCAGGATGACCCCGCGGTCGATGATGTCGGCCGCCAGCTCCGGCGGCGTCTTCTCGAGCACCGCCTTGACCGCTTCGACGATCGCCTGCACCGGCTCGGAGAGCGCCTCGCGCACTTCTTCCGAGGTGATCTTGACCGTCTTGGGCAGCCCGTTGATCAAGTCGCGCCCGCGGATCTCCATCGCCAGCTCCTGCTCGAGCCGGTAGGCGGAGCCGATCTTGATCTTGATCTCTTCCGCGGTGCGCTCGCCGATCATCAGGTTGTAGACGCGGCGGATGTGGCGGATGATCGCCTCGTCGAGCTTGTTGCCGGCGACCCGAATCGACTGCGAGACGACGATCCCGCCCAGCGAGATAACGGCGACGTCGGTCGTGCCGCCGCCGATGTCGACGACCATGTTGCCGGACGGCCCGTCGATCGGCAGGCCCGCGCCGATCGCGGCGGCCATTGGTTCCTCGATGATGTCGACCGACTTCGCGCCGGCCAGCTTGGCGGCGTCGCGCACCGCGCGTTCCTCGACCGACGTGATCTCGGCCGGGACGCAGATCACGACCGAGGGCTTCGGCCGGAACAGCGTGCTCAAGAACGAGCGCTGCCGGGTGACCTTCTTGATGAAGTAGCCGAGCATCGCTTCGGTCACCTCGAAATCGGCGATCACGCCGTCGCGCAGCGGACGGATCGCTTGGATGTTGCTCGGCGTCTTGCCCAGCATCAGCCGCGCCTCTTCGCCGACGGCGAGCGTCTTGTTCGTGCGCACGTCCTTCGCGACGACGGACGGCTCACGCAGCACGATGCCCTTGCCCTTGACGTAGACGAGGACGTTGGCGGTACCCAGATCGATCCCGATGTCGATGACACAGACTCCTGAATGGCGCGCAGACGGCATGCCGCGGCGCCGTGGTTGAAAACGACCCTTTGGGGTTCGGCCCCGGCCCCGAACTTCCTCAGAGCGTTCGCCTGACGCCCCAGGCGGCTACCTCGCCTAGGTTGCCAAGCAACATAGCACCGCCGGCTTACGGCGACCGCGTTCAGACGTAGTCGTTCAGCGTGAGGGTCAGGGTGCGCGCGGCGGCGTTCTTGCTCGTGACGCCGAGCACGACCGCGGTGCCGGGCGCGCCGCGGAACGTGTCGCGAATCGCGCCCACGCCGAGCCCCGCGGCGTCCTTGCCGTCGACCGTCGTGATGACGTCGCCGCGCGCGAGCCCGGCCGCGGCCGCGGGGGTGCCGGGACGGACGTCGGCGACGACGATCTTCCCGGCTTGATTGATCAGGAACACGCCGGACCGGTCGTACGTCTCGCGCACGGTGAGCTGCGCGTTCGGCGCCAGGGTCAGCGTCCGCTGCGTATAGTCCAGCGTGATCGCGAAGCGCTTCCACACGCCGGCGCCGATGTTGCCGCCGTAGTACGGGTCGGCGAACGCGCCCTTCGTCTGCGTGCTCAGATCGGCGATGATGTCGGGGACGGTGAACCCGCCGATCTGCAGCGTGGTGCGGCCCAGCTTGCCGAGCGACGCGCCGCCGAAGCCGAAGCCGTTCGCGCCGACCGCCGTCACGTTCGGCGGCACGATCGACGGATGCGCGGCGAGGAACGGCGTCAGCACCGTCAGCGAGACGCGGCTCCCGGTGTCGACGACGCAGGTCGTCGGGAAGCCGCCGATCGTGCACGGAATCTCCGGATGCTGGCCTTGGAACACGAACGGGATCGTGCGCGCGCCGGCCGCGGCCGGCGGCGCGGGCGCTTGCGGCGTGCGCAGCACCACGCGGTTGTTGGTGTAGTCGAACGTCGTGATGAAGCGCGCCAGCACCTCGAACCCGATCAGGCCGTCGACCGGCTTGCCGCTCGACATCCCGAAGCCCGCGTGAACCGGCGCGAGCGCGAAGACTTGCTTGCGCAGCGTCGCGTCGCCGACGCCGAGCGCGTCGACGGTCGCGAACTGCACCGCTTCGGTGGCGCTGCCGACGCCGCCGCCCGACGCGGTGCCGCCGATGCCCAGACCCAGCTCCTTCGCGATCCCGATGTCCAGCACGTTCGAGCCGCCGGTGTCGAACAGGAAACGGTACGGGCCTTTGCCGTTGATGGTGACGTTCAGCGCGACGTGGTTGTCGATCAGCTCGATCGGAATCGACGTCGTCCCGGCCGGCAGCGCGAAGTCGGTGACGTGCGAGCTCGGGCGGCGCAGCATCGCGACGGCGCGCGGGTCGTTCGCGACCGCGGTGCGCACGGCGATCGTCGCGGCGTTGCCGTCGCTGTCGGTCGTCAAGGTGAACGGAACGCGCAGTCCGCGCACGCTGCGGTAATCGGCGTACGTCGAGACCGTCGTGCTGCGGCCAATCGTCACGATGGAACGCGCCGGCAGAAACGTCGTCGCGTCGAGCCACAGCTCGAACGGAAGGCCGCCTTTCGGCGTCACCCGCAAGACGTCGAACGTGCGACCGGCTTGACTCCGGCGTCCCGTGAACGAGACGGCCGCGCCGCCGCGGTCCGGGCTCCACAGCAGATACCGGCCGAGGTAGACGGCGTCGATCGAGGCGTAGCGCGCTTGGGCGCTCGCGTCGTCCCAGACCACGCCGCTCACGTCCTCGTTCCACGTCGTGCGGCCGTCGTAGCCGTTCGCGCCGCCGACCGGTCCGGTCTCGGCGTACTGCGCGAACGCCCCGGTCCGCAGGTCTTGGTACGAGTCCGCCGTGCCGGCGTAGCCGACGATCTTCGCCGCCCCGTGCAGCGTCAGCGTCCGGATCTTCGGCAGCGCGTCGATTCCGAGCGCCGCGCGCGAGGCGCGCAGGATCGACTCGGCGTCCGCGGGCGCCGCGCTCGCCGCCTGCCCGGGCGGGAGCACGACGGCCGCGGCCAGCGCGGCCACGGCAAAGAGACGCACCATCGATCCGTTCATGCCCGCAGCTACAGGCCCGAGCGCCCGCGGGTTTCAGACGCTGGGGTAGACGCTGGTCTCGAAGGTGCCAGTGGGCTCGCTGAACGGGATGATGCCGCTGGAGCGCTGGACTTGCGCGCCGAGCGAGGAGAGCGTCTCCTCGAGGCGCTCGTAGCCGCGGTCGATGTACTCCAGCCCGATGATCTCGGTCTCGCCCGCCGCGCCCAGACCGGCCAGCACCAGCGCCGCGCCGGCGCGGATGTCCGGCGCTTCGACCGGCGCGCCGGAAAGCTGCGAGACGCCCTTCACGAGCGCGGTGTTGTTGTCCATCGCGACGCGCACGTCGGCGCCCATGCGCACCAGCTCGTTCACGTACGAGAAGCGCGCGTTGAAGATCGACTCCTCGACCACGCTCACGCCGGGCGCGGTGCACAGGAACGACAGCAGCTGCGGCTGCAGGTCGGTGGGGAAGCCGGGATGCGGCGCGGTGACCACGTCGGTTCCGCCCTTCACGTTCCCGGCTTGCACGCGGATCCAGTCGTCGCCGTTCGTCACCTGCACGCCGCACTCGCCGAGCGAGAGCTGCAGCGCGAGCACGTCGTCGGGGCGGGTGCGCTTCACGGTGACGTCGCCGCGCGTGACCGCGCCGGCGATCAGCAGCGTCCCGGTCGCGATGCGGTCGGGGATGATCTCGTACTCGACGCCGTGCAGCTCGGGGACGCCGCTCACGCGGATCGTGTCGCCGCCCTGACCGCCGATCTTCGCGCCCATCGCGACCAGGAAGTTCGCGAGGTCGACGACCTCGGGCTCCATCGCGGCGTTGTTGATCACGGTCTCGCCGTCCGCGGTCACTGCGGCCAGCATCGCGTTCTTCGTCGCGCCGACCGACGGCATGCGGAACGCGATCTCGCCGCCGTGCAGCCGGCCGTTGCGCGCGCTCGCGATCAGATAGCCGTGCGCGACCGAGACGTCGGCGTCGAGCGCGCGGAACGCGGCTTCGTGCATGTCGGTCGCGCGCGTCCCGAGCACGCAGCCGCCGGGCAGCGGCACCTCGGCGCGGCCGAAGCGCCCCAGCAGCGGACCGCACAGGTCGAACGACGCGGCCAGCTTGCGGACCAGCGTGTACGGCGCGCGCGCCTTGCTGACGTTGGCCGCGTCGATCGTGATCGTGTTGCGGTCTTCGAGCGAGAGGCGCGCGCCGAGCGCCTCCAGCAGCGACCACATCACCGAGACGTCGGTGATGCGCGGCACGCGCTTGAGCGTTACCTTGCCGCGCGCCAGCAGCGCCGCGGCCATGATCGGCAGCGCGGCGTTCTTCGCGCCCTGCACCTCGACGCTGCCTTCCAGGCGGGCGCCGCCGACGACGCGCAGCGTGGTGTCGAGACGATCGAGGACGTTCATGCGACGCTCCACCCGACGAGCGGCTCGAGCGGAATGGTTTCGGTGTCGTGCGGCCCGCCGGTGAACGTCGCTTGCAGGCGGCCGTCCGCGGCGACCCCGATCTGCACCGTGAACGCGCGCATCCCGTCGGTCTCGCGCATCCGCGCCCGCGCGCTCTCGGCCTTCCCCGCGTAGCGCCCGCCGTCGAAGTCGACGAACCGGATGTTGCCGTCGGGATAGAAGCCGAACGCGAACCGGCCGAGGTCGGAACGGCCGCGCACGATTTGCGTCGTCTCGTCGGCCGCGTCGGTGATGAAGTGCGGCACCGTGTCGGGCCCGACCGGCGGCTCCGGCGGGCGCGGCGGCGGCGGCCCGAACTGCGGCGCCGACTGCGTCGGCTGCTGCACGCGGACGACCGCGGGCGCCGAGCGTGGCGCGAGCGCGTCCGCGTAGAACCCGGGCGGCTCGGTGAACCGCACCTCGGGCGGCTCCGCGAGCCGCACGTCCGGCCGCGCGGCGCGCGGCGCCTCCGGCGGGCCGGCCGGAGCTTCGGTCCACGACGCCGGACCCGGCCAGGACGCCTCCGCGCGCGGCGAGTCGACGGCGCGCACGACCGCGCGCGGCCGCTCGGCGGCGCGCTCGGGCTCCTCGCCGCGGGGCTCCCACGGCTCGGGCGCCTGCGAGGGCTGCACGATCTCCGGCTCGCGGTCGGGTTGGGGCTCGCGCTCAGGCTCGGGTTCGCGCGCGGCGGGTGCGGGCTGCGGCCGCGCGATGCGCTGCGGCTGCCAGGCGACGGGCTCGGCTTTGCGGGGCGAGCCCGGCTGCCACGGCGGCGGCTCCGGCGCCGGCTCGGGCGGGGCGAGGACGTCGGGCTGCGCCGCGGGCTGGGGCGGCGGGGCCGGCGGCGGCGGCGGGCTGGGCGGCGCCGGCGCTTCTTCCTCGGCGCGGGCGTGGAGATCCATCGCCCACAGGCAAAGCCCGAGCGCCGCAAGCTGTACCCCGACTGCGGCCACGAAGACCCACGGCGGCGTGCGTTTCATTGCGTCCTCCGCTTTCGGCAACCGGGGCGCTCTTTCTTACGCTCGCCGGGCCCGTCAAAGCTGGGTACGTCCGGAAGCGGAGGAACCAGCTTTGCAACGCAGCATCATCGCGCCCGCGGAACGCGTCACGAACCTCCGCTGGGGCATCGCGCTCATCCTCGGGTTCGGCGTCCTGATCAACTACATCGACCGCGGCGCGCTCAGCGTCGCGTCGAAGCCGCTGAACGAAGAGCTGGGCGTCGGACCCGCGCTGTTCGGCTGGCTCTCGGGCGCGTTCTTCGCCGTCTACGCGATCGCGCAGATACCGATCGGGTACATCCTCGACCGCTTCGGCGTCACGATCGTCTCGCGCGTCGGCGCCTTTCTGTGGAGCCTCGCGGCCGCCGCGACGGCGCTCGCGCCGAACTACACGGCGATCGTGGGCGCCCGGCTGTTCCTCGGCCTGGCCGAAGCGCCGACGTTCCCGGCCAACGCGAAAGCCGTCGGGTACTGGTTCCCGCGCTCCGAGCGCAGCTTCGCGACGTCGCTCTTCGACGCGGCGGCGAAGCTGTCGAACGCGATCGGCGTCCCGTTCACCGCCTGGCTGCTGGTCATGCTCGGCTGGCGCGGAATGTTCTGGTCGACCGCGGTGCTCAGCCTGGTGTTCTTCGCGCTGTTCTACATCTTCTATCGCAACCCGAGCGAGGACAAGCGGCTCACGCACGCGGAGGCGACGTACATTCGCGAAGGCGGCGCGGAGCCCGAGACCGTCGACGGGCAGCGCCCGCGCGGCGCGAGCTATCTCTACCTGTTGAAGCAGCGCAAGATCTGGGGGCTCACGCTCGGGTTCTCCGCGTACGGCTACCTGTTCGGGTTCCTGATCACGTGGCTGCCGACGTACTTCCAAGCGACGTTCGGCGTGAACATCCTCAAGGCCGGCGTGTACGTGCTGATCGCCTGGGGCGTCGGCACGCTCGCCGACCTCGTCGTCGGCGGCTGGCTGGTCGACCATCTGATCAAACGCGGCGCCGACGCGAACCGCGTGCGGAAGACGGCGCTGGTCGCCGGGCTGGTGCTCGGTTTCGCGATCATCGGCGCGGCGTACACGACCAACATCAACGTCGCGGTCTTCTGGATCACGATCGCGGTCGCGGGCGTCTCGTTCCACGCGCCGGTGGGCTGGTCGCTGCCGGGACTGATCGCGCCGCACAACAGCACCGGGCAGGTCGGCGGGATCATGAACTGCCTGAACAACGTCGCGAACTTCTTCGCGCCGGTGGTCACCGGCTACATCGTGGCGCAGACCCACTCGTTCTATGCGGCGCTCGTGACGGCGGGCGTGATCCTGATCTTCGGGATCTTCTCGTACACCGTGATCCTCGGGCGCATCGAGAAGGTGCCGGAACCGGCCGGCGTTGCAGCCGCGTAACGCGGCGCGCGAGACGCCGGACGCGCACGCGGACGTCGTCGTCGGCATCGATCTCGGCACGTCGGCCGTGAAGGTGCTGGCGACGACGACGCGCGGGCGCGAGATCGCGACCGGCTCGGAGTTCTACGGGCTGGAGACGCCGCACCAGGACTTCGTCGAGCAGGACGCCGACGTCGTGTACCGCGCGACCATGCACGTGCTCGAACGCGTGCTGGCCGACGTCCGCCTGCGCGGCAGCGAGGTCCGCGCGATCGGCTTGTCGAGCGCGATGCACGGCGTGCTGTGCGTCGACGAGGCCGGCGAGCCGCTCTCGCGCGTGATCACCTGGATGGACCGGCGCGCGCACGAGATCGCCGACCGCTGGCGCGCCGACGGCAACGGCTCGGCGCTTTACGCGCGCACCGGCGCGCCGATGCACCCGATGCTGCCGGTGACGAAGCTGCGCTGGCTCTCCGAGCACGAGCCGGCGCTGTTCGGGAAGACGCGCCGCTTCGTCGGCCTCAAGGAGCTGGTCGTCTTTCGCTGGACCGGCGAATGGCTGGTCGACCACGGCATCGCGTCGGCGACCGGGATGCTCGACTTGCGCACGCGCGACTGGGACCCGCTCGCGCTGCAGCTCGCGCGCGTCGGCGCGGACCGCCTCTCGCGGCTGGCGCCGCCGTCGACCGCGCTGCGCCGCTTCCGGCCCGCGATCGCGCGCCAGCTCGCGCTCGGCGAGAGCACCGCGGTGGTGCTGGCGTCGTCCGACGGACCGCTGGCGAACATCGGTGTCGGCACCGCGCCCGGCGACGACGTCGCGCTGACGCTCGGCACGTCGGGTGCGGTGCGCATCATCGCCGGCGAGCCGATCCTCGATGCGCACGGCCGCACGTTCTGCTACTGCGCCGACGACACGCGCTTCGTGGTCGGCGGACCGACCAGCGCCGCCGGCGCGTCGCTCGACTGGATCTTCGCGCTGCTGCTCGACGAGGTGCCGAAGGAACAGCGCTTCGCGCGCGCGGTGGAGATCGCGTCGCGCGTCGTGCCGGGCGCGGACGGGCTCGTCGTGCTGCCGTTCTTCGGCGGCGAACGCGCGCCGTACTGGAACAGTGCGCTGCGCGGCGCGTTCGACGGGCTCGACCTCGCCCACGACCGCGCGACGATCCTGCGCGCGGCCTTCGAGAGCATCGTCTTCGGCGTCTACGCGGTGTACGCCGTGATGCGCGAGTACGCGCCGAACGCGCAGCGCCTGCTGCTGACCGGCGGTCTGACGAAAGCGCCGCTGGTGCGCACGCTCCTCGCCGACGTGTTCGGCTTACCGGCCGTGCAGCCGCGCGAGCAGGAAGCCTCCGCGTTCGGCGCCGCGCTGCTCGCGGCGCAATCCGTCGGCCTCGTCCCCGACGCGATCGCCGCCGCGCGCGCCGCCGGGTACGACGCGCCGGCGTACCCGAACCCGTCGGCCGCGCCGGCCTACCGTGCCGCGTTCGAGAAGTACCGCCGCTACGTCGACGCGCACTTGCCGCTCGCCGGCTGATCGATCGCAGGTATGGCACGAACGGGGACGGTGAGCGAGCGCGGCGGCGGGGCATCCGTCTATCTCGCGCTGGTCGTGCTGGCGCTGGTGTGGGGCTACACCTGGGTCGCGATCAAGATCGCGACCGAGTACGCGTCGCCGTACGTCGTGGCCGGCGCGCGGCTCGGCATCGCGACGGCGATCCTGTTCGCGATCCTCGCGCTGACCGGCCGCTCGCTGCGCCCGACGCCGTTCGTCCCGACGCTGATCCTCGGGCTGCTGCAGACGACGGGCTGGACGCTGCTGCAGACGCTCGCGGTCGCGAGCGGCGGCGCCGGCAAGTCGGCCGTCCTCGGCTACACGATGCCGTTCTGGGTCGCGATCCTGGCCTGGCCGTTCCTCGGCGAGCGCATCGCCGGGCTGCGCTGGCTCGCGCTGGCGCTCGCCGCCGGCGGGCTGGCGCTGGTGGTCGCCCCGCTCGACGCGCGCTCGTTCGTCGCCGACGGGTTCGCGGTCGCGGCCGGCATCTCGTGGGCGGCCTCGGCCGTGTGGGCCAAGCACCTCCGCAAGCGCTATCGCACCGAGCTGCTCTCGCTGACGTGCTGGCAGCTCCTGTGGGGCACGCTGCCGCTCATCGTGCTGATGCTCGCGCTGCCGATGAACATCCGCTGGACCGGCCCGTTCATCGCGACGATGGCGTTCGTCTCGATCGGCGGGGGCGCGCTCGGCTGGTTCCTGTGGATGTTCATCCTCTCGCGGCTGCCGGCCGGCGTCGCCGGGATCGCCTCGCTCGCCACGCCGGTCGTCGGCGTGCTGTCGGCCGCGCTGCAGCTCCACGAGATCCCGGCGCTCACCGAGCTGATCGGGATGGCGCTCATCGTGCTGGCCCTGGTCGTCAACGCGCTCCCCGCCGGGCAGCCCGAGCCGATCCCGGCCGAGCCGCCGGTGGCGGAGCCCGCCGCGACGGGAAAGCTCTAGCTCGGCAAGACTCGTTGTCCAAAAGGACAATATTGCAGCGTCGCCGCGGTCCACGCGGCGCATAGGGAGGCGACGTGTCCGAGTTCCACAGCGGCGTGCACTTCTTGCAGATTCCCGGCCCGACCAACGTGCCGGAGCGCGTGCTGCGCGCGATCGACCGCGCGACGATCGACCATCGCGGGCCGGCGTTCGCGAAGCTGGCGCTCGAGACGATCGAGCTGGCGAAGCCGGTCTTCCAGACGTCGGGGCCGGTGATCATCTGGCCGGCGTCGGGGAGCGGCGGCTGGGAAGCCGCGCTGGTGAACACGCTCTCGCCGGGCGACAAGGTGCTGATGGCGGAGACCGGCCAGTTCGCCGCGCTCTGGAACAAGCTCGCGGTCCGCATGGGACTCGACGTCGAGGTGATCCCCGGCGACTGGCGGCACGGCGTCGATCCGGAGATGATCTGGGCGCGGCTCGCCGACGACCGCGAGCACGCGATCAAAGCCGTCGCGATCGTGCACAACGAGACGTCGACCGGCGTCACGACGCGCGTCGCCGACGTGCGCAAGGCGATCGACCGCGCGAACCATCCGGCGCTCTTCTTCGTCGACACCGTCTCGTCGCTGGCCTCGCTCGACTACCGCCACGACGAGTGGCAGGTCGACGTGACGATCGGCGGCTCGCAGAAGGGGCTCATGGTTCCGCCCGGGCTGTCGTTCAACGCGATCTCGCAGAAGGCGCTCGACGCGTCGCGCACCGCGCGGCTGCCGCGCTCCTACTGGTCGTGGGACGACATGCTCGAGAGCAACAAGACGGGCTGGTTCCCGTACACGCCGGCGACGAATCTGCTCTACGGCCTGCACGAAGCGCTCACGATGCTGCAGGAAGAGGGCCTGAAGAACGTCTTCGCGCGCCACGCGCGGCTCGGTGAGGCGACGCGGCGCGCGGTGCGCGGCTGGGGCCTCGAGCTGGTCGCGGTCGACCCGCGCGAGTACTCCGACACCGTCACCGCGATCTTCGTGCCGGACGGTTTCGACGCCGACGCGCTGCGCGCGACGGTGCTCGAGCGCTTCGACATGTCGCTCGGCACCGGGCTCGGGCGGCTCAAAGGCAAGGTGTTCCGCATCGGCCACCTCGGCTCGTTCAACGAGCTCATGCTGGCCGGAACGCTGTGCGGCGTGCAGATGGGTCTCGACCTCGCGCAGATCCCGCACGGCGAAGGCGTCGCGCCGGCGCTCGAGTTCATGGCGAACCCGGTCGCCGAGAAGAAGCTGGTCGCGGTCTAGCAGACCGTTCGGTTCGCTCGGCGACGTGCGCGGCCGCCTGCGCGGCCGGGCATGACTTTCGCGCTCCGCATTCAATATGCGGACTTCCCGAAATCCCGCGCCGAAAGGGGAACGATTGCCCCAGCTTCCCGAGTGAGCACCACCGTAACGCCGCCGCATTCCGGTGCGAAGCGCGAACCCGTGCTCGCTCGCCGAATCGAGGCGAAGCTGCGCGCCGAGATCCGCGGTGAGGTCGCGTTCGACCGGCTGACGCGCGGGCTGTACGCGACCGACGCCTCGATCTATCAGATGATGCCGCTGGGCGTCGTGGTGCCGCGCAGCGCCGAGGACGTGGAGGCGGCGATCGCCATCGCGCGCGAGGCCGGCGTCCCGGTCACGGCGCGCGGCGGCGGCACCTCGCAGTGCGGCCAGACGGTGAACAGCGGGCTGATCGTCGACGTCAGCAAGCACCTGCGCGAGATCGTGTCGCTCGACACCGCGGCGCGGCGCGTGCGCGTCCAGCCGGGGATCGTGCTCGACGCGCTCAACCGCGCGCTGAAGCAGCACGGGCTGTTCTTCCCGGTCGATCCGTCGACCGCGAGCCGCGCGACGATCGGCGGGATGACGGCCAACAACAGTTCCGGCGCGCGCTCGATCCGCTACGGGATCATGGCCGACAACGTGGCCGGGGTCGACGCGGTGCTGGCGGACGGAACGCGCGCGTACTTCGGCGAGGTGGGCGCCGCCGGCGACGGCATGGCGTCGGGCGCGGGCGCGGGAGCGAACGGCGGGAACGCGCCGCGGTATCGCGAGCTGGTCGAGCGCGTGCGCGCGATCGCGGCGCGTGAGGCGAGCGAGATCGATGCGCGCATCCCGAAGGTGCAGCGCCACGTCGGCGGCTACGCGATCCAGACGGTGCGCCCGGACGCGCCGTTCAACATCGCGAAGCTGCTGGTCGGCTCCGAAGGCACGCTGGCGTTCTTCAACGCGATCGACCTCGACGTGCAGCCGCTCCCGCGCGCGAAGGCGCTCGGGGTCTGCCACTTCCCTGCGTTCTCCGACGCGATGCGCTCGACCGAGGCGCTGGTCGCGCTCGGCCCGGTCGCGGTCGAGCTGGTCGACCGCACGATGATCGAGCTGTCGCGCGAGATCGCCGCGTTCGCGCCGATCATGGCGAAGTACGTGCGCGGCGAGCCCGGTTCGCTGCTGCTGGTCGAGTTCGCCGGCGACGAGCCCGAGCCGCTCGCCCGCAAGCTCGACGAGCTCGATGAAACGATGGCGTCGCTCGGCTTCGCGAACGCCGTCGTCAAGCTGACCGACGCCGCGCAGCAGGCCGAGATGTGGGAAGTGCGCGCGGCCGGCCTCAACATCATGACCTCGATGCGCGGCGACGCGAAGCCGGTCTCCATCATCGAGGACTGCGCCGTTCCGCTGAACCACCTGGCGGAGTACACCGAGCGGCTGAACCGGATCTTCGCGAAGTACGGGACGAGCGGGACGTTCTACGCGCACGCGTCGGTCGGGTGCCTGCACGTGCGGCCGGTGCTGAACGTGAAGCGGGACGAGGACGTCGGCAAGCTGCGCGCGATCGCCGAAGAGGCGTTCGCGCTGGTGCGCGAGTACGGCGGCGCGCACTCCGGCGAGCACGGCGACGGGATCGTGCGCTCGGAGTTCCACGAGGAGATGTTCGGCCCGCGCATCGTCGAGGCGTTTCGCGACGTCAAGCGCGCGTTCGACCCGGACGGCGTGCTCAACCCCGGCAAGATCGTCGACGCGCCGAAGATGGACGACCGCGAGCTGTTCCGGTACGGCCCGCGCTACGCGCCGCTGCCGCTGAAGACCGAGCTCGACTGGTCGGAGTGGGGCGGCTTCTCGCAGGCCGTCGAGATGTGCAACAACAACGGCGCGTGCCGCAAGGACGCGCCGGGCGCGATGTGCCCGTCGTACCGCGTCACCGACGACGAGCACCACGTCACGCGCGGCCGCGCGAACGGTCTGCGGCTCGCGCTCACCGGGCAGCTCGGACCCGACGGGCTCACCTCGCAGGAGCTGTACGACGCGCTCGATCTGTGCGTCTCGTGCAAGGCCTGCCGGCGCGAGTGCCCGACCGGCGTCGACATGGCGCGGATGAAGATCGAGTTCCTGCACCACTGGAACGCGCGGCACGGGCTATCGCCCTCGGCGCGGCTGACCGCGTACCTGCCGCGCTACGCACCGACGGCGCGCCGGTTCGCGCCGCTGATCAACCTGCGCAACCGGCTGCCCGGCCTGCCGGCGCTCGGCGAGAAGCTCACCGGCCTGACCCGCAAGCGCAAGCTACCGGCCTGGCGCAGCGACAGCTATCGACCGCCGGCAGCCGCGGCCGCGGCACCGACCGGGCCGGCCGGATCGGCGCGCCGCGAGGTCGTGATGTTCGCCGATTGCTTCTCTCGTTACTTCGAGCCCGAGAATGCCCACGCGACGCGCGCGGTGCTCGAGGCCGCCGGCTACCACGTGCTCGAGGATCGCTCGGCGCGCCCGCTGTGCTGCGGCCGGACGTTCCTCAGCGCCGGCCTGGTCGACGAGGCGCGCGTCGAGCTGACCCGGCTGGTGGCGGCCCTGGGGCCCGCGGCCGAGCGCGGCGTGCCGATCGTCGGGATCGAGCCGTCGTGCCTGTTGACCCTGCGCGACGAGCTCGCGGTGGTGGTCGCCGATCGCGCGGTGCCGGCGATCGCGCGCCAGGCGATGCTGCTCGAGGAGCTGCTCGCCGCCGAGCACCGCCGCGGCAGCCTCGCGCTGGCGCTGCGCGACACCGGCGTGCGCGAGGCCTGGCTGCACGGCCACTGCCACCAGAAGGCGATGGGCGCGATGCCCGACGTCGTCACCGCGCTCGGCCTGGTGCCGGGCCTGTCGGTCCGCGTGATCGAGTCGAGCTGCTGCGGCATGGCCGGCGCGTTCGGCTACGAGGCCGAGCACTACGAGATCTCGATGCGCATGGCCGAGCGCAGCCTGCTGCCCGCGGTCCGCGGCGCGGCGCCCGAGGCCTGGATCGTCGCCGACGGCACGAGCTGCCGGCACCAGATCGCCGACGGCGCCGGACGTGGTGCGGTCCACGTCGCGCGCGTGCTGCAGTCGGCGCTCGGCCGCGATTCCGCATGACAGGCACCCCGCGCGTAGGCGCACAGTGCGATGCCGCGCAGTGATCCCGAGCGAAGAATGGTGAAGCACCGGAGCAGGACATTCCGGTTTTCCGCCACCGACGGTACTGTGCAGTGTGCTTCCGACCGAACCCATCGGTAGTATTCCAAGGCCGCTCGCGCTGATCGAGGCGATCAGCCGCGCGGCCGATCCGCTGGCGCCCGAGCTCGAGCCGCTGTACGACGAGGCGACGCGGGATACGATCCGGCGGTTCGAGGCCACCGGGTCGCCGGTGATCACCGACGGCGAGCAGCGCAAGTACCACAACTTCTGGACCTACTGTGTCGAGGGGCTGCCGAACGCCGCCGGCGATGGCTTCCGGATCCCATTCTCGGCCGGTCACGTGCGGCGCATGAAGCGGCTGACCCACGGGCCGTTTCGCTACCGCGAGCGTGCCAGTCAGTACCTCGCCCGGGCCGCGATGTACACGACCCGGCCGGTCAAGCAGGCCGTGATCGCGCCGTCGGCGCTCAGCCTGATGTACCCGCCGGCCGGTCTCGCGAGCTACCCGCGCGACCGGTTCCTCGCCGACCTGCTCGACGAGCACGAGCGCGAGGTCCGCGCCTGCCTGGCGCTCGGCGCGCACGCCGTGCAGCTCGACTTCACCGAGGGCAGGCTCGCGGTCAAGCTCGATTCGACCGGCGAGATGCTCACCGGCTTCGTCGAGCTCAACAACCTGGCACTGGCGCGGTTCACGCCCGAGGACCGCCGCAAGATCGGGGTCCACACCTGCCCGGGCGGCGATCTCGACTCGACCCACAGCGCCGATGCGAACTATGCCGACCTGATCCCCGGCCTGCTGCAGCTCGAGGCCGGCAACTTCTATGTCGCGCTGGCCGGCGAGCGCGACCGCGTCCGCGTGCTCGAGCTGCTCCGCGACCACCTCCGGCCGCACCAGCGGATCTTCGTGGGCGTGGTCTCGCCGATCGATCCGCGGATCGAGACCGCGGAGGAGGTCTGCGACCGCGTGCTCGAGGCCGCGCGCTACCTGCCGATCGCGCAGCTCGGCACGACCGACGACTGCGGCTTCGCGCCGTTCTGCGACGACACCTCGACCACGCGCGACACGGCGTTCGCCAAGATCGCCGCGCGCGTCCGGGGCACCCAGCTCGCGTCCGAGCGCCTCGGGGTCGCATGATCGACGACCAGGACAACGACACGGACGGCGACAAGCGCGAGGACGAAGACCAGGCGCTGCGCCGGGTCGCGCTCGAGAACGCCCGGGTCGTGCTCGCCACGCGGCGGCGGATCGAGGAGGAGCTGCGCCGGGCCAAGACCGCGCTCGAGGAGCAGAGCCGCGATCTCGAGCTGCTCAACCGCACCGGCACGCTGCTCGGCGCCCAGCTCGAGCTCGAGGCGCTGGTCCAGGCGGTCACCGACACCGGCACCCAGCTGACCGGCGCCGGGTTCGGCGCGTTCTTCTACACCGTCAAGGATCCGGACGGCGGGGTGTTCCTGCTCTACACCCTGTCCGGCGCGCCGCGCGAGGCGTTCGAGCGCCTCGGCCACCCGCGCTCGACCCCGCTGTTCGCGCCGACGTTCGACGGCACGGGCGGCGTGATCCGGGTCGGCAACGTCCGCAACGATCCGCGCTACGGCCAGTGGGAGCCGTTCCACGGCATGCCGCCGGGCCACCTGCCGGTGTGCAGCTACCTCGCGATCCCGGTCACGCTGCGATCCGGCGAGGTCGTGGGCGGGCTGTTCTTCGGCCATCACGAACCGGACATGTTCACCGAGCGCCACGAGCGCTTGCTCACCGGGCTCGCCGGCCAGGCCGGCATCGCGATCGACAACGCCCGGATGTACGAGGACGCCAAGCGCGCCGCGGTCGAGCGCACCCAGCTGCTCGAGGCCGAGCGCGCCGCGCGCGCCGAGGTCGAGCGGGTCAGCCTGATGAAGGACGAGTTCCTCGCGACCCTGTCGCACGAGCTGCGCACGCCGCTCAACGCGATCCTCGGCTGGGCCGACATGCTGCTGAGCCGGGCCGCCGCGGGCGACGATCGCCGCGGCCTCGAGACCATCGCGCGCAACGCGCGGGTCCAGGCCCAGCTGATCGAGGACCTGCTCGACATGAACCGGATCATCTCGGGCAAGGTCCGGCTCGACGTCCAGCGCCTCGAGCTCGCCGCGGTGATCGAGTCCGTGCTCGACTCGGTCGGCCCGTCGATCACCAGCAAGTCGCTGCGGCTGCACAAGATGCTCGATCCGAGCGCGGGGCCGGTGTTCGGCGATCCGCAGCGGCTCCAGCAGGTCGTGTGGAACCTGCTCTCGAACTCCATCAAGTTCACGCCCCGGGGCGGGCAGATCACCGTGATGTTGCGCCGCGTGAACTCCCAGATCGAGATCCGCGTGGCCGACTCCGGGGTCGGCATCGCGCCGCAGTTCCTGCCGCACGTGTTCGAGCGCTTCCGCCAGGCCGATGCCTCGACCACGCGCAAGCACGGCGGCCTCGGCCTCGGCCTGTCGATCGTCAAGCACCTGGTCGAGCTCCACGGCGGCAGCGTGATCGCCGAGAGCCCGGGAGAGGGCCGGGGCGCCACGTTCGCGGTCAGGCTGCCGATCCACGCGATCCGCGACGACGACGCGGCCCACCCCACCGCGCGCAGCGCCGCGGTCCGCGAGATCGACTTCCAGCTCACCGGCGTCCGGGTCCTGGTCGTCGACGACGATCCCGACGCGCGCGACCTGATCGGCTCGGTGCTCGCCGGCGTCGACGCCGTGCCCTCGACCGCGGCATCGGCCACCGAGGCGCTCGCGCTGATCGCCGAGCGGCCGTTCGACGTGATCATCAGCGACATCGGCATGCCGGAGCGCGATGGTTACCAGCTGATGCGGGCGATCCGCGCGATGCCGCCCGATCGCGGCGGCCGGACACCGGCGATCGCGGTCACCGCGTTCGCGCGGTCCGAGGACCGCACCCGCGCGCTGTTGTGCGGCTACCAGGTCCACCTCGCCAAGCCGATCGAGCCCCACGAGCTCGTGGTCACGGTGGCGAGCCTGGCCGGGAAGGTCTCGGGGACCGAGGGCTGAGACCGAGGGCTGATCAGGCGGCTCGATCGTCCGCGGCGCAGGCCTCGGCGATGAACAGGTCCTCGGCGCCGAGCCCGGTGAAGTCCGCGATCGTGATCCCGGCGCGGTCATGCGCGACCGGGGCGACCGGGGCGACCGGGGCGACCGGGGCGGCGCAGAACGCGCCGATCTCGACCGCGCGGCCGTGCTCCGACGGCGCATGCTGGAGCTCGCCGAGCCGGACACACTGCGCGTGCGAGTCGACCAGCACCAGCGCCGCCCGGCGCAGCAGCTCCGGATCGAGCTCCTGCTTGCCGGGCGAGTCGGCGCCCACCGCCGAGACGTGGCTGCCCGGCCGCACGTCGCCGGCGCCGAGCAGCGCGGCGCGCGACGCGGTGGTGGTCGCGATCAGCGTCGCGCGCGCGGCGACCTCGGCGGGCGAGCCGGCGACCGCGACGCGCACCCGCGGCAGCAGCCGGCCGATGTCGCCGGCGCACGCCGCCGCGCGCTCGGCGTTGCGGCCCCAGATGACGACCTGCTCGAGCGGCAGCACCTCGGCGTGGAGCTGGGCCTGGAGCCGCGCCTGGACTCCGGACCCGAGGATCCCGAGCACGCGATCGGTGCGGCCGAGCTCGCGCGCGACCATCGCGGCCACCGCCGCGGTGCGCAGGTCGGTCAGGTAGCCGCCGTCGTCGAAGTACGCCACGGTCTCGCCGGTCTCGACCGAGATCAGCACGACCGATCCGTACGGCCGCCGGACGTAGCTGCCGGCGACCTTGAGCGCGACGTGGCGGCCGCCCCGGCGATAGCTCGACTTGATGTGGACCTCACCGCCGCCGCCCGCCGACAGGTCGAGGTGCATCGGCATCGGCGTGTCGCACTCGCCGCGCGATTGCGCGATCACGGCCTCGCGCATCGCCGCGATCGCCAGAGGCGCGCTCACCCGGCGGCGGATCTCGTCCTGGCTGATGACCTTCACGCGGCGATGCTAGCGGCAGCAGACGTGCGCGGTCGATCACGCCGCGCAGCCGAGGCGATCTCGACGCGATCTCGACGCGATCCCGGCGCGGGCCTACATGTCGGGTGAGTCCAGCGCAGTGCTGCGCGTGGCGGCACCTCGCCTCTCCCTCACGCATCGCTCGACGATTTCGGCGGTACGCTTGCGGAGCGAGCGGGGGCTCGCCCACGACGTTCGTCGGTGCCATCCGCGCCGGCAGGGGAGAGCGAAAGGAGTTTCATGCCGCTGCACCTGCGACTCGCGAGGCAAGGTCTGATTCCGGCGCTGGTGTTCGCCATCGCCGCGATGGCGCCGCGCCCGTCGTCGGCCGACGTGATCACGATCAACGATGGCGCGCGGCCGGCGACCAGCGCGATCCCGTTCACCTGTTCGGTCGCCGGCGAGAGCCCGCTGTGGCTGCCGGCCATGGGCTTCGTCTATCGCAACGTCGAGGCGTTCGACCTGTCGGTCGGTGACACGATCGCCTTCGACATCCAGATGCCGGCGGGAGGTCCTGCCGACCTCGGCTTCCGGCCGCAGGTCGACATCGCGCTCGCCCACGCGCCCGATCCGCAGAAGCCGTTCAAGCCCGACGATCTGCCCGGCAGCGACTTCACGATCGTCGCGCACGGCGCGATCGCCGCCAGCGCCGGCAACCGGATCGTCGGCGACTACGATCTGGTGTTCAAGGCGGACGCGCCGTTCCACTTCCCCGGCGGCGGCCTGATCATCCGCGTCACCAACCCGCAGGGCGAGCTGGCGAACCGGCACGACAACGATTGTCTCTCGGTGATCACGGTCGATCAGCAGCCGACCGGCACCAACCGTCTGGTCGGGACGTTCAAGCTCGAGGCCGGCGAGTACCCGTGGATGGTGGAGAACACGCTGAACGCCCCCGACGTGCCCTACGTCCGGATCACCTGGACGCGCTGCGGCGACGGCGTGGTGTCGGGCGCCGAGGTCTGCGACGACGGCAACACCGACGCGACCGACGAGTGCACCAATGCATGCCTGGTCCCGGCGTGCGGCGACGGCGTGGTGCAGCGATCCGAGGAATGCGACAACTCCGCCAATCCCGGCCAGCCCGATCCGTTCTGCGACGACCACTGTCACCTGGCCGCGTTCGCCAAGGGCTCGGGGTGCGCCACCGGCGGCGGCGCCGGGCTCGCCGCGGCGCTGGGGATCATCGCGCTCGCGTGGGGGCGGCGCCGCCGGGGCGCCCGGCGCGCGGGGATCGTCCTGGGCGTGCTCGTGCTCGGGCTCGGGCTCGGGGCCGGCTCGGCGCACGCCCAGCGGCGCACCGACGGCTTCCGTGTCGATCGGTTCGAGATGGCGCCATCGGTCGAGGACGGGCTCGTGGTCCAGGATCCGGCGGTGCTCGGCCACATGGCGTGGAGCGTTTCTGCCGCGCTCGGCTTCACCAATACCTTGCTCCGCGTGGTGCCGAAGCTGAGCTCGGACGACGGCGTCGATGTCGTCGGGACGCGGCTGTCGGCCTATCTCGACTTCGCGGTGGGCCTGCGCGAGCGCTTCGAGCTCAACGCCGCCGTGCCGTTCGCGGTCGCGCAGTCGAGCGAGTCCGGCACCGCCGCCGGCATCATGCTGCGCAGCGCCGGCATGAGCGCGGTCGGCGACGCGCGCGTCGGCGGCTCGGTCCTGTTGTGGGGCCGGCGCGCGGGCTCGCAGGTCGGCCTCGCGGCGAGCCTGGCGATCCCGGTCGGCTCGAAGGCCAGCTTCACCGGCGATGGCCGGGTCGGCGGCGAGCTCCTGGCGACCGCGGGGTTCGCCGCGCCGCGCTACCGCGTGCTGGTCAACGCCGGCGTGCGGCTCCGCCCCGAGGTCGACTACATCACGAGCGATCAGGGCACCGAGCTGATCGGCCGCGCCGGGATCTTCGTGCCGGTCGCCAACCAGCGCCTGGTGACCTCGCTCGAGCTCGATCTGATCGCCCGCGCGAGCGGCCGCGACGCCTACAAGGCCCTGGGCTCGCCGATCCTGCCGATGCTCGGCGCGCGCTATCACTTCGCCGGCGGCGTTCGCGCCGGCGCCGGCGTCGGCCTCGGCGTGACCGAGGCGCCCGGCAGCCCGGCGGTCCGCGTGCTCATCACCGTCGGTTACTCGCCCGAGCCGGAGCGGACCCGGCCGGCACCCGCGCCGCCGCCCGACGACCGCGACGGCGATGGGATCCTCGACAAGGACGACAAGTGCCCCGACCTGCCGGAGACCTTCAACGGCTACAAGGACGAGGACGGCTGCCCGGACGATCCGGCGAGTGACCGGGACCGGATCATCGACAAGATGCCCGATCCGGGCACGCTGACGCTCGAGCAGGTCGTGACGTTGCCGGCGCCGATCGAGTTCAAGTTCGACACCGCGATCATGCTGCCGGGCGCGGAGATCTACCTGCGCCAGGTGCTCGACATCCTGCAGAAGCACCCCGAGGTGCTGAAGATCGAGATCCAGGGCCACACCAGCTCGGAAGGCGGGGCCGAGTACAACCTGCGGCTGTCGAACGAGCGCTCCCAGGCGGTGCTCGCGTGGCTGGTCGACCACGGCATCGACGCCGACCGCCTGGTGCCGCGCGGCTACGGCCTGACCCAGCCGCTGGTCCCCAACGACACCGAGCCGCACCGCCAGCGCAACCGCCGCGTGCAGTTCCGCCTGATCGAGCAGACGCCGGGGTCGACGCCGATCGGCCCGCTGTCCAAGCCGACGATGACCACGCGGCCATCACAAGCGCCGCCGCTGCCCCAGCCGCCGCCCCAGGCGCCGCAGTAGCTCGAGGTCGCCGGCGGATCAGTCGATGATCGCGGCGTGGATGATCGACTTCAGCTGGCCGCGGAAGTCGAAGGTCGTCGACGGGATCAGCTGGGTCAGGAACACGACCACGAGGTCCTCGGCGGGGTTGACCCAGAACGCGGTCGATGCCAGGCCGCCCCAGCCGTACTCGCCCGGCGAGGTCGGCACCTGCGCGCGCACCGGATCGACGACGACGTAGAACCCCAGGCCGAAGCCGATGCCCTCGTAGCGGGTCTCGCTGAAGCTGCCCGAGGTCGCCAGGCCGGCGAGATCGTGGCCGTCGGGCAGGTGGTTCCGGGTCATGTACGCCACGGTCCGCGGCCCGAGCAGCCGCGTGCCGTCGAGCTCGCCGCCCCGGCGCAGCATCTCGCAGAACCGGAGGTAGTCGGCCGCGGTCGAGACCAGGCCGCCGCCGCCCGATGGCAGCGTCCGGGGCCGGGTGTACGGGCTGTCCTTCGGATCGTCGAGCAGCGTCGCCTCCGAGCTGCCGGGCAACCGCGTGTAGTTGGCGGCGAACCGGTCGACCTTGTGGGCGGGGACCGTGAAGCCGGTGTCGACCATGCCGAGCGGCTCGAAGATCTGCGTGCGCAGGTAGTCGTCGAACCGCTGGCCCGACAGCACCTCGATCAGATAGCCGATCACGTCGGTGGCGATCGAGTAGCCCCAGCGCGTCCCCGGCGAGAACTCGAGCGGCAGCTTCGCGAGCTGCTCGACCATGTCGCGCAGCGTCCCGCTCGGGTCGCCGATGCCGAGCTGGCGATACGCCTCGTCGACCGGCGAGCGCTCCATGATGTGATACGACAGCCCCGAGGTGTGGGTCAGCAGGTCGCGGATCGTCATCGGCCGGCCGGGCGCGTCGGTCACGAAGCCCGGGTGGCGGCCGTAGCGATACACCCGCAGCCCCTCCCAGCTGGGCAGGTAGCGGTGCACCGGATCGCCCAGCGCGAACAGGCCGCGCTCGTGCAGCATCATCAGCGCCACCGACGTGACCGGCTTGGTCATCGAGTAGATCCGGAAGATCGTGTCGGCGCGCATCGCCGTCTTGCGCTCGCGGTCCGCGAGGCCCAGCGGCGACAGCCATGCGACCTCGCCGCGCCGGGCCACCAGGGTCACCGCCCCGGCGATCTTGCCGGGCTGGACGTAGCGCGAGCTCAGGTGCTGATCGACGCGGGCGAGCCGGTCGCTCGCCAGACCCACGGATTCGGGAGCCACGATGCGCATCCGGGGAGTGTCGCCGCGCCCGGGCGCGTGTCAAGCGACGCGACTTCGACGTAGAGTCTGGCGATGGTGCGCGTCCGGTTCTACGGCGTCCGCGGCTCGATTCCCACTCCCGGTCCCTCCACCGTGCGGTACGGCGGCAACAGCGTGTGCGTGGAGGTCCGGCTCGCCGATGACAGCTGCGTCGTGCTCGACGCCGGCACCGGGATCCGCGAGCTCGGCAAGGCGCTGGCGGCGGAGCACTACCATGCACCGATCCACCTGTTCATCACCCACGGCCACTGGGACCACATCATCGGGCTGCCGTTCTTCGGGCCGATGTACGCCAACGACACGACGATCGTCCTGCACTCGACGACCGAGCGCAGCGTGCGCGGGATGCGCAACGTGGACATCTTCGACACCGCCCACTTCCCGGTCGCGTTCACCGAGCTGCCGGCGCGGTTCCACCGCGTCGAGGACTACGGCGAGCACCGCATCGGCTCGGCGACGATCCGCCACATCGAGCTCGACCACCCGGGCGGCGCCACCGGGTTTCGCATCGACGACGCCGACGGCACGTCGATCTGCTACCTGACCGACAACGAGCTCGATCCGCCGGGCGCGCGGGTCACGACGGTCGACCAGCTCGCCCGGTTCGCGGCCGGGACCGACCTGCTGGTCCACGACGCGCAGTACCTGCCGGGCGACATGCCCGCCAAGCGCGGCTGGGGCCACTCGGTGGTCGACGACGTCCTCGCGCTGGCCGCGCTCGCCGAGGCCCGGACCGTCGCGCTGCACCACCACGACCCGGATCGCGACGACGACGCGCTCGACCGGATCGGCGAGGACGCGGCACGCCGGGCGCGCGAGCGCGAGCCGGCGTGCCGCGCGATCGTGGCCCGCGAGGGATTGACCCTGACGCTCCCGTGACCCCGGGCGCGGACGACGGACGGTCAGCGCGCCCGGCCGGCGCCGCGGCCCGCCGGCGCCGCGGCTCGTGCCCGATGCGCGGCTAGTGCCGGTGCAGCGGGACCACGCTGCCGACGTCGCCGGTCCGCCGGTGGTTGTAGACGCCGACCGGCAGATCGGACTGGACCGCGACCCAGCCGACGAACACCGCCGGCAGCCCCATCGCGGCGGCCAGGTTGTCGCTGAAGTACTGGCCGTGGGGCGCCAGGGTCACGACGAGCGGATGGCTGCTCGCCGCCGAGCCGGTCGCGTTGTACGCGATCAGCCGCACGGTGGCCGGCGTCGCGCCCGGGTTGGACAGCGCGAACCGCGAGCGGCTGTTCTGCGTCCCCGCCGCGGCGTCGATCGGCGAGAACGGCAGCGGCTCGACCCGGACCAGCAGCGACGACAACGCGCTGGTCACGCCGCCGCTGTCCGGGACCGCCGGGTCGAGGTTGGCGTTGTCGACGATCCGGGCCTGCGCGGTCACCGACTGGGGCGTGGTGACCACGAGGAAGCCGTGCTTGCCCGTGCGCGCCGTCGCGGTGTCGCGCCGCACCCAGCGCACGATGTCGGCGATCGGCGCCGCGCTGTTGATGGCCACCGGGACGTCGCGCGTGCGCTCGATGCCCGGCGTCGCGCCGGTGGTGTCGCCGGTCTCGACGAAGCGCACCGTCACGTTGGCGGTGATCGATCCGGGGTTACTGATCTCGAGCGAGGTGCTGAACGCGTCGGTGTCCTCGACGTAGGGCACGACCACGCTCGAGGTCGCGTCGCCGGCGCTGTGCGCCGGATCGAAGCCGCTGAAGTTCTTGCTCCGCGTCACGTCGCGCGCCGCGACCGCGGTCGGCTGGCTCGACGTCCAGCTGAGCTGGCCGAGGAAGCTCGACCCGAGCCCGAGCTTCTTGACCACGTCGGGGTAGCTCACCAGGCCGTGGCCCGGCAGGAACACCACCGTCGCCGCCGCCGGGACATCGCCGCCGCCCGGCGGGTACGCCAGGACCTGCAGCGCCGACGTGCCGCTCGAGGTGTTGGCGAACACCGTCTGGGTCAGGTAGCCCGGCGTCCCGATCGTCGACAGAAACCCGCTCGCGCGGCCGGCGATCGGCTGGCCGTCCTCGAACGCCGGATCCGAGCTCGCGTTGTTCACGACCGAGGCCATGCCGTGGAACACCTCGGTGCCGAAGATCGCCACGCTGCCGACCAGGTTCTGCACCGTCGAGGTGTGGGTCAGCGCGCGGACCACGTCGGCGATCGTGGCCAGCTCGTTGGCGCCGACCTGGAACGTGTCGTGGCCGAGCACCTCACCGCCGGTGCCGTAGAGGTAGCAGCTGACCGACATCGCGGTGCCGCTGACCGAGTTGTCGATCAGCACCGACGTGCGCTCGTTGCCGATGCCGGCCACCTTGCCGTTGCCGTCGACCACGAACGGCAGGATCGTCGCCGACGACAGCGCGCCCAGGTTGCAGGCGTGGAACTGCCAGTGCGTGGCCACGGTGCTGAAGTCGCCGGCGCCGCCGAGGACGTGGAACACCGATCCCAGGACCGCGCCCTGGGTGTTGTCGACGCCGCCGGTCGCGCCGGTGATCGGCGCTGCCTGCGACCAGCTGCCGGTCGCCGGGTCGAACACCTGGGTGTGGGCCACCGGGCGGCCGCCGACGACGAACGCCTTGCCCGCGACCACGTCGACCGCCGGATCGGTGACCCCGAACGGCATCGCCGGGCCGAGCCGCCAGGTGTTGGTCGCCGGGTTGTAGATCGCGTGGCCGTCGCCGCTGAACCCGCCGCCGAACGCGTGCATCTCGCCGCCGAGCGCCACGCCGTGGATGCGCAGGTTCTGCGACAGCATCGGCGCGTCGGCCTTGCGGGTGTAGCTGTCGGTCGCGGGGTTGTACTGCCAGGTCTGGTTGACCAGGCCCGAGCCGTACGCGAGGTAGATCTTGCCGTCGATCGCCGCGACCGCGCCGCCGAAGTTGTCGACCGGCAGATCGGCGCCGCGCGTCCAGCGGTCGGCCGCGATGTCGTAGCGCCACAGCACCCGGTGCGACGTGAACGTGATGCCGCCGAACGCGTAGATCGTGCCGCCGACCCGTGCCGCGGAGCCGAAGTTGGAGCCCATCCCGGGCGCCGGGACATCGGCCTTGCGCGCCCAGCTGCCGGCTTCCGGATCGAACGCCCACAGCTGATCGGTCGTCGAGAATCCACTACCGCTCAGGACGTAGAGCTTGTTGTCGATCGGAGACGCGATCACGGTCGACTGCGCGATGCCGCCGAACGGGATCGCCGGCGCCTGGGCCCAGCTCTCGAAACACGCGCCGACGATGAACGAGCCCGTGGGCGAGAACTCGCTGCTGCCGCACGCGTTTGTCGCGCTGACCCGCCAGAAGTACTGGGTCGCGATGTCGAGATCGACCGGCAGGGTGAACGTCGGCTCGGCGACCTGGGTGTCGATCACCAGGCTCGTGAACGCCGCATCGCGCGCGATCTGGAGGTGGTAGGCCGACGCGCCGAACGCGAACGGCGTCACCGCCGGCGCCGCCGCCGAACCGGCTGCGCCCGATGGCCGGACGCTGCGCGACGCCGCCGCCGAGGCGCGGAGCGCCGCCAGCTCCCACAGAAACGGGCTGCGCTGGTACTTCGCGGTGCTCGCTCGGCCGGGCGCGATGGCGGACTCGGGCACGAACGGCGCGGTCCACGACAGCGTCGGACGCCGCGGCACGTTGACCTCGCCGGTGCGCGGGCTGGCGATCTCGGGCGCCCCGGGGGCGTTGGGATCGACCAGCACCGAGGTCGTGACCGTGCGGGCGCCGTCCGGCGGTGGCGTGACCGCGACCGCCGAGATGTCGATGTCGAACCGATCGCCGTCGGTCGGCCGCGCGGTGGTCAGGGTCATCGTCGTCGACTCGCCCGGGTTGATCGGGTTCTTCGCGAAGCTCGCCGTGGCGCCGGGCGGCAGGCGGCCGGCGCTCAGCGTCACCGGCGAGCTGAAGTTGGGGCCGTTGACCGAGTCGATCGCGACGCCGAACGCCAGGCTGCCGCCGGCGCAGACCTCCTCGGGGGCCGGCGGCGTGACGCCCAGGACGAAGTCCGGGGGCCCGCAGCGCGCGGCGCTGACGCTGATGTCGTCGAGGTACATCCCGCTGACGTCGACGAAGTCCTGGTGGACGCCGAACGCGATCTTGATCGTCATGCCGGCGAACTGCGACAGATCGAACTCGCGGCGGATGTAGCTCCGATCGTTGCGGAGCTCGTTCATCAGCACGACGGTGGCGCCGGCCGGGCTGATCGGCGTCACGCGCACGTACTGCTGATCGAAGCTGATGCTGTCGGTGGTCAGCGGCCACTCCCAGAAGCTGAGCTTGGGGCTGCTGCCCGCGGCGAGCGTCATGACCTGCGAGATCCGCGAGTCGCCGCCGGTCACGAAGAATCCGGTGACGTCGCCGAGCCGCACCGCGCTGGTGCCGCCGTGGACCTGCTCGCCGGTGATCGTGGGCGGTGGGATGCTCTGCTCGACCGTCCAGCTCGCGAGCCCGTTCTCGAACCCGCCGTTGGTGATCGCCTCGTGCGGATCGGAGCACGACGCGGTGCGGAAGTCGAAGCACGCCGAGGCGCCGGCGTTGCCGCCGCACGAGTTGCTCGCCGTGACCCGCCACGAGTACGAGTGGAACACCGAGAGCGGCTGGTTCTGGGGCAGGGTGAACGCGGTGCCCGTGGTCTCGTCGGTCCGGACCGGCGCGCCGGTGCAGCCGTGGCCGTCGAACACCTCGAGCGTGTAGAGCGTGCTCTGGTCCACGGCGGACCACGTGAACGTCGGCAGCGCCGCGACGCCATCGGCGCCGCTGGCCGGCGACACCAGCGACGGGCCGCCGGGCACCGCGGAGCGGACCACGAGCGAGGTCGTCGCCGTGGTCGTCAGGCCGGTGCTGGCGCCCTGCACGGTCAGCGTGTACGTCCCGGGCGGCGTCGTCGCGGACGACGTGACCCGCATCGTCGACGTCGCGCCGCTGCTGCTCGGTGCGGGGACCGGGTCGGGATCGAACGTGGCGGTGATCTCGCCGCCCGGAGGCGGCGCCGGGCTGACCCCGGTGAGGCTGAGCGTCACGTCGCCGGTGAACCGGCCGGAGCCGCCGAGCACGGTCACGGTCGACAGCGACGTCGTCCCGCGGCAGGTCTCGGTCGGCGCGCCGAGGATCAGCGGGCTCGAGAACGGGCTGGTCACGACGCAGTCGTTGAGCGTGTTCGAGAACTCGGTCTGGACGTCGTACGTCAGGCCATCCGAGCCGACGATGTGGCCGTTCTGGTCGTTGCAGATGTCGCCGATCTCGCCGAAGAACGAGTCGTACCAGGCCAGCGGCGGGCCGACGAACTGGGCCAGGCCGACCTCCGGGTCGGTCATGGTCTCGACCAGCTCGTGCGACGCGACCTGCGTGTAGTTGCCGAACGCCGTGGCGGCCGCGCCGCAGCCGAACTCGCAGCCCGAGCCGGGCTGGAAGTCGGGGTGCACGCCGTAGGTGATCTCACCGGCGCCGCCGGCGTTGGCGATCGTCCCGTGGTACGCGCAGAAGAACGAGCACGACGACGAGCCGCCGAGCGTGATCGTCTTGCCGTGCGGGAAGAAGATCGCGTAGTACGTGTTGTTGTTGCCCTGGCCGTCGTGGCTGGGCGCCGGCAGGTTGCCGGCCTGGATCTGCGCCGATAGCTCGGCCTGGATCTGGACGTCATCGATGAACGTGCCGTTGTGCTCCGGTGCCGGGAAGATCGTCGCCTGGCCGAGGAACGAGCCGCGGCCGATGGTCTGGTTGCTCGAGCCCGGCAGCGGCGTGGTGTTGTACTCGGAGAGCCAGTCGACGTACGGGCTGTTGAGCACGCCCTGGTAGAACGTCGCCATGCTCGGCGTCGCCGTGCTGGTGACCTCCGGCAGGTAGTTGCCGGCGCCGTACAGGACCTGCACGACCTGGATGTTGGAGACCACCCGGCCCCCGTGGTAGCTCAGGTGCGCGCCCCCCGGCGCGGACGTGGTGTGCGGTGCACCCTCGGACTGCCGCACCTGGCCATGCAGCAGCATGCCGGCGGTCTCTCCCCGGGCGATCACCGTCTGGTCTGGCGCGTCGTCTGGTTGCAGCGCGGAACAGCTGGTTGCGCCGAGCGCCACGCCGATGGCGAGCGCCGAGCGCGAGATGAACACAGGACCCATGAAACCCTCCCTCGAAACACGAATATTGGACAACGCCTCAGATACTCTTCAGGGCGACGTTCGCCCGATGAGCCATGCGAAATATCGGACGCAGATCCCCAGCGTCTCGTCTCCCGCCGTAACGGCCGCATCACGGCCGCGACACCTCTCCGGCGACACCTCTCCCGCTCACCACCCCACCCCCGGGGATGTCGATTGGCACGCTATCAGACCCTGGCGAGAATGGAATATCGCTATCGGTCTTGATGCCAACTTGCCGGCGATTGCCGCGGCATTGCAGCGGGGTTCAAATCATGAACGTCGGTGGCGGCTTTCATCCCATCGAGTCAGGCGACACGGGGCGCGTTGGCACCACGGGCATTCGCACCATCACGTCGCGAACGAGGCGATCAGCCCCACCGCGCGCGCGACATCGCCGGGCTGGTTCGCCAGGCCGAGCGACAGCCGCACCGCGCCGACCGCGCGGCCCAGGCACGCCGCGATCCGCGCCGGCGAGACGTCGTCGCCGCTCGCGGCCAGGCACGCGGCCAGGCTCGCCGGGTCGAGCCCGAACGCGGCCTCGGCCGCGCCCGGGTTGCAGAAGCAGCCGCCGCGCAGCGCGATCCCGGCGTCGCGGGCGCGGGACTCGACGCTGGCGTACGGGATCGGCCGGCCGTGCGCGTCGCAGACGTTGAGCGCCACGGTGCCGCCGCGATCGCGCGTGTCGCGCGGGCCGTAGAGCTGGACCACCGGCGCGCCGCCGGCGTGGCGCAGCGCCAGGAGCTCGTCGAGTAGCCGCCGGGTCAGGCCGGCGACGTGCGCCGCGAGCCGTGGCATCCCGACCTCGTCGAGCAGCGCGAAGCCGGGCGCGAGCGCGGCGATGCCGAGGAAGTCGGCGGTGCCGTCCTCGAACCCGGCGGCGCCGCCGGCCAGGCGATGGACGCCGGCGCCGACCGAGGCGAACGCGACCGTGCCGCCCGCGAACCACGGCCGGCGGAGCCGCGCGAGCGCGTCGCGCCGCGCCACCAGCGCGCCGACGCTGGTCGGATAGCCGAACACCTTGTGAAACGACAGCACGGTGAAGTCCGCCGGGCATGCGCGCAGGCTGAGCGGGTGGCTCGGCGCGAACGCGGCGGCATCGACCAGGACGTCGAAGCCGAGCGCGCGCGCCCGCGCGACCAGCGCGAGCGGGTGGCGGACGCCCGAGAAATTGGACTGCGCCGGCAGGCCGACCAGCCCACCGCCGTCGTGGGCCCAGGCCGCCAGGCGCGGCTCGGGGTCGTCGAGCCGGAGCTCGGCGTCGAGCGGCAGGACGCGGACCGCGGCGCCGGCCCGCCGGGCGTACTCGCGCACGCCGTGGACCGAGTTGTGGTTGTCGGCCGAGACGATCAGCTGCGCGCGCGGTCCGAACCGGTAGCTCTCGGCGACGAGCTTGATCGCCGCCGAGGCGTTGGCGGTGAAGCACACCTCGTGGCTCGAGTCGTCGACGTCGAACCAGGCCAGGACCCGGCGGCGGGCGTGCTCGATCAGCGCGGCGCTGTGCTGCGACGGCGCCGACTCGGAGTGCGGGTTGCCGAACACGCCGTCGGCGAGCAGCGCGTGGTGTGCGCGCAGCTGCGACGCGCCGTACAGCGCGGTCGCCGCGTAGTCGAGGTAGGCGTGGCCGTGCGCGTCGAGCCGGGCGAACTCGCGCGCGCGCAGGGCGGCGAGGTCGCAGCCGGGGTCGGCGGCCGGGTCGGTGACATGACCGGCGTCCGCGCGCAGCACCGGCGCGCTCAGCATCCGCGCCTCCGGGGCGCGGCGGGCGCGGCGGCCGGGCCGCCGGTGAGCCGGCGCGGCGAGCCACCGAACCAGCGGCTGAGCTCCGCGACCCGCGCGAACGCGGCCTCGGCCTCGACCGGCGCGTCCGGGGGCAAGGTCGGGCTCATCACATCGTCGAGCCACTCGTGCAGGCCGTTGCGCAGGAACACCACGCGGCGGTGGCCGAGCGCGCGCAGGAACACCCAGGCCTGCGCGCCGTGCACGCCGAGCTCGGAGTACAGCACGACGGTCTCGTCGGCCCCGAACCGGGTCGCCGTCAGCCGCTCGAGCGGCACGTGCTCGGCGCCGGGGATATGGTACGCGGCGAACTCGCTCGCCGACCGGACGTCGATCACCCGCAGCCCCGGCAGACGCGCGCGGATCCAGCCGGCGAGCTCGACGGCCGACACGTGGTCCTCCTGGTCGGCGACCACCCGCACGAGCTCCGCGACGTCGATCGTTGTCGTCGCGGTCGCGGTCGCGGACGCGGTCGCGTGCTCGGCGCCGGCCCGGCGGTACGGGCTGCCGGCGAACGGGGCGAGCGCACCGGCGAGCGCGGCGGCGCCCGCCAGCCAGCGTCGCCATGGCCGCGGCGTCACGCCGGCCTCTCGATCCGCTCGGCGATGCCGAACCCCGCGAGCGCGATCGCGACCACGGCGAGCACGACCGCGCCGTAGGGCACGCCGAGCCACGCCGACAGGGTCAGCGGACCGCGCGCGGTGGCCTCGTAGAGCGCGCGCAGCGGCGCGAACGCGAGCCCGGTGACCAGCACGCCGCTGAACATCCCGAGCATCACCGCCAGGCCGTCGCCGCGTCCGCTCGCCGCCGCGACGCACGACGTGCCGGGGCACAGCCCGGCGATGGCCATGCCCGCGCCGAACACCACGCCGCCGACCAGCTGCGGCGCGAGCCAGGTCTCGGGCACGGCGACCCGCGCCAGATCGAGCACGCCGAGCTGGCCGAGCCAGAACGCGCCGAGCATCGCGACGACGATCGCGCTGAGCATCACCTTGAGCACGGTGAGATCGGTGCCGTAGAACTGGCCGACCAGCTTGCGCGCGCTGCCCAGCCCGGCGCGCTCGAGCGCGGCCCCGAACGCGGCGCCGCAGCCGACCGCGATCGCGAGCCCGGCGGCCGACGTGTCGCCGTCGATCCACGGCGCGGTCATCGCCACACCCGGCGCAGCACCGGGGCCGCGAGGTAGGCGCCCGCGAACGCGGCGAGCATGAACAGCCACGCGCCGACGCTGAGCAGCGCGCCGCCGGTCAGCGCCAGGCCGCTGGTGCAGCCGCGCGCGAGCACCGCGCCCAGGCCCATGACCGCGCCGCCGGCGAAGCCGAGCACGAGCCGCGCCGGCGACCGCGCGCCGGGGCCGCGCTCGATCTGGCCGCGCAGCCGCCCCGCGGCCCACGCCGACACCGCGCCGCCGAGCGCGACGCCGCCGATCTCGAACAGCAGCCAGTCGCGCCACGGGCCGTCGCCGGCGAGGTAGCGCGCGAAGTACGGGTTGGCCTCGGCCTGGGCCGGCGCGATCGCGTGGGTCAGCCCCGCCGCGGTCGTGGCGAACGCTCCCGAGGCGCCCAGGCCGCGCCCGGTGATCACGAACGCGGCCAGCAGCACGAGGCCCAGGCACGCGCCGGTGACGTAGGGGTCGGCGTACGGACGGCGCTCGCAGGTCACGGCCTCGCCTCCGGCGCGGCGGCGGGCTTGTCGCCGGGCTTGTCGGCGGGCTTTTCGGGAGCCTTCTCGACCGGATACGCCGGGTGCGCCGACCAGTCCTCGAACGAGCCGTCGTAGAGCCGCACCGGATGGCCGAGCCGGCGCGCCGCGAACAGCATCGCCGTGGCCTGCTGGCCGATGTGGCAGTAGCCGATCACGGTGTCGCCCGGCTTGACGCCGGCCCTGGCGAACCGCGCCGCGAGGTCTTCGGGCGAGCGCAGCACGTTGTGATCGTCGAACACGCTGTCGAACGGCACGCTCCGGGCGCCGGCGATGTGACCGGCGCGGTGCGGGTGCTGCGGCATCCCGCCGGCCTTGGTGCCGTCGTAGAACTCGCGGTTGCGCGCGTCGACCACGGCGACGCCCGGCTTGCCCAGGCTCGCCACGACGGTGGTGGCGTCGACGATGATCGGCCGCATCGCCAGCGGCGCGAGCACGCCGGTCCGCGCCGGCACCGCGGCGTCGGTCACGGGGTGCCCGGCGCGGACCCAGGCCGGCAGGCCGCCGTCGAGCAGCCCGGCGTGCGCGCCCAGGCCCGCGGCGTCGAGCGTCAGCACCACGCGGGTCGCCGGCGACACCCAGTCGTCGCCGAAGTAGACCACGACGCGCGAGTCGGTCGAGATCCCGAGCGCCTCGAGCCGGTGGCGCAGGTCGTCAGCGGGCGGCAGCTCGAGGTGCAGGCCGTCGTGGCCGTCGGCCGAGACCGAGATGTCGGACAGCGCGACCAGCCGCGCGCCCGGCAGGTGCCTGGCGGGGTAGGCGTCGGCGTCGCCGACGTGGAGCAGGACCAGCTTCGGATCGCGCAGGTGGCCGGCGAGCCAGGCCGGCGAGACCACGAGCGGCACGGCGGCCGGGTCGGCAGCGGCGGCGGCGGGGCGGGCCGGGGCCGGATCGGCGTCGGCCGGGACGGTGGTCATCGCGGCGACAAAGGCAGCGACGACGGCGGCGGACCGGCCGGTGGACCAGGCGGCGCGTGACGGGGCGGGCGAGGGGGCGGGCGAGGCGGCGAGCGTTGCGTGCATGGCTGGCTCCTTGGGCACAGGGTCCGGTCACCATCCGCGATGCGCGCCGGGTGCGCCGCCGGAATGCAGCCAGCCGGACCACCGGCACGGCGAGCCGGATCGCGGACCGGCGAATCGCCGGGTCAGCGCGGCGTGCCGAACATCCGCTCGAACTCGGCGCGCCGCGTGCGGCTCAGCCGGACCTGGGTGCCGCCGGCGAGCACCAGCGTGCAGTCGCCGCGGAACAGTGGGTGGATCTCGCGGACCCGATCGATGTTGACGATCGCCCGGCGGTGGACCCGCACGAACCGCCGGCCGTCGAGGCTGGTCTCGAGCTCGGCCAGGGTCTGGCGGACCAGGTGGGTCTCGCCGCCGACGTGCAGCGTCGCGTAGTAGTCGGCGGCCTCGATCCAGTCGATGTCGACGGTGCGCACCGCGACCACCTTGCCGCGGGTCCGCACCAGCAGCCGCTCGATCGCGGTGTCGCGCCGCGCCCGGGCATCGAGCAGCTCGAGCAGCTGATCGCTCGCGGCGGCGCCGGGGCGGGTCAGGCGGTCGGTCAGGCGCTGCTTGGCCCGCGCCAGCGCGGTGAACAGCCGCGCGTCGTCGAACGGCTTGAGCAGGTAGTCGATCGCGTGGACCTCGAACGCGCGCACGGCGTAGGCGTCGTGCGCGGTCACGAACACGGTCGCCGGCAGCGCATCGCGCGGCAGCGCCGCGAGCACGCCGAAGCCATCGAGCTCGGGCATCTGGACGTCGAGGAACACCAGCTCGGCCCGCTCGCGCCCGATCAGCGCCGGCGCGTCGACCCCGTTGCAGTCGCCGACCACGGTCAGCTCGGGATCGGTCGCGAGCAACAGCCGCAGCGCCGCGCGGGCAAGCGGCTCGTCATCGACGATCGCGACCCGGATCGGCGGCCGCGGCGGCGTCACCCGGGCTCGCTCCACGGCACGACAATCGTCGCCCGCACCCCGTCCGCGTCGGCGCCGAGCTCGAACGCGTGGTCGCCGCGGTAGAGGTGGCGCAGCCGGTCCATCGTGTTGCGCAGGCCGACGCCGGCGCGGTGGTCGGCCGCGAGCCGGCCGGTGTTGCCGATCTCGATCCGGAGCCGGTCGCCGTCGCGGCGGGCGCGGATCGTGACCCGGCCGGGCGCGACCAGCGGGGCGATGCCGTGGCGGACCGCGTTCTCGACCAGCGGCTGGAGCAGCAGCGCCGGCACCTGGCCGCGGCGGACCTCGGCGGGCGCGTCGATCTCGAACGCCATCCGGTCGGGGAACCGCAGCCGCTCGATCTCGAGGTAGCGCTCGATGATCGCGAGCTCGGTCGCGAGCGCGACCCGCTGCTCGCCCGCGTGATCGAGCGAGTAGCGCAGCAGGTCCGACAGCCCGGCGATCATCGTCACCGCGTCGGCGTGGCGCGCGGTCCGGACCAGCGCGCTGATCGAGTTCAGCGTGTTGAACAGGAAGTGCGGCTGGATCTGGAGCTCGAGCGCGTGGAGCCGGGCCTCGGACAGCGAGACCTCGAGCCGCGCCGCGGCGCGCTCGCGATCGCGGTACTTGTCGTAGTACTCGGCCGCGTAGTGCGCGGCGAGCACGCCGCAGTAGAAGCACAGCTGCAGCGGCAGCCCCGACCCCATGATCCCGCGGTACACCGAGGCGAACTGCGTCGGTCCCATCGCGTCGTACGGCTTCATCTGGACCAGCAGGAACGTCCACCACGCCGAGTGCAGCGGCGCGATCACCAGCGCGGCGATGGCGTGCGCGACCACGGCGCGCGTCGACGGCGGCACCAGCGGCGCGCGGCGCGCGAGCCAGCCGATCACCGGCGCCAGCACCAGCCACGCATCCCACACCAGCACCTCGTACGCGAGCACGCGCCAGAGGGCGTGGCCGTGCGTGATCATGCTGATCCAGATCTGCAGCCCGCACAGCAGGCCGACCGCCGTCCAGAACGAGAGCGTCAAGAGGAAGAGCCGGCGCCGCGGGTAGCTCACCGTCCCGGCAGTGTGACGCACCGGCCGGCCCGCAGGGGCGCGCCGCAGCCGGCCGTGTCGTGGGTGCAGCGAACCGGATCGCGCACGCCGGCCCGGGTCACGGCCCCGGCGGGTCCGGCACGGCAATGGCCACGCGTGGTTACGGCCCCGGCGTTCTTCCGATCGCGATCTCGGCGGCCGTGTGTCGATCCGGGTCGGGCTCGCTCGTCGCCATGGTAGGAGGCTAGCGATGCGATTCATGGTCATGCACAAGGTCGACGCGGTGATGGAGGCGGGAGGCCCGCCGCCCGCGGACATCATCGAGAACATGGGCCAGTTCGTCCAGGGCGCGATCCGCGCCGGCGTGTTCAAGGATGGCGCCGGCCTGCACCCCAGCTCGCGGCGCGTCCGGCTGCAGTTCGAGGCCGGCGGGTGCAGCGTCACGCGCGGCCCGTACCCGGGCGGCAACGAGCTGCTCGCCGGGTTCGCGATGATCAAGGCGGCCTCGATCGACCACGCGATCGAGATCGCGACGCGCATCGCGGGCGCGTCCGGCGAGATCGAGATCGAGATCGGCCCGGTCGTCGAGCCGTGGGATCTCGGCCTCATGGCCCGGCCGCCCCACGCGCCCGACCGCTTCCTGCTGCTGCGCAAGGCCGACGCGGGGTTCGAGGCCGGTGCGCCGCCGCCCGCCGGCCTGGCCCAGGTCCTCGACGAGCTCGCGCGCGATGGCGTGCTGCAGTCGACCACCACGCTGGCGCCGAGCGCCACCGGCGCGCGGTATCGCAAGGCCGGCGGCAAGCGGGTGTGGACCGACGGCCCGTTCACCGAGGCCAAGGAGCTGATCGCCGGGTTCTCGATCGTCGAGCTGCCGTCGCTCGCCGAGGCCCGAAAGTGGGCCGAGGACTACGCGGCGATCCTCGGTGACAACGAGGTCGACATCCGCCAGGTCGCGCCGGCCTGACCCGTCCCCTGCCGCCCGTTGTGACCGCGCCCTCAGCAGGATTCGCAGGATCGGGGCTGGTACGCCGGGTGCACATACGGAGGCAGATGACCGGTCCCATGGCGACCATCGATCCCGAGATCGCGCGAGCGCGCACGCTGGCGCGCGTGCTCGATGGCTACCTCGTGGACCCGCTGGTCGGGCTGGTCCTGCCGGGGGCGGGCGACGTGATCATGTCGCTGCTCGGGCTCTACATCGTCGCGATCGCGGTCCGGCGCCGGATGTCGCCGCTGATCATCGCGCGGATGCTGCTCAACCTCGGCGCCGACGCGGCGATCGGGGCGGTGCCGGTCCTGGGCGACGTGTTCGACTTCGGCTTCCGCGCGAACCACCGCAACGTCGACCTGCTCACCGAGCGCGTCGCGACCGGCGGCCGCGCCAGCGCGCGCGACTGGTTCGCGGTGATCGCCGCGGCCGCCGCGTTCGCCGGCGTCGTCGGCCTGGTGTGCTGGGGCATCGTCGCCCTGGTGCGCGCGATCGCCTAGCCCGCCTGGCCCGGGCGCCGCGCCGGTCGCTACCGGGTCTCGACTTTCTTGCCGAGGTGGATCGAGTCGAGGAACCGCGGCGCATCGCGATCGGGCTTCTCGCTCATCCGCATCGCGCTCGCCATGAACACGCTGGGCGGCTTGGCCGAGGCGAACATCCGCACCACGCCCCGGACGCGCGGGCTGCCCGTGCCCTCGGCCTCGAACGTCATCTCGCGGCCGACGAAGCCATCGAGCTTGATCGACTTCTCGGAGATCGCCTTGCCCTTGATGTTGGCGAGCGCCTGATCGCGGCCGCCATCGAGCGCCTTCTTGACATCGAATTCGGACTTGACCGGGTACACCACCGCGGTCGCGACGTAGGTGTAGTCGCCGTCGCTGTACATCGCCAGCTTGAACTTGATCGGCCCGATCGCGCTCGGCGTCTCCTGTTCCGACTCGGTCGGCTTCTGCGGAAATCGCACGGACATCAGCTTGTCCGGATGGGTATAGAGCACCCACTTCGGGGCCTGGGCGAACGCCGGGGCCAGGACCACGGCGAGGAACAACCCGACGAAAACCCGTGTTCGCGCGCGCATCACCACATCCTCGCACGACTGCCAACCTCCGGGCCATGCCCGATGCGCCGCATCGCCATCGGCACCGCCGAGCTCGCCGTCCTCGGCCTCGAGTAGTCGCGGCGGCGCGCCGGTCACGACAGCAGCGTGGTCGTCAGCTGGATCGCGAACCGGGCGCCGGGGCCGGCGATCGGCTCGAGCTCGAGCGTGCCGCCGAAGCTCGTGACGTACTCGCGCGACAGCGCCAGCCCCAGGCCGGTGCCCTTCTCGAGCGGCTTGCTGGTGACGAACGGCTCGAACAGGCGTGCGGCGACCTCGCCGGAGATGCCCGGGCCGTTGTCCTGCACCGCGATCTGGACCGCGTCGCCGGCGTGCTCGGCGGTGACGAGCACCCAGGGCTTCTCGGTGCGGGCTTCCTCCATCGCCTCGGCGGCGTTGACCAGCAGGTTGAGCAGGACCTGGGACAGCTTGCGCCGGTTGGCGATCACCGGCGGCAGGTCGCGATCGAACGACCTGCGGACCTCGACCACCTTGCCGAGCTTGAACGCGGCGAGCCGGAGTGCGTCGCCGATCACCTCGTCGACCTGACACGGCTGCAGCTGGTCCGAGCCGCCGCTCGAGAACTCCTTGAGGTCGCGGACGATCTGGGCGATCCGGCCGACGCCGTGCTGCAGGTCGGCGACCAGGACACGGGTCTCGGACGCGCTCAGCCCGGCGCACTGCAGTCCGGCCTCGCCGGCCAGGAGCTCGACATTGGCACTCACCGCGCAGAGCGGATTGTTGATCTCGTGGGCGACTCCGGCGGCGAGCTGGCCGAGCGCCGCGAGCCGCTCGGCCTGCGCGCGCCGGTGCTCGCTGCGCGCGAGCCGCTCGAGCGCGTCGGCCCGGGCGTGCTGGGTGGCGAGCTCGGCGATCCGGACCCGCCGGAACGAGAACGCGCCGAACACGGTGAGCACGCCGATGCCGAGGTCGGTGGCGAGGCTGTCGGCGGCCGCGGACACCGGCGCGTGCCCGAGCCACGACAGCACGGCGACCGCCGAGACCGTCCCGGCGACCACCGCGGCACAGGCGATCACCTCGTCCTGGAACACCACCATCAGGGCGAGCGGCAGCAGCACCATGTACTGGAAGTCCGGACTGGCGATCCCGCCGTTGATCCACACCGTCGCGGCGAACAGCCAGCACGAGCCGACGCCGGCCAGCGGCAACAGCCACCCGTAGAGCCGGCTGCTGGCGCGCGGCAGCGCCAGGGCGATCGCCACCAGCGACGCACACCACAGCGCACGGACCGAGAGCAGCGGGACATCGAGCGCGCGATACAGCGGCTCCGCCGCCGACCCCGCGAACATCACGCCGGCGCTCAGGAGCAGCGAGGTCCGGCGCTCCTTGCGCGCGGCAGGGCTGCGCAGCGCGTCCTGCGTGGTCATGTCGGCTTCACCAGCAAGCGCTGGATCGACCGGACGCGACGAACGTACAGCGATCTTCCTTGTCGCTCGCCATGTCTGCGAGACTACAAGGCCCCAGGCCCAGCCCCAGCCTGGGCGCGTCCCCGGCGCCCGCGGCCCGGGATTTCTCCGAGCCGTGCGCGGCGCAGCGCGGCGCGGCGGCGAGCCCGGCGCGCGGTGTGCAAGCGATCCGGTCATGCCGAGAACGTCCGTCCGCACGCAAGCAGTATCCGACGAGGTCGAGCGCGGGCATGTCGACTCCGGAGACGGCCCGGTGGTGATCCGGAGCCGCGTCGACCTGGCGCCCGCGACCGAGCGCGCGATCCGCGCCAGCCTCGACCGCAAGCTCGGGAACGCGGTCGCGCTGGTCCTGCGCGGGACGGTGCAGCTCGAGGACGCCGGCGAGTCCAAAGGGCGTATCGAGACCTTGTGCCGCATCAAGCTGGTCATGAGCGGCCGGCCGGCGCTGACCGCCGAGGAGCGCGCCGCGGATCCTCGTGCCGCGTTCGAGCTCGCGATCGGGCGCGTCGCGCGTGCGCTCGAGGCCGCGCGCGCCGAGGACGACGTCGCCGTCCGCAGGCGCCACCGCGGCCGCGGGCTCGCCAAGGGCAAGCGCGCGACCAACCCGCGCGGCGCGAGCAACGGCCGGTCCGGACGCGCCGCGTATCCCGATCCCGGCGAGGACGCCGGATCGGTGATCGGCCGCCGCGTCGGTCGCGGCGCGCCGGCGCTGAAGCGCGCGCTCGCCCGGCCCGAGAAGCAGCGCCGCGACGCGTACCTCGACACCGCGGCGCCGGGGGTGTCCGAGAGCGAGCGCCGGGCCGGCGGCGGCTCGACGGCGCGCCGCAACACCCTGGCCCACCCGCGCAAGAGCAAGCAGGTCGCCGCGCTCGAGGACTCGCGGACCAAGCCGTCGCGCAAGTCGACCCGGCGCAGCGCGACCCGCACCAAGCAGGGCACCGCGAAGGAGCGGACCGAGCGCGGCATCCTGTACGCGCCGTCGTCACGGACCGTGATCGCCGGCGCGCGCAACGGCGCGCCGCGGCGACACTAGCCCGGACGCCGGCGCTCCCCCGCCGGACCGAGCGACCGCGCGACCGCGCGCCGTCGCGCCGCGAGCGCCGTCGCGCCGCGAGCGCCGTCGCGCGCCGCGGGTCGCGCCACCCCGGAGCAGCCCCGGATCGAGCTCGCCGCCGAGCGCGATCGTCCCCTGGCCACTCGACATCTGGGTCAGGAGCTCGACCAGGTACCTGGCGCGGGGGCGGGCGATCGTCAGCTCGCCGCGCCGGCTCAAGGCGCGGCGGCGATCGTCGCCGAGGTCAGCAGCTCTGCGCCGGTCGCGCCGACGATCAGCGATCCGCCGCGGAGCTCCGGCATGACGAACATCGTGGTCGCGAACCCCTGATCGTCGGTCGCCGCGGTCGGCGGGATGAACGTGAGGCTCGCCGATGCGACGAAGCTCACCGTCACGCCCTTGATGCCGCGGCCGGTGCCTCCGGGGCCGGTCGTGACCTCGACCTGCGCGGTGATCACCGTGCCGGCCCGCGCGGCGATCGGGATCGAGACGAACGTCAGGCTCGCCACCGGCGGCGGCACGACCACGGCGATCGCCTGCGCCGTGATCATCGCGAGCGCGGCCGCGCCCGCGGTCGGAGCCGGCAACGCCGCGGAGATCGCCGGCGTCTCCGAGCGCGTCGTCAGGCTCAGCGCCGCGTGCGACTCGATCACGAGCTCGGCCGGCGCCGGGATCGCGACGTCCGCGCCGGCGATCGCGCACGGGCCGCGGACCAGCGCCGCGGTCCGGTCGACCTCGGCCGTGCCGGTGAACGTCGCGCGCTCGAGGTGGAGCACGACCGACCCGTCGCGCGCCGAGGACACGACGCAGAACGCGACGTCGGCGCTGCGGGTCCCGGGGTCGGGCTGCGCCCGCGCCACCACCAGCGCGACCTCGGGCGTGGCGATCGTCAGGCGCTGCGCGGCCTCGACGCCGGCGACCCGCGCGGTCACCGTCACCGCGCCGCCCGCCGGCCAGCCGAGCATCGCGGTGCCCAGGAACACGTGCGGGTTGGACGCGCTGCGCACCAGGCTGACCTTGCCGGTCGCGGACATCGCGCCGCGATCGTCGGCGACGGTGAGCTCGGCCGCGAGCGCCTGCAGGCTGGTGTCGACGTCCGCAGCGTCGGTCACCGCCTCGACGTGTACCGTGAACGCCCCGCCGGCCTGGTACATGATGTTGCCGCCGCGCAGCTCGGCGGCCTCGGGCTCGATCATCACCACGAGCGAGCTGGCCTCGACGCCGCAGCCCGCGGCGATCAGCGCGATCGCGGCGACCAGCGCCTTCATCGCGTGCCTCCGACGGCCGAGAACACGTCCGACACTCCGGCTACGATCAGCGCCAGATCGATCGACAGTCCGATCTCGGCCTGGACCAGCACGGCCGTGTGGCTGGCGAACGCCGGCGCGCTCGAGGTCATGCCCTCGGTCTGCGCCAGCGTGACGCGGTCGCCGATCGCGTAGAGCTCGGGCGCGTCGACGAACCGCGCGCTCGCGCCGAGCGTCACGTACACGCCGGTGTCGCCGAGCTCGCGCCCGGCGCGCACCCCGAGCTGGCCGAGCGCCGCGCCGCCGGTACCGATCGTCAGCGATGGTCCGGCGCCGACGAACCAGCGATCGGTCACGTGGCGCGCGAGCAGCAGCGAGGTCGTGACCGCGTTGCGTGGGTTCGCGCGCTGGTGGAGCTCGAACACCTGCTCGGGGCCGCGGGCGCCGAGGATCGGCTCGAACACCGGATCGGTCTGGGCCTCGAACCCCACCGCCTGGCCTCGATCCGCCAGGTGCCAGCCCGCGACGCCGACCCCGAACGACAGCTCGGTCATCACGGCCCAGCGGCCCCGCGGCGACGGCGCGAGCTTGACCCGGCCGCGCACGTTGGCGTCGCCGTCGCCGGGGCACTCGGCGTCATCGCAGACCGACACGTTGCTGACGTGGCGCCGATCGATCGGCCTCAGCTCGACCACCCGGGTCCCGCGCTCGGCGAGCGGCGTCGCATCGGGCTGGCACGAGGCCACGTCGTTCGCGGCACCGCCGCGCGCCGAGGGCGCCCCCGGCGCGAGCCGGGTGATCCGCGGCACCGCCGTCCGCACCGCGCTCTCGACGGTGAAGCCGACCTTGTCGCCGCGGTTCTGCGCGATCCGCAGCGCCGCCTTGCTCGGCACGTCGGTGACGGCGAGCCACAGCGGCCGCCCGGTGCGGACCAGCTCGAACTCGCCGGCGTCGTCGAACCGCACCGGGAACAGCTCGCCGACCGCATAGCCGATCTCCTGGTGCACCAGGTACACCGCCGATCGCGTCGACCGGCAGCGCGCCTCCAGCTCGAGCGCCTCGAGCGCCGACAGCGCCGCGATCCGGTCCGGCCGGGGCTCGGCGCGGAACACCGCGGCGGCATCCACGTCGCCGCGCTTCTCGTCCATCATGTACACGTCGATGCGCAGGATCGATCCCGCCGGGGGCTCGACCGGCAGCGCGAAGTGCCCGTCGAGCGGGTTGATCCAGCCGCACGCCACGGTCCGGGGCAGCTTCCTCGTCGGGACCTCGACGCGGACCAGGATCGGCGCGGGGAACTCGGTGAACGCGAGCTGCATCCCCGGGCTCGCGGTGACCGCCTCGGGCGCGAGCGTCCCGTCCATGCCGATCACGAACGTCGGTTGACCGACCGCGGTCGCCCGGGCGAGCGGGCGCACGACCTCGCCGCAGATCAGGCCCGCGATGTCGATCTCGCCGTCGGCCCGCGCGTCGCCGGGCCGCGCGGTCACCACCGCGACCAGCAGCAAGCACGGTACAGCCCAGGTTCGACACGTCACGAGGAGACCTCTGGCCCATGGGCCATCTACGTCACGAGGTCGGCCGGTTGCCTCGCGAGTCCAGTGTCGCGAAATGCGACACGAGAAGAATCCCGACGTCGGGCCCGGGGCAGCGCCGCGGCACCAGCGGTCACCCGAGCGAGCGCCGCGGCGCACGACGTCGTGGCCGCGATCCGGTCGAGCGCCGGCGCTCAGCGCGGCGCGGCCGGGGCCGCGGGCCAGTAGCGGTCGCGCAGCAGCCGCTTCATCAGCTTTCCGGTCGGCGTCCGCGGCAGCGCGGCCTCGAAGTCGATGCTGCGCGGACACTTGATCGGCGACAGCTGCGCGCGACAGAACGCGATCAGCTCGGCCGCGAGCGCGGGGCCGGCGGCGGCCGCCTCGTGCGGCTGCACCACCGCCTTGACCTCCACGCCCATCTCCTCGTTGGGCACGCCGAACACCGCGACATCGGCCACCGCCGGGTGCCGGATCAGCACGTCCTCGGTCTCCTGCGGATACACGTTCACGCCGCCGGAGATGATCATGTACGACTTGCGATCGGTGAGGTACAGAAACCCGTCGCCGTCGAGGTAGCCGACGTCGCCGAGCGTCGACCAGCCCCGCGCGTTGTAGGCGCGCCGCGTCTTGTCCGGATCGTTGTGATAGCTGAACACCGGCGCATCCGCGAAGTACACCGTGCCGACCTCGCCGGCCGGCAGCTCGCGGTCGTCGTCGCCGACGATCTTGATCGTGCCGACCACCGCCCGCCCGACGCTGCCACGGTGGGCGAGCCACTGCTCGGAGGTGCAGACCGTCACGCCGTTGCCCTCCGATCCTGCGTAGTACTCGACCAGGATCGGACCCCACCACGCGATCATCCGCGCCTTGACGTCGACCGGGCAGGGCGCGGCGGCGTGGATCGCACCGCGGAGCGAGCGCAGGTCGTGGCGCAGCCGCACCTCGTCCGGCAGCTTGAGCATGCGCACGAACATCGTCGGCACGAGCTGGGCCTGCGTGACCCGGTGGCGCTCCACCAGCCGCAGAAACTGCTCGGCGTCGAACGACTCCATGATCACCGAGGTGCCGCCGAGCGCGATCGCCATCATGTTGAAGCGCAGCGGCGCCGCGTGATACAGCGGCGCCGGCGACAGGTAGACGCTGTCAGCGGACATGCCGCACATGTTCGCGCACAATAGCTTCAGGAACGGATTGGGCTGATCGATCGGGCGGTGCTCGAGCTCGCGCTTGATCCCCTTGGGCCGCCCGGTCGTGCCCGACGAGTACAGCATGTCCTGACCGGCGACCTCGTCGGCGATCGGCACCACCGGCTGCGCCGCGAGCGCCGCGCTCCACGACGCGAACCCGGGGCGCGGCTCGTCCACCATGTAGCCCCGGGGCGCATCGGCCGGCCCGATCAGCCCCGCGAGGACGTCGCCGTACTTCGGCGACGTGATCACCACGCGCGCGCCGCAATCCTGCACGATGTACGCGATCTCGTCGCGCGTGAGGTAGCTGCTGATCGCCGTGTAGTACAGCCCGCTGCGCTGCGCGGCCCAGCACACCTCCATGAGCTCGAGCCGGTTCTCCATCAGCAGCGCGATGTGCTCGCCGGGCCCGAGCCCCAGCGAGCGGAACAGCTGGGCCGCCTGGTTCGACCGCGCGTCGAGCTGGCCGTACGTGAGCGCCTGGTCCGAGCCGGCCATCCGGTACGCGACCTTGTCGGGGTTGGCTCGAGCGTGATGCGATGGATGTGACATGGCAGCTCACTGCATCATGCCGCGGCGCCATGTCGCACGCCATCGCCGCCCTCCGGCGCGACCGTCGATCCGCCCGCCGCATCGAAGCTACACTTCCCCATGGACCGACGCGCAGAGCTGGAAGGCTGGATCGCCAGGACCCGGCGCTTGCAACGGCGGATGGCCGTCCTCTACGGCGCGCTCGCCGCCGTCGCGATCGCCGTCCTGTTCTGGAGCCGCACCGCCGGCGGCTTCGCGCTGTTCGGCGTCGCGCTGCTGGCGGTGTGCTCGTTCTGGGTGACCGCCGCGCACAACGCGGCGCACCGGCAGAAGCTGGCCGAGCTGACGCGCGTCGAGGACAACGGCGGCCGGCCGCTCGAGACCGGCCACCGCCGCTGGCAGGCCGCGGAGCACTCCGGGGACGCCCCGCGCTCCGAGCGCTGAACATCGAAGCTCGATCGCGCGACGCGACGCGCGGAGGGTGAGCCGGGGGCCGGCCCGAATCGCCGGGCGCCGCGGGGCTCGCTCGGTTCGAGGACTCGCCGCCTCAGGTCGCGTTGCGTGCGTACGCGAACAGCTCGGCGAGCTCGCGCGCGGCGCGCGCCAGGCTACGGCCCGCAAGCTGATCCGCCCACCGCGGCGCCGGCGACGCTGCCGCGCGGCGCACGAGGTAGCGCGCGAGCGCGAGCGAGCCGACCAGCCCGACCGAGCCGACGAGCATCGAGAGCCAGAACCACAGCGGCGCGCGCGCGTACAGATCGACGCCGAGCACGGCGCGCGCGAGCATGATCAAGCACGGGATCCACAGGAACCACCACGGCAGGCCGAGCGCGAGCGACGACCGGATATGGAACTGGCGCACCCGCGCAAACGCAGTCTGGGTGGCGAGCACCGGGCCGGCGACATCGACGCGCGCGACGAGCACGAGGCGGCGCGCCATCGCGAAGATCATCGCGATCGCATACCCGTGCAGCGAGAGGCCGGACAGCAAGGCACTCGGTTCGTCGCGGTGGTCGATCCAGAACGAGCCGGCAGCGATCGCGACCACGGCGGCGACGACGAGCTGCGCGATGTTGAACGCGCGGACGGTCGCGAGTGCGCCCGTCACGCGAGCGCGTGCGGGGTCTCGCTCGGCCCGGGCGTCGCGCTCGTGCGCACGGTCGAGCGCGGCGGCGAGCTCGGCGATGCCGCCCTCGAGGCGCGCGGTCGAGTCACGCCAGGTGCGCACGAGATCGGCGAGGTCGTCTGGATCGTTCGTTCCGACAGGTGGGGTCATCGCGGTTCTCCTTGGGTGAGGCGCGTGCGCAGCAAGGCGCGCAGACGCGAGAGCTTGGTGGCGACGTTGGACGCGCCGAGGCCGAGGACCTCGGCGATCCTTGCGTGCGGAATGCCGTCGAGGTGAAGGACCACGAGCGCGCGGTCGAGCGGTGCGAGCGTGGCGATCGCGGAATACAGCTGCTCGAGGCGGTCGTCGTCGGTCTCGGCCGAGGCAACGGCGTGAGCGGCGTGCGCGGTGTCGTCGAGGACTGCGCTGCGCGCCGCGGCCGCGACCGCCGGCCGGCGCAACGCCGAGATCGCGACGTTGAGCGCGATCCGGTACATCCACGTCGTGAGCTTGGCGCGCGCGGGATCGAAGCGCGGCCACGCGCGCCACAGCTGCAGCAGGATGTCCTGCGCAAGATCGCGACGGTCCTCCGGCGTGCGCCCATAGCTCGCCGCGACCCGCGCGATCAGCCGGCGGTGCTCGGTGATCGCGTCCGCGAACGCCGTCTTGGGGGCGGATGGGGCCGGTGCGGGAGCAGAGGCGGTCATCAGGGCTCGCAGCGATGATTCGCAGGCGCCGCCCGAACATCACACCACAACGCCCCGCCGGTGGTCCGACCTCGAACCACGCGCCGGGGCCGCGGCCTACGGTGCGGTCAGCGCGACGAACCAGCCGTCGTGATCGGTGTGGCTCATCCCGATGCTGCGGCTCGAGCTGAACACGAAGTCGGTCGTGGCCAGGATGTGCTGCACGTCGCCGTCGCCCTTGCGGAAGTAGCCGGCCGGCACGCAGTCCTGCGCGTTGGGCGAGCCGCGGAACTTCATGTTGAGGTCGCCGCCGACGACCGTCGGGGCATGGCCGCCGCCCGTGCTGCGAACCGACGGGATGACATTGTTCATCAGATCCTTGCACTGGGCGAGCGCGACCGTTCCGCTGGTGCTGGCCAGGTGCGTCGTGCACGCGTAGAAGCTGCCGACCGCCTGCACGCACAGCCACGCCCGCTGCTCGGCCGATGCCGTGTCCTGGCTCGCATACAGCCCGCTGAAGATCTGGTGTCCGGCATACGTGCCCGGGATGTGCGCGATCAGCCCGATGCCGTAGTCCTGGCCGTTCTTGCACTTGTACGGCGCCCCGGTGCGCCGGTCGCCGGCGGCCTTGAACGCCCACACCACCGTGCTGCCGCTGTACACGCTCGCGAGCGTGCTCGACAGCTGCACGACATCGCTCTGGCAGATCTCGTTCAGCGTCACCACGTCGGGCGCGCTGTTCTGGATCGCGGCCGCCGCCTCCGGCACCGACTTGCCCCCGTCGTAGCAGCCCGCGAGCCCGCTGTTGCACAGGTTCAGCTGGAGCACCCAGAACGGATACCGCGATGGCAAGCTGCTCGTGATCGCGGCGAGCCCGGCCTCGACCTTGCTGCCGACCGCGGGCGTCGAGATCACGCCGCTCTGGACGCACGGCCCCTCGCGGCCGGCGCAGTCCTCCGGCCGCGCGTCCTGGTCGGCCGCGTCGCCTCCCGACGCGGCGGCGCATCCGGCGACCCACAACCCACAGACGATGACGGCAGCCTGGCTTGAACGCATGTGACTTCCTCGGCTCCTCGTGGCGGCGCCATGCCGCACGGGCGGCGCACTATACGGATCGCGGCCGCAGCGTCACCCGGCCTCTGCCAGCAACAGCTGACAGGTCGACCACACCCTGTGAGCGCGGCCCGGCGCGACCCGTGCTGAACGACGCCCGACCCGGGTGACGGTCGCGTAGCTTCACGGATCACGGAGCTGGACATCCGCCAGGAGCTTCCGGAGCGCTCGCGGATCCAGCGGTTTGACCATGTGGTGATCGAATCCAGCTTCGCGTGTGCGCTGGCGATCCTCGACTTGCCCCCACCCGGTCTGGGCGATCACGATCATCTGGTTTCCGCCTGGTTGCGCTCGGATGCGCCGGCACGCCTCGTAGCCGTTCACCTTCGGAAGCCCGAGATCGAGGAGAACGACGTGGGGGCGAAACTCGGCCGTCGCGGCCACCGCCTGCTCTCCGTCGTAGGCCACCCGCGTTTCGTTGCCCATGGACTCGAGCACGAGCGCCAGGAGGTCAGCACCATCCTGGTTGTCGTCCACGATCAAGATCCGGAGCGAAGATACAGAAGGACGCTCGCTGCGGGCAGTCGCGAGCGTAGCTTCGACGGCGTCGGTGACGATCGGCAACCGGACGACAAACTCCGAGCCCCGGCCTGGACCATCGCTCCGAGCATCGACGGTGCCACCGTGCAGCTCGACGAGCCGCTTCACGAGCGTGAGACCGATCCCCAGTCCGCCCTGTGCCTTCTCCAGCGAACGATCTGCCTGCGAGAACATGTCGAAGACGTGCGGCAGGTGCTCCGCCGCGATCCCGATTCCATTGTCCTTGACCGAGACGACCAGGTCCGTCCCGCTGCGCTCGGCGATCAGCCGAACATGACCCCCGGGTTCGCTGTACTTCGCGGCGTTGTTGAGCAGGTTCATGAATACTTGAGCCAGCCGGGTGAGGTCTGCATTCACCGCGATCGGCTGCTCGGGCAGCACGACCTCGAGCGTGTGGCCCATCTGCTCGATCAGCCCCCGGCTGGTCTCGAGCGCGCTGTTCACAGCCGCCGTGAGCTGCACGGGCTGCTTGCGCAGCTCGATCTTGCCGCTCGTGATCCGGCTGACGTCCATCAGGTCGTCGACGAGCCGCACGAGGTGGGACAGCTGCCGCTCCATCATCGCGCGCGCTTGCTCGCCCACGTTGCCGTCACCGTCGGCTCGCTTGAGGACCTCGAGGCCGGTGCGGATCGGTGCAAGCGGGTTACGAAGCTCGTGGGCGAGCGTCGCGAGGAACTCGTTCTTGCGCAGGTCGGCCTCGGCGAGGTCGGCCGCCATCTTGCGCTGCTCGGTGATGTCGGTGTTCGAACCAAACCAGCGCAACACGACGCCTTGATCGTTCTTGATCGGCATCGCGCGGCTCAAATGCCACCGCAGCGCGCCGTCGTGCCGCCGCAGCGCAAACGTGTCCTCCCAGGGCTCGCCGCTGTGAATGCAGCGAGTGAAGCTCTCCACGACACGCGGCAGATCGTCCGGACCCACGGCACGATGCCAGCCGTCACCCTGCATCTGTTCGAGGATCGTACCGGTGTACTCGTACCAGCGCCGATTGAACCAGAACACCGAGCCGTCGGCGCTCGCCATCCACGACAGCTGCGGGATGTTGTCCGCCATCGCGCGGAACTGCGCCTCGGCTTCGCGCAGCCGCTCGTCGGCCAGCTTTTGTTCGGTCGCGTCACGGAAGTACACCGCGATGCCGTTCGGCGCAGGGTAGGCGTGCACTTCGTACCAGCGGTCGTGGTCCGGAAAGTAGGAGGTGACCGAGCCCGGGGCTCCGTCGCGCGCCGCCCGGTAGACCCGCTCGAACTCGCTTCCAGCGAATCCGGGATACTCGGCCCACATCACCTTGCCGAACAGATCGTCTGCGCTGCGCGCGAGTAACCTCTCCGCTTGCCGGTTGACGTACGTGAATCGCCAGTCCTTGTCGACGGCGAGGAATGCATCGGTGATGCTCTCCAGGATCGTGCGTGCCTGCTCGCCCGCCTGCCGGATCTCGGCTTCTGCGCGCTGCTTTTCGCTGATGTCTCGGAACACCAGCACGCAGCCCGCGATCTCGCCGCCCTTTGCCCGGATCGGAGCGGCGCTGTCGTCGATCGGCCGCTCCGTTCCGTCCTTGGCGATGAGGATGGTATGGTTGGCGAGCCCGACGATCGTGCCATCACACAACACCTTGCCGACCGGGTTTTCTGCCGGCTCGCGGGTGGCCTCGTTGACGATGTTGAACACGGCGGAGATCGGCTGGCCAACCGCTCCCGCCAACGTCCAGCCGGTCAGCGACTCGGCGACCGGGTTCAAGAACGTGACATGGCCGCCCGTGTCCGTCGTGAGCACCGCATCGCCGATGCTGGCGAGCGTGACGAGCAGTCGTTCGCGCTGGTCATGTGTTTGATCCTCCGCGCGACGGCGCTGAAGCACGATCGCGGTCTGGTTGGCACCAACGCCGAGCAACAGCCGGTCGGTCTCGGTCGGGAACGCTGCGTTGCGCGATCCCGTGACCAGCACGCCATGTTCTTCGCCAACACCGAACCGTGTCACCGCGAGGTACAGGTTTCCGTCGTCGAAGAAGCTCGAAACGGTGAGCGGCTGCGTCGCGTTGGCCGACAGTGCGTGGTCGAGCAAGGCGCGCAGGGCATCGGCGCCGGGCGCCGTGTGGCGCTGCCTGGTGCGCACGACCTCCGTGGTCTTCCCGGTCGCAGGCGACAGCCGGATGTAGACCAGGTCGAGCGAGAGCGTGTTCAGCAGAACATCTGCCAGCCCGCGCGCGATGCCATCGACCGGAAGGCCGAACCAGACCGCCGGCAACGTCGAGAGCGCAACCAGATCTCGCATCGCCCGCCGAAGGCGGCGGTTCTCTTCAACGGCGTCCTCGGACGAAGCCATGTTGGATCGGTTCGGCGCTGATCGTGCGGGTGGTCGCGGCCGTCATGCAAGGCGCTCGGCGGAGCGCTCCGCGAGCTCTTTCAACATCTCGTCCGGCGGAACGTAGAACGGGTTCTCTTGCAGGATGCCGCCGATGATGACCATCGGGTGCGTCCGCATGATATCCATGACCACGCTGGCTTCGAACCGGGACAGGTCGTACGTGCAGATCACGGGATCGTGATACGTCGGGAGCACGTGATTCAGTCGAGTCTCGTACTCGACGATGTCGTGAACTCCGGGCAGGTCCTCCAGGGCCCACTCCATGTTCGCGACGAGGCGCGTGACCTTTCCGGGCTGTTTCTTCGCAGGGTCGAGCGCCTCCTTGATCGTGTCGATCATCCGGTACTGCTCGAAGTAGTCGTCCCGGATGTACGCGTCCTGCCAGCGGCGAACTTCGAGCTGTCCCTTGGCCTCGGCATCGGCGACGTCGATGCCCTCCTGCTTCAGCCGCTCGAGATGGCTCGGCCGATGTTTCGGGTCGACGATGTGAAACGCCCGATCGCCCGTCGCGAAGCCGTCCTTGATGAACGGCATCAGCACCCGGTACTCCTCTTCCTTCGAATGAAAAAACGCGCACACGTGGCGAGCGCGGTCGAGGATGGACCCCGCCAGACGTATCGGCTCCGTGGTCTGGGTCATTGATAGGCTCCTTCAGGATCTCGTCATTGTTGAGCAGTCGCTCGTCGCACTCGCGTGGCTCCGGGGGCTCGCGCGTGGGTGGTTTCCGCCTGACCTTAGCTGCTTCCGGAGGGGACGGTAGCTCGATGGCAGCAAGAAGCTACGCGGGTGGCAGGAGGGGAGCGGCTGAGGTTTCGGCAAGCGAGCTGAACCCAGCGACGATCGGGGAACAGCTCCTGGAGTGGTTTGAACCTGCGGTCTCGGAAGATCTGCGTCGGTGCTCACCGAGCGCGTGGCACGCGCCGCCGCAGCGTGGTCGGTCATGCAGCGCTGGGCCCGCGATCCAGCGCGCATCGCCATGTCGACGTGTCACTCGCCGAGCGCGCCGAGCTCCCGCAGGTCGTGCACCAGCGCTCGCTGATCGCGCCGGCCGGCGGCTGACCGGGCGCTGATCGTGCCTCACCCTACCGACGCCAGGTGCACGAGCGAGGACCCCTGGACATGCGGGGGTCCTCCCCCGGACACACGAGCGGCCTCCCTGGACGTACAAGGTGCCCCCTGGACATTCAGGGTGCATGTGCGCGATGAGGCGGTCGTCGCGCCTATCGCCGGGCTGCCGATCACCGTGTCCTGGGCCTCATGCTGGGAACCGTGGCACCGGCAATTGCGCGTGGGATTGTAGGCAGTTGAGCGCGAAGGTTGAGGGCATTGTAAGGCGATGGGGCGGTCATGTGGGTACCGCTCGGGCGCCGTGAACCCGCCCTCCCTGACCGGCGCGATGGGGGAACGGATTCGCGTGGCCGCTCGCCTGGCGCCGGCTCGAGCTGCGGAGCTCGTGCGTCGTGGAAACAGACGAATGCAATGGCGATTTACCTGCTTGCACCGCGGACAGGTCGACCGTCGTGACCCTGGCATTGGCCGTGCAATCTCCGGGGGAGAAGTCGGTAACACGAACCACGGAAGTTTTTTCATGAGTAATACCCCACGAGTCACATGGTTCTTTGCAGTTGTTGTGGCCTCGTTCACTGGTTGCGCGGACAACCTGACACCCAACACCACCCCTGAAACCCCTGCCACCGGGAGCGACCGCGCGACGGTCACCGGCCACATCGTGGACACGACGGGTGCCCCGGTGGCCGGAGCGACCGTGGTCGTCCGCGCGTCCGGTGAGCGCGCCACCGCGGACAGCACCGGCGCATTCGTTCTCGACGTTCCGGCGAACACGACGCTGACGCTCGCGGCGACCGCGCCGGACATGGCGCCGACCCTGCTGCAGCAGCTGATGATCGCGCCGGGCACGAGCGCGGCGGCGGAGATCCCGATGGTCACCAGCGCCCACTTCAAGAGCCTGATCGGGCTGAGCACCAACCCCGCGGGCGGTGTGGTCGTGGTCGCGCTCAAGTCGATGTCGGGAGCCGGCAACGTCGCGGGCGCCACGCTCCAGCTGACGCCGAGCCTCGGCCGGGTGATGTACACGCCGACGAGCGCCGGGATGGCCGACCCCGACCCGGCGATGTCCTCGGTCGTGCAGGGCGCCGACCCGTACGCATGGGTGATCGGCGTGCAGCCGCACGTGTCGATCATGCAGCTCGCGATGCGCGGCGTCTCGCAGGTCGAGCCGCCGTACGCGATCGACGACATCACCTGGCCCGGCACGTTCACGGTCGACGCCGGCACGCTCACCCTGGTCACGCTGTTCACCAAATGAGGATTCCGATGAAGGTCACATATACGATTGCGATCGTCGCGCTGACCGCCGCCTGCACGTCCAAGCCAGCGGATGACGAGCTCGCGACGTCGATCGCGAAGGGACTGATCACCGCGTGCCCGACCGGCGCCGACGCGGCCGACGAGACGGCGCGCAACGATTGCGCCGGCAGCCTCACCGATCTCGCCGTGCTGCGCGACTCGATGCGCGAGCCGTTCATCTGGGGCGGCCAGGCCGCGGGGGCGGGCTACCGGCTCGACACCAGCACCAACAAGTTCAACGCGCGGGTGTGGCGCCGGATGTATCTCTCGACCTTCATGTTCGGCAGCGACTTCACCACCGAGCAGATCGGCGACACCACGGTGCTCCACATGCCGGTCACGTTTCGCGGCGCGATGCCGATCGGCGCGTTCCCCTATCCGTTCTGGCACAGCAGCAAGAAGTGGGACTCGTACAACTACGCCACGACGATCCACTTCATCATCCAGAGTGGCACGCTGGTCGGCGCGCTGCGGTCCGCCGACCAGGACACCACGCGGACCAAGGTCGCGCACGCGTGGGACGGCCTGTGGCAGTGGGAGCAGGACGGCGTGCAGATGCCGTACGTGTCGATCTACGACTACCTGCTGTCCAAGGGCAACCCGTTCGCCGGGCAGCTCAACGACACGTACCGCGCGCTCGAGGCGCGGATGCGGCAGAACAACTGCCAGGCCTGCCACGCGCCCGACAACCAGGGCAGCTCGGCGCAGCTCGAGTTCTTCGTCTATCCCAACCAGGCGCTGGTCGGCCGCCACGACATCATCACGCAGCTGACGAAGAACGAGATGCCGCCGAAGGACAACACCCTCGGCCTGCGCGCCGGGATCTCGGATCCGGCCGAGCGCGACCTGCTGATCGGCCTCGCGCGCGACTTCGAGACCACGGGTGACAAGGCGCTCGCGTGGGAAGGCGACAACAAGACCCAGTTCCAGTTTCCCGACCCGGCGCAGCACTAGAATTGTACAGGGTGTGGTGCCCGGGACCGCTGACGAACCACCGCCCCTGCGCGAACGAGGCCAAGCCCGACCCATCGCCAACGCGGTCACCCCCGGCGGGCCGCGTGGATGTCTCGCGAACGCGCTTCGACAATCCCCTTCGGCGCCGCTCGCCTGCCGAGCTTGAAGCGCTGAGCAGGAGACGCGGAACAGGAGACGCATCGCGCGATGCGCGGCTCGCGCCGGCGCGCTCGGCTCGTCGGTTCCCCGAGGCGATCCCGGCCGGTCGAGATGCTCGCCGGCCCCTCGCCGTGACCGTGAAGCGCTGGCAAGGTCGCGGTCCGCGCGCGCGCAGGCCATGTGCCGTGAATCGCTACCGCCACTGGGGAGATCTGCTCCTTGCGCGGTCCGCGTGACGCTCGGATCGCCAGTTGCAGCTCGCCCCGGATCGGCGCGAGCCGACGTTTGGCAGGAGCGCAAGATCTGTTCAATCGTGCCTACGGCATTCCCTCCCGTGGCGAGGCCGCACGCTCTCGACGGTTGTATGCGAGCGCAATCGCTTGATGCGAGGACCGGAAACCCACGAAACGGTGACGCGCACTACGCACCCGCGGAGTCACTCCTCACCTGAAACACTTCGCCGTCAGCCCGCTCGTCGCCAACCTTGTTGTGAAATTCCCGATCATGCGCGAGGCGCCGCTGCGCAATCCCAGATTCCCGCGCTTTGCGGCGCCGGTGACCCAGTCGGAGCACGAGGCCCAGCTCACGCGATCCGGCATTCCGGGGTCCTCGTTGACCAGCGAGCCGCGAGCGTGTCGTGCAGAGGCGTATTCATCGCCTCGGCGTTTGTCAGATCTCCCTCGAGCTTCTGGGTGCTCCGACGAGATTTACAGACGGGATCATGCGCTGCAGGTGGCAAACGCTGCCGGTAACATTCAATCCGGATCGCGATCGGGAAACCAACCCTGCGGAATCGATCGCATTTCCGTGTGTAGCAGTGCGTCATTGTGTCGAGGTTCACGGCGTAGCCGGTTGAATAGCCGTCGCACAACATTTCTCCCTCTTCTTGTTTGCAGCGTGAATCCTTCTTGTCTATATTGAGCGAGAAAGGAGGAGCACAATGAAGATCAAGATCAACGTTCGCGCCGGTAGCCTCAAGACTCGCGTGTAATTACGCGATTGGGCCGGGGTCGGATCCCGGGATCCGGCCCCAGGCCACTTCCATTGCATCCACGGGAGCGAAAGCTCCTGTTCTCGAACGGACGCGCAGACGGGCGGTCCCCGGCAGCACCGACGAGTCGGGCAGCCGAAGTTCAGCTCCCCGAGGCCGCATCGGGCCGCACGACGCGGTCTACGGCCCGGGGCGCGCTACCACACCGCGCAGCGCTGCTCGGGCGGCCGCACCATCGTCGCGCCGGGCTTGCAGGAGAACGCCTGTTCGAATTCCGGCAAGTTGGACAGCGGGCCGATCACGCGGAACTTCGGGACCGCGTGCGGGTCGCCCTTGACGCTCTGCCGCTGGGCCTCGATCCGCATCGCTTCGCCACGGAATTGACCCCATGCGAGGAAGAACTGCTGCTCCGGCGTGAAGCCATCGACCGTCGGCACCGGGTGCGTCGCCATCGATTTCTTGAACGCGACGTACGCGAAGTGCACGCCGGCCTGATCGCCGAGCGCCTCGGCGAGCACCAGCTTGCCCTGGTGATGGACGCCCGGCTCGATCGAATAACCCTCGTACTGATCGATGATGCACTGCGCGCGCTTCTGGAACTCCTTCTGGTCCGCGTCGGTCCACCAGTTGTGCGCGCGGCCCATCGCGTCGAGCGCCGCTCCGGTCGCGTCGAACGCGTGCGTCATGTCGTGCGCGAGGCCCGCGCCGAAGGCGCCGTAGTTCATCGCGTCGGTCGCCGCGACGTCGAAGTACGGCGGCTGCAGGAAGCCGGCGGGGAGCACGAGCTCGTTGAGCTGCGGATCGAGGTACGCGTCGGGGGCCGACGGCGGGAACTGCCAGCCCGCGCGGTCGGTCGGCTTTGCCATCTGGCGGCGCACGTCGTCGACATTGAACTTTCGCGCCTGGGCGATGTTCGCCCAGAACGCATCCCGGCGAATCTGGACCTTCGAGAGGTCCTTCCAGTCGTCGGGATATCCAATTTGCACGCTCATCGTCTCGAGCTTCTCGAGCGCCGTCTTCTTGGTGTCCGCCGCCATCCAGGGCAATCCGGAGACGTCCTCCTTCAACACCGCGACGAGGCCGTTCGCGATGTCGCGCGCCTTTGCCTTGGCTGCCGGGGGGAAGTACTTGTCCGCGAACTTCCTTCCGACCGGCTCGCCCAGGAGCGTCTCGGTCAACTCCAGGCAGCGCTGCGCGCGCGGCCTCATCTCGGTGGCACCGCCGAGCGTCCTGTCCTTGAACGCGAACGCTTCCTCGGCGAACGGCTTCGAGAGCCACGGCGATGCCGCGTCGAGCAGCTGCCACCGCAGGTACGTCTTCCACGCGGCGACCGACGTGGTCTTGAGCTCCTTGTCGACCTGCTGGAGGAACTTCGGCTCGGCGACGTTGACCGGATCGCGCGGGATCCGCGCCTCGTCGAAGTACTTGTCCCACTCGATGCGGGGCGCCATCGCCTTGAGCTGCGCGAACGTGGTCTTGTGCTCGGTGGCCGCGGAATCGCCGGCGGTCTTCGCGTCGAGCGACGCTTCGGCCAGGCGCTTCTCGAGCGCGATCACGCCGTCGGCGGCGGCGAGCGTCGCCTTCTCCGGCATGCCGCCCAGGGCGAGCACGCGCGCCACGTGTTGCCGGTACTTGTCGCGGATCTGGGCGAAGCTCGGCTCGGCCTTCACGTACGCGTCGCGATCGGGGAGGCCGAGGCCGCCCGCGACCAGGTTGAGCTGGAAGTCCTTGGGCTCGTGGTTGTCGTACGCCCCGGCCTCGCCGAACGGCGCGGCGATGCCGAGATCGTGCAGCCGCCGGATCACGCGCTGCACATCGGCCGGTGTCTTCACGGCGTCGATGTCGGCGAGCAGCGGCGCGATCGGCGAGATCCCCGCCGCGTCGATCGCCGCTTCGTCCATGCACGACGCAAAGTGATCGGCGACGAGCTGCTCGGGGCTCCCCGCGGGCCAGTCGGCCGTCGCCGCGAGCTCCTCGACCAGCGCGCGCACCTTCTGCCGGTTCGCTTCGCGCGCGGCGCCGCGGCGGCTCCACCGCGGCTTGCCCGCGGGGATCGGGTTCTGCGCGCGCCACGCGCCGTTGGCGTACTCGTAGAAATCGCTGCACGGATCGACGCCACGATTGACGTCGCCGGCTTCGATCGCCTTGTAGGTCGTCGCGCTCACCGGCGCGGCGCTGGGCGTGCGGCCTGGATCGGTCGCCGCCGTCGCAGCCGAGGCCACCTTGGCGGGCCCGGGCGGCGGCGTCGCGCACGACGCGGCGAGCACCAGCGCAACCACCACGGCGCGGGCGATGACACGCGTCTTCATGACGGCCTCCCCTCGAGATGCAGGACGGCGACGGCGACGGCGTGGAGTTGCGTGTCGATGCCGAGCAGCATGGCGTCGGGTCCGGAGGGCTTCATCGCCGCCTCGTCCTGCGACGGGGATGGGCGCGGCTCCGCGCGCTGGCTGCAGGCTGTCGCCGCGACCGCGACGACGAGCACCGCGGTCCGGATCGACGAGATGGTTCGCATCGGCTGTTCCCTCCAGGTTGCGACGCGCCGGGCATCGGCGCGAGCCCGCCGAGGTTCGCAGGAGTGCAAGATCCGATCAATTCGTGGCTCCGGCGTTCTGTCCCCGGGCGTGGCCGCACGCCCCCCCCCGGCCAACCATCAGAATGCAACTCACGCGTAATACGCTGCGCGGATTCACTCCTCACCTGGACCCGGTGGCGTTTAGCCTGGCTGTGCCGCAATGTGAAGGTCAGATCATGCGCGTCATGGCGCTGTGCGCAATATCAGATTCCCGTGCTTTCCAGCACCCAGACCCGCTCACCCGGTCCGAGGTTGCGGAATCCTCGCGTGGTCCACAGCGAGAAGCACCTCGCACGGAGGTGCATTCACGGTCCCGGAATTGTCAGATCGTCGTCGAGCTTTTCGTGCTCCGTGCGGAATCAATCACCTTTCCGCAATCGCAGAAAAATCCGCTTTGGCGTCTGCCGTTCTTGTTTGCGGGGTGAAGCTTTCTTGTTTATAAGAAGAAGAAGAAAGGAGGTGACCAATGAAGATCAAAGTCAACGTTCGCGCTGGCGGCCTCAAGGCTCGCTAACTCTGCGATAGGCCGGGATCGGATCCCGGGATCGGGTCCCGGCCAATTTTCCAGTATGCCGACCGAGCGGGATCGACGTCCCCTTCGGTTATATTCCCTTTCGGTCGAGTTTTGAGCACCTAATGGCATATCCATTCGAGCGGACGCTCCGGTCCTTGAACGGATACGAGTCGGGCACCCGAGTTCTGCTGGTCGCCCTGGGCGCGCTGGGGCTTGCAGGTCTCGTCGCCTGGGCCGTCGGCGCACGGGTCCCCGTGATGAAGGTCAGCTCCCAGGCGCGCATCGAGCCGCACAACGCGGTCTACCGGCTCGAGCCACTCGGCGGGGGTCGGGTGGTACGCTCGCTGCTCAACCTCGACGAAGAGGTCAAGAAGGGTGACCTGCTGATCGAGTTCGATACCCGGTCCGAGCGGCTCGAGCTCGAGCAGAGCAAGGCCACGGCGGAGGCGGCGGAGCAGGAGCTCGCCGTCGTTCGCGATCAGATCGCCAACAAGAAAGCCGAGCTCGCCGCGAGCAACCTGGTCGACGAAGTGGCGGTGCGCGAGGCGATGGAGAAGGAGGGCGAGATCGTGCCCCGGCACCGGCTCGCCGAGGAGCGGGCGCAGCTCGCCCAGAAGAGCCCGTCCGGCTCGATCTCCGAGCTCGAGAAGCTCGAGCGCCTCACCGACGTCGACGCGCTCGACCACGCCAGCCGATCTCAGAGCCTGGCGATCATCCGGATCCGGCGCGAGCAGGCCGTGCGGCGCCAGACCGCCAGTGCCCAGCTCCTCGGCCTGAGGCGCGAGGAGCTCCGGATCGAGGGCCAGCTTCGAGAGCTCAAGGTCGGGATCGATCGCTTCGAATATCAGATCGAGAAGAAGCACTATCGCGCGCCGGCCTCGGGTAGGCTCGTCGACGTGGCCGAGCTCGCAGCGGGGGACTTCATCGCCGAGGGGCAGCGGCTCGGCACGATCCTCGCCAGCGATGCGGAGGTCCGCGTCCGGGCGCGCTTCCCCAAGGAGATGACCGGCATCCTCCAGCCCGGTCAAACCGCGCAGCTGAAGCTCGACGGTTACCCGTGGACCATTTACGGGACGGTGCCGGCCAAGGTCACGCGCGTCGGGACCGAGCCTGGAATCGCCGCGACGCCGGAGGCCATCCCCGGCACGGTCCGCGTCGAGCTCGACATCCAGACCCCGGCCGACGCGAGGATCCAGCTCCGGCACGGCCTGACCGCCACGGTCGAGATCGAGGTCGCCCGGGTCTCGCCGGTCGCGCTCCTCATGCGGGCCATCGGTGAATGGCACATCGCGGAACCGCCACCCGAAGCACAGCGCGCGAGAGGGTTCCAGGTCGAGGCCGAGGCCCGCTGAGAGTCATGAGCGCTCGTCCACGCCGGCGCACGATCATCCCCGAGGTGATCCAGATCTCAGCCACCGACTGTGGCCCGGCCACGATCAAGAGCGTGTTCGCCGGGATGGGCGTCGAGCTCAACTATCGCGTCCTGCGCGAGGCGTGTCAGACCGACGTCGACGGTACGTCGATCATCACGCTGGAAGAGGTCTCGAGCCAGCTCGGCCTCGACGCCGAGCAGGTCATGCTGCCGATGGACCACGTCTTCCTCTCCGAGGCACGCGTGCTCCCGGCCATCATCGTCACCCTGACCGGCGGAGGGCGGCCGCACTTCGTGGTCCTGTGGAGGCGGCTCGGATCGTTTGTCCAGGTGATGGATCCGGCGGCAGGCCGCCACTGGACCCGGGTCGAGACCCTGGCCAGCAAGTTCTATCAGCACACGACCTCCGCGCCCGCGGCCGCCTGGCGGGAATGGGCCGGCTCGGAGGAGGCGGTGGCCACGCTTGAGCGCCGCCTGCGGGACCTGGGCGCGGTCGAGGCCAGGGCGCTGATCGCGAAGGCGCTCGAGGATCCGGGGTACCAATCGATCGCCAGGCTCGACGCCGCTGCGCGAGCCGTCGCAGCCGTGGTCCGCGCCGGGGCGGTCCGGAGCGGACGCACGGCGGCGGGCCTGGTGCAGTCGATGATCGCCAAGGCCGAGTCCGGCGAGGTGCCGATCCCCGACGCCTACTGGTCGGTCCGCCCGAACCCCGAAGTGGAAGGCGAGGTCCTGCTGACCGGCGCGGTGCTGCTGCGGTTTCGCGGCTGGCGCGCGGACGCGACCCGGGGCGAAGCCGCGGCCTCGCCGGCGCCGGCGGCGATGAACGCCGAGCTCGCGACCGCGCTGGTCTCGGCGCAGGTCAGCCCCGCGCGAACGCTGCTCCGCCTGCTCGCACAAGATACCTGGAGCGTCCCGCTGTTGATCGTGGCCGGGCTGGTGCTCGCGACCTTCGGCCGGATCGTCCAGGCGCTGATGCTGCGCGCCGTGCTCGATCTCGGGCGCGACCTCGGAACCGTCGGGCAGCGCGCCACGGGCATGCTGGTGCTGGTCGGGGTCGGGCTGGCGCTGCTGTTGATTCAAGTCCCGATCTCGCGCGGCTTGCTGGGGATCGGCCGTCGGCTCGAGGTCCGGCTCCGCAAGGCCTACTTCGAGAAGCTGCCCAGGACCGAGGACCGCTACTTCCAGAGCCGGCTCGCGTCGGACATGGCGTCGCGCTGCCACAACATCCAGGCGATGCGGACCTTGCCGGTGCTGATCGCCCAGGGCATCACCATCTCGCTCGAGGTGCTGAGCACGGCGGCTGCGCTGATGTGGGCGGCACCGGGTGCGTGGGGCATCGCGCTCGCGCTCACCGCGGCCACGCTGGTGCTGCCGCTGTTCGCGCAGGGACTGTTCTTCGAGCCCGACATGCGCGTGCAGACGCACGCCGGGGCGCTGAGCGGCTTCATCCTGAACGCGCTGGTCGGGTTGACGCCGATCCGGATCCACGGCTCGGAGCGATCGCTGCGCCGCGGCCAGGAGGCGCTGCTGGTCGAGTGGACCAAGGCCCGCTACTGGCTCCAGGCGCTCTCGGTCGGCTTCGAAGGCGTGCTGATGGTGGTGAGCTACGGCCTCGTCGTGCTGCTGGTCTACTCGTACCTCGAGAGCAGCGAGCGCGCCTCGCTGGTCTTGCTGGTCGTGTTCTGGGCGCTGCGGTTCCCGATCCTCGGCCAGCGCCTGCTGGTCCTGACGCGGACGTTCCCGAGCGCGATGAACCGAGTCCGCCGGCTCCTCGACATCATCGGCGAGATCGAGCCGGAGCCGGCGGCCGCCCGGCTGGCGCCCGCGTCTGGTCCCGAGCTGCACGCCCCACCTGCCCGCGAGGCACCGGTCGTGGCGAGCGAGCCGGCGGCTGCGGTCAGCGGAGTCGCGCTCGCGATGGAGCGGGTCCGCGTCAAGGGCGGCGGCCACGTCATCCTCGACAAGGTCTCGCTCGACATCGCCGCCGGCGAGCACGTGGCGCTCGTCGGCGTATCGGGAGCCGGCAAGTCGACGCTGGTCGGCCTGCTCCTGGGCTGGCTCCGCCCCGCGCGCGGCGAGATCCGCGTCGACGGCGAGCCGCTCGATCAGCTCGCGATCGAGCGCCTGCGCCGGGTCACCGCCTGGGTCGATCCGGCGATCAGCATCTGGAACCAGAGCCTGCTCGACAACCTCAGGTACGGCAACGACTTCGCGCACGGCTGGTCGCTCGACGCGATCCTCAAGGGCGCCGAGATGCTCGACATCCTCGAGGCGCTGCCGGCGGGCTTGCAGACCTTGCTCGGCGAAGGCGGAGGGTTGGTCTCCGGCGGCCAGGGCCAGCGCGTGCGCCTGGCCCGCGCGATGCTCCGCTCCGGGGTGCGGCTGGTGATCCTCGACGAGCCGTTTCGAGGGCTCGATCGCGAGCGCCGCGCGCGCCTCCTGGCGGAGTCCCGGCGGCTGTGGAAGAACGTCACGCTGTTCTGCGTGACCCACGACGTCTCGCAGACCCAGGAGTTCGACCGCGTCCTGGTCGTCGAGGGCGGGCGGATCGTCGAGAACGGCGCGCCCAAGGAGCTGCTGGCGAGGGAGAAGTCCCGCTACGCAGAGCTGTTCCACGCCGACCAGGACAACCACCAGCTGCTCTGGAGCAGCGGGAACTGGCGGCACTGGTGGCTCGCGGACGGCCGGCTCGTGGAGAAGCCGAGGCCATGATGCACGACCTCTCCCACCTGTTGTGGCCGGTCGATCGGCTGCCCGACGCCCTCGAGCAGATGGCGCAGCGCGCGAGCTACGGCGCGCGCCCCGGCGAGCTCAGCGCGCACGATCCGGAGGTCGAGCCGAGCCGGGTCTGGATGTTCGCGCTCGCCGGCCGGCTCGGCGTCGAGCTCGAGCCGATCACGCCGCTCTACCGCGAGCTCCCGGCCGTCGTCGAGCGCGCCGCGCCTGCGGTGCTGCAGGTCCGGCGAAACGGCCGGCCGTTCTATCTCGTCCTGCTCGGGACGCGCTGGAACAAGGCCCGGCTGCTCGCGCGGGACTCCACGGTGGTCTCGGTCGAGACCGGCCGCGTGCTCGCGCTGGTCCGCCAGGAGCGGCAGGCCGGCATCGCCGCCGAGGTCGACCAGCTGCTCGCGGGCGTCGAGACGCCGGCGCGGGCGCGCGAGCGCGTCCGGGGCAAGCTGCTGCTCCAGCGGCTCGGCCAGGTCGAGCTGCGGACCTGCTGGATCATGCGGCCGCAGCGCACCGCGCGCCCGGCGACCTTGCTCGGCGACATGCCGCGGCTGGTGGCCGGGATCCTCGTCAACCACCTGCTGCTGTCGCTGGTGCTGGCGAGCTCGTTCTGGATCCTGGGCCGCGCCGCGCTCGAGGCGCACCTCGAGACCGGCTGGTTCGAGGGCTGGATCGCCGTCATCGCCTGCTCGATCCCGCTGCGCCTGCTCGAGGTCTGGTGGCAGGGGCTGTTCTCGATCCGCGTCGGCACGCTGCTCAAGCAGCAGCTCCTGGCGGGCATCCTCAAGCTGACCCCGGACGAGATCCGCCTCGACGGGATCGGGCGGCACTTCGGCCGCGTCGCGGAGTCCGAGGTCGTCGAGCTGCTCGCGCTCGGCGGCGCGTTGCTCGCGGTGCTGTCGATCGTCGATCTGTTCCTGGCGGCGATCATCCTCGTGCTCGGCGCGGGCGGCTGGCTCCACGTCGCCGCGCTGGCCGCCTGGATGCTGGTCGCCTTCGCCCTGACCTGGCGGCACTACGTCGTGCAGCGCCGGTGGTCGGCGGCGCGCATCGACATCACGCACGACCTGCTCGAGCGCATGCTCGGCCACCGGACGCGGCTCGCGCAGCTGCCGCTCGAGCGCTGGCACGACGGCGAGGACCGCCGGCTGAGCGAGTACGCCGAGATCTCGAAGGTCATGGACCACCGGACGATGCAGCTGTCGGCGATCCTCCCGGGCGGCTGGCTGGTCCTCGCGCTGCTGACGCTGCTGCCGGCGTTCGCCAGCGGGACCGCGCCGGCGAGCGCGCTGGCGATCTCCGCCGGCGGCATCCTCCTCGCGCTTCGCGCCTTCGACGAGATCTCCGTGTTCTTCCAGCAGATCTCGCTGGCGGCATCGTCGTTCGAGCAGATCCGCGATCTGCTGCGCGCGGTGGTTCGGCCGGAGCTCGAGTCCAAGGTCCCGCTCGAGATGGAGGCCGGCAAGCTGGCCGAGGACGCCGGCGACACCGTGGGCGAGACCTTGATCGAGGCCCGCGGCTTGACCTTCCGGCACAACGCGCGGACCCGGCCCGTGCTGGAGAACTGCTCGCTCCAGATCGCGCGGGGCGATCGCATCCTGCTCGAGGGCCCGTCGGGTGGCGGCAAGTCGACCCTGGTGTCGCTGTTGACCGGCCTGCGGACGCCGGAGGCAGGCGTGCTCCTGCTGCGCGGCCTGGACCGTTCGACTTTCGGCATGTCGGGCTGGCGGAGGCGCGTCACCGCCGCGCCCCAGTTCCACGAGAACCACGTCCTGTCCGGCAGCTTCGCCTACAACCTGCTGCTCGGGCGCGAGTGGCCGAGCTCCAACGAGATGCGGGACAAGGCCCGCGCGCTGTGCCGCGAGCTCGGGCTCGAGGAGCTGGTCTCCAAGATGCCGTCCGGGATCGACGAGCTGATCGGCGAGACCGGCTGGCAGCTCTCGCACGGCGAGAAGAGCCGGCTCTACATCGCTCGCACGCTGCTCCAGGGCGTCGAGCTCGTCATCCTCGACGAGAGCTTCGCGTCGCTGGATCCCGAGACCATGCGGGTGGCGGTGCGCTGCGTGCTCGAACACGCGCCGTCCGTGGTCGTCGTGAGCCACCCATGATCCGGCTGATCCGCTCGATCGCACGCTCGGTCGCCCGCTCGGTCGCCCGCTCGGTCGCACTGCCCGTGATCGCCGTGATCGCCGTGCTCGCCGGCGCGTGCGCGCTGGTTCGCCCGGTCAAGGTGGCGCCGCCTCCGGCGCCCCGGGCCTTCCTCTCGGATGTCGACGCTGGCCCGCCCAGCGCCCAGGGCGCCCGGGGCGCCCGGGGCGCGCACGACGCGCCGGGCTCGGCCGAGCGAGCCACCGAGGACGCGGTGTGGTGGAGCGCGTTCGCTGATCCCGCGCTCGACCGCGCGATCCAGGAGACGTTCCGCAACAACTACTTCCTCCGCGACGTGCGGACCTTGATCTACGAGAACGCGCTCGACCCGTCGATCCCGCGGGGCTGGTTGTGGCCGCTCCAGATCGGCATCCCTCCGACGACGCCGGCGAGCGTCCAGCACATCGTCACGGCGGTGGCCGGGGCCAAGCCGACGCCGCTGACCTACGACGCGGCGAACATCGACCTCACCGCGTCCTACCAGCTCGACGTCTGGGGAAACCTCGACGCGCGGCGCCGGGTCGGCGACGATCTGGTCGAGCAGCAGCGCCAGAGCACCGAGATCACCGCCCAGAACCTGGCCGAGCAGGTCGCCCAGCTGTGGTTCGACATCCTGGTCGAGCGCGCCCTGAAGGAGCTGACCCAGAGCGAGGTCAAGCATAACCAGGAGCTGTTCGACCTGGTCAAGGCGCGGTTCGAACAGCACCTCGTGCCCAGGCTGGTCGTCCTGCAGCAGGAGCAGCAGCTGCTCAACATCCAGTCGCAGGTGCCGCTGGTCATCGCGCGGATCGCGCTCTTGAACTCGCAGCTGACGGCGCTCCTGGGCCGCACGCCGAACCCGCATGATGATCTCGTCCCCGCGGACCGCCGGCTGCCCGATCTGCCTCCGGCGCCGCCGCTCGGGACGCCGGGCGAGCTGACCGAGAGCACGCCGGAGATGCGGTTCGCGCGGCTGCGCGTGACCGAGATCGAGAACCGCGTGAACCAGAACCTGTCGAGCTGGTTTCCGACGATCGAGGTCCTGGGCAGCGCCGGCGTGGTGTCGTTCGGGTTCTCGAGCACGTTCAGGGAGTCGTTCGCGGGTGTCCGCTTGACCTGGCCTCTGTTCGACGGCGGTAAGCGCATCAGCGAGGCCAGGCAGCTCGAGCTGACGCTCGAGCGGCGCAAGTGGCAGTACGACCTCGCCCTCAAGACCGCGATCGGCCGCGTGCAAGACGCGCTGCTTCAGGAGAAGAACCAGGCAGAGAGCCTGCGGAGCCTGCGCGCGCAGGTCGAGCTCGGCCGGCGGCTGCTCGAGGAAGCGCAGAGGATCTTCGAACAGGGGCAATCCGACTACCTCCCCGTGCTCGCCGCGCTCGCCAACCTGGCCTCGCTCGAGCGCGACAGCCTCCGAGCCCGGCGCCTGCTGCTTTCCTATCGAGTCCAGCTCTACCGCGCGCTGGGCGGCACCTGGTCCTACGCTGTCACCAAGCTCCCCGAATGAAAGGACATGCCATGGCGGAACTTCAACCGAGTGAGGTTCTTTGCATCCCCAAGCGGCGGCGGCTGACCCATAGCCGGATCAAGAACGAGGAAGGCCAGGAGGTCTTGCACCTGTTCTACGGCGAGATCGAGCTCATCTTCGACGAACCGGACGTCGCGCCCATGGGCGAGAAGCTGATCGAGGTCGAGCGGTTTCGCGCCGAAGAGGCCATGGCATGGTCGAACGCAGCGCCCCATGACTGGGAGAAGATCCGCGACTTGCTCCAGGCGCTGATCGACCAGCAGGTGCTCAAGCGGATCTCGGAGTCGCCCGCGGACAGCGCGGAGACCTTCCCCGCGAAGCTCGGCCTGGCGCCCGAGGGTCGCGAGCCGGCGACCTTCAGCGCGCACGACTCGCAACGCTGCCCGGTGCTCACCGCCGACGCGTTCGGGCAGGCGCTCGACATCTCCAACATCGAGGTCCTCGTCCCGATCTACCGGATCGCCCACCCCGCGCTGGACACCGACGGGCGGCAGGTCGGCGAGAACAACGTCTCGCCGCGCACGTTGTTCCTCGATCTGCCGACGCAGCGCCGGGTCTGCAACTTCGCGGGGAGCCGCTACCAGGACGAGCTCCCGATGAACACCACCGCCATGAAGCACATGGGCAAGCGGTGGCCGGAGCTGCTGTCGTTGACCGAGCAGTTCCGGCTCGCCCTCCATGCGCGGATGCCGCCCCGAGATCCGCCGGCGCTCCGCACCGGAGAAGCCCACTTCCTGGCGGTGTGCACGCTGGCGTCCGCCGGCTACGTGATGGTGCGGGGGGTGGATCCGGTGCCGAACGGGCAGCTCGACGGTGGGCTGGCGGCGATGTTCCGGTTGATCGACGGCGTCCGGCTGGTCACCAACGACCTGCTGCGCGCCACGCCGGGCGCGCACGGCTGCGACACGCCGATCGACGCGCAGGGCATCGCCGATCACGCCGAGCGTTACGCGGTGTACCGCGGCACCTTCGGCGTCTGCGCCGGGCCCCCCGCGCTGATCGACGAATACCTCCGCGTGCTGTTCGGCGAGACCAGCGCGCCGATCCATGCCGAGCCGACGATCGCCGACCGCCTCGGCGATCTCGACGCCGCGATCGACTATGGCCTGCTCGGCCAGCGGATCGAGTCGACGGTGCGGTTCCTGGGCAACTCGCAGGGCCTGCTCCGCGAGCGGCTCAGGGCGGCGTTTCACGGCCACAGCCCGCGCACCGCGCTGCAGGAGCTGATCGAGGCGCCGGTCGACTCCGAGCACCAGCCGCAGCTCCGCCTGAACCACCCGCTGGCGGACACGCTCAAGCTGGAGCTCGAGGTCAGTCGCTGGCTGTTCGGCCGCGCCGGCGAGGCGCTGCCGGGCAAGGTCGACGGCGGCTCGCTCGACGAGCTCATGCGGCTCGATCCGGCCGCGCAGGCGGCGAGCCAGCGGCGGCTGGCCGAGTTCTTCGCCCACGCGCTCCCGGCCGACAAGGCCGTGACCGAGCCGATCTGCAGCGAGCTGGCAGCGGTCGCGGCCGACGTGTTCGCGCTCGAGCGCCGCTGCTTGCGGATCGTCGAGCGCGAGCAGGGCAAGCTCAACGAGCGGCTGCGGCGCCCGCCGGGCCGCCCGCTCACGAGCGCCGACCTCGCAGCCTACAACCGGCCGCGGACCGGGCCGGCGCTCTACGCGACGCTGGCCGAAGGCCTGGGCGTCTCCGCGACCAGTAGCGCTGGCTCCACCGTGATCCGCTACGAGGATCGCAGCCTCACGTTCACCGACTGACGCTGACTGACGCTGAAAGAGGTCGCGATGCACCCCGAGCTCGTACGCCGCTTCCACGAACGGATCCGCGATCAGGCCGCACGCCGCTACGGCTTGCAGCCGTCGGATCTCACCGAGCTGAACGCGTTCGAAAACTTCGTCTACGAGGCCGAGAACCAGGACGGCGTCGTCCTGATCCTGCGGGTCTCGCACAGCACGCGGCGCAGCCTCGACTACACGCTGGGCGAGGTCGAGTTCGTGCGCTACCTGGGTGCCGCCAAGATCCCGGTCTCGCAGCCGATCCTGTCGGAGGGCGGACAGTTCGTGGAGCGGATCGACGACAGCGATCCCGGCCACTACTTCGTGGTGACCGCCTTCGAGCGCGCCGAGGGCGTCGTGTTCGACGACGCTCCGCCGCTCCGGGAGCGCTACTGGAAGCCGGAGCTGTTCCGTGACCTCGGCCGGATCTTCGCGCGCCTCCACAACCGCGCGCAGACCTACAAGCCATCGAACCCCCGGTTCAAGCGCCAGGAGTGGTACGAGTACGACGTGGTCGACATCGACCGGTTCGCGCCTCCCGAGGAGCAGCTCGTGCGCGAGCGGACCGCGCAGATCATCGAGCGCCTGAAGCAGCTGCCGCGGACGCCGGACGACTACGGCGTGATCCACGCCGATCTCCACCCGCACAACTTCTGCTTCGCCGACGGCCGGATCACCGTGTTTGACTTCGACAACTGCGAATACGCGTGGTTCGCCAAGGACATCGCGGTGATCGTGTTCTACGTGGCGAGGTTCGAGACCCGCGGGCAGCGCGAGGAGGCCGTCGCGGCCTTCCTCGCGCCGTTCCTCGAGGGCTACCGGGAGCTCCGCCGCTGCGATCGGATGTGGCTCGAGGCGCTCCCGGACATGCTCGCGCTCCAGCGCTCGATGAACTACGCGCTGTTCCACCAGTATCGCGATCCGGGCCTGCTGGATCAGGATACGCTCGACCGCTGGTCGCGCTTCCGGCGAGATATCGAGGACGAGACGCCGGTGCTCCAGCTGGACTTCACGCGCTTCTGAGAGGCCGAGACCATGACGACGCCGCCGCCGCTGCCCGAGACCGCCACGCTGATCGTGATCGACGTCCAGAAGGGCTTCGACGAGCCGTACTGGGGCGAGCGCAATAACCCGGACGCCGAGCGCAACATCGAGAAGCTGCTCCCGCGGTGGCGCGCGAGCCGCCGGCCGGTGATCCACGTCCGCCACGACTCGGTGGAGCGCGACTCGGCGCTCCGCCCCGACGGCCCCGGCAACGCGATCAAGCACGAGGCGGCGCCCGGGCCCGGCGAGCCGGTCGTCGGCAAGCACGTCAACTCGGCGTTCATCGGCACGGATCTCGAGGCGCAGCTCAAGGCGCACGCGAGCGACACCGTGGTGCTGTGCGGCTTCACCACCAACCACTGCGTGTCGACGACGGCGCGGATGGCCGGCAACCTCGGCTTCCGGACGTTCGTGCTGTCCGATAGCACCGTGGCCTTCGCGATGCGCTCGCCGGGGCCGAGCGGCCGCCTGATCCCGGCCGCGGAGATGCACGAGGTCGGCCTGGCCGAGCTCGACCGCGAGTTCGCGACGATCCTCACGACCGACGAGCTGCTGGCCTTGCTCTGACGTCCGATCCGGTCCTACGACGCCGCGGCGGTGGCGCGACGCAGGGCGCATGCCTCGAGCATGTCGCGGATCGCGCGGGTGAGCTCCTCGAGGTGGTACGGCTTCTCGAGCACGCGGTCATGCGGGCCGACCGCCCCGGTCCGGGCGAGCCGGTCGGCGCTGTAGCCGGTGACGAACAGGACCGGCAGGTCGCGCCACCTTTCGCGCAGCTGGCACGCTAGCTCCGGTCCGTCGATCCCCGGCATCACGACATCGGACAGGAGGAGGTCGATGCCATCGAGCGATCCGGTGATCCGCAGCGCGTCCTCGCCATCGTGGGCGGCGAGCACGTGGTAGCCGAGCCGCTCGAGGTTGCGCTGGACGGCGCGCCGCACCGCGGGCTCGTCCTCGACCACGAGCAGGGTCTCGCGTCCGAGCGAGGTCAGCGGCCTGACCACGGCCGTGAGATCGCGCGTCGAGTTGCCCCGGGCGCGGGGCAGGAGCACCGTGAACGTCGAGCCCTTGCCGAGCTCGCTCCTGACATCGATCTGCCCGCCGTGCTGGGTCACGATGCCGTGCGCCACCGCGAGCCCGAGGCCGGTGCCGCGGCCGACCTCCTTGGTCGTGAAGAACGGCTCGAACACCGATCGCCGCGTCGCGTCGTCCATGCCCGTGCCCGTATCGGTCACCGCGAACCGGACGTAGGTCCCGGGAGGCACGCCGTGGCCGACCGCCTCGGCGCCGGTCAGCTCGACGGGCTCGGCCGCGAACGACAGCGTGCCGCGGTTGGCCATCGCGTCGCACGCGTTGATCGCGAGGTTCAGCAGCACCTGCTCGATCTGGTGGCGATCCGCGACGACCTCGCCGGCCTCGGGCGCGATCCGCACCTCGATCCGGATGCTGGCCTCCGCGACCCGGCGCACCATGCGCTCGACGCCGCCCAGGATGTCGCTCACCGCCACGTGGCTGCGCTCCAGCGTCTGCTTGCGCGCGAACGCCAGCAGGTCGTGGGTCAGCCCGGCCGCGCGGTCGGTGGAGTCGCTCGCGTCGCGGATCGCGTCGCGCATCTCCTCGGGCATGGCGAGCTCGCCGACGGTGAGCAGGCTCATGCGGATCACGGTCAAGAGGTTGTTGAAGTCGTGCGCGATCCCGCCGGCGAGCCGGCCCACCGCCTCGAGCTTCTGGGCGTGGCGCAGCTGCTCCTCGAGCCGCGTGCGCTCCTCCAGCTCGGTGCGCAGCGCCGCCGTGCGCTCCTCGACCTTGCGATCGAGCCCGCGCCGCGCCTCGTCCGCCCCGGCCAGCGCCTGCTGCAGCGCGAGCTCGCGCCGCGCGTCGCCGTCGCGTAGCTCGAGGATCCGCATGACCGCGAAGTGCCGGGTGGCGTGAACGATGAATGCCACGCCCAGGCTCGCCGCCATCAGGAAGCAGGTGATCGGCAGCTCGGTCCGCGGCAGCAGCAGGTACGCCGCCACGATCCAGCCGGCGATCTGGCCGATCGCGATCACGATCGCCCACGACATCGAGAGCACCGTGCCGGCCGCCGCGATCAGGAGGATCGCGATGCAGTACGAGAAGATCGGGTTCACGCCCATGAACGCGGTCATGAGGATGTTGCCGTTGATCGCGAACGACAGCAGCGTCGCAGCGAGCTGGACCGCCCGGGGCGACAGCGCGCCGCGCCGGCACGCGGTGTACAGCTTGAAGGCGACCGCGGAGACGACGCAGTCGTAGACCAGCGCCGGCACGCGCGAGCCCGGCGGGTACTCGATCGCCGCGTAGAGCGCGAACAGGATGAACAGGATCGCGGTGGCAGACATCGCGGGGCGGAAGCCATCGGTCACCAGGTGACCGAGATCGCGCTCGACGCGCGCGAGCCGCATCGTCAACGAGCGCTCCGGCATCGGGTCGATCTCGGGCACGGCCGCGCGATCGATGCGCCGGTGATCCCGGTTATCCCGGTGATCCCGGTTATCCATGACCATCGCGAGCTCGCATTCGAGGCACCGGCGATCGCACGGCTCGGAACGCGGCGACGCAGGCTGCGGCCGATGTCGCCATGATGACAGCATCGCCCGGCGCCCGATCCTGAACAGGTAGGTGGACCGAGGTGGTTTCGTGCGTCCTTGCCCCAGGCCTATCCGGAGGCCGCCAGCCGCGCCGCCAGCGCGATGCCGGCGCCGCCGGTCGCGGTGCGCAGCGCCTCGTAGGCGGCGAGGGCGTCCGGGTCCCCGGCAGTGCGCTTGACCGCGCGGATCAGCGTGTTCTTGCGGGTGTGCTCGGCGGGCACGAACTCCATCGCCGTCACCGCGTAGCCGGCCGCACGGACGAGCAGCGTGCGCATCGCGTCGGTGATGTGGGCCGCCGTCTCGCGGCGCAGGTGCGGAGCGCCCCAGATCGGGCTGAATGCGCCGGCGTCCCCGCGCGCGTCGAGCGCGGACCAGGCGCGCGCGAGCTCGGCCTGACAGCACGGCGCGACCGCGATCAGCTTGGCCCGGAGCGCGATCCCCAGGGCGAGCGCGTCGCAGGTCGCGGTGTCACAGGCATGCAGCGCGAACACGCCGTGCACCGCGGGCGGCTCCGCGCCGCCGAACGCGCGGGCAAAGGCCGCGACGACGTCGAGCGTGTCGAGCGCCCCGGCCTCGAACCGCACCACGTCGTCGAGCTGCGCCAGCGCACAGCGCCGCCGGCTCTCCTCGATCACCGCCGGGTTGCGATCGATGCCGAGCACCTCGATCGGATGCGCCCACACGTGCTTGGCGCACCACGCGATCAGCAGGGTCAGGTACGAGCGACCGCAGCCCGCGTCGAGCAGGTGGATCACCGGATGCCGCGCACGCAGCTCGCGCAGCGCCGGCGCCAGCAGCGCGAGCATGTGATTGATCTGGAAGTACTTGGGAGCTCGCGACGGCGGCAGCGACGCGTCGTCGTGCAGCAGGCCGAGCGCGCGCAACAGCGGCGCTGCCTCGGCCGGCGGCAGCAGCAGCGCCTTGCCGCGGGCGAGCTCGGCCGTGCGCGCCTCGGTCCAGTAGGCGCGCGCCCGCGCGGTGAGCTCGGCCGCCCAGCGGTCGCGGGTAGAAGACGAAGCGATCACGCTCGCGACCGCGATCATGCGCCCACGTCGGGGAACAGCTGCACGACACGCGCGACCCACTCGCCGAGCGGCTCCCAGCCGGACAGATCGGCGAGATGGCCGAGGCGCACGAGCACCAGATCCTTGGACGGGACGATCACCACCAGCTGACCTTCGTGGCCCTGGGCCAGGAACAGATCGCGCGGGCCGTCCGGGGCCAGCGCCTTTTGGGGCTTGCCGCGACCGGCAGGCGGCGTGATCCAGAAGCCGGCGCCGTAGATGTCACAGTCCTCCACGGGGGTCCGGGTGCGTGCGAAATCGACCCAGTGCTCGGGCAGGATGCGCTTGTCCTGCCACATACCGTCGCGCAGATAGAGCAGGCCAAACCGCGCCCAGTCGCGCGCCGTCGCGTACACGAACGCCGAGCCGACGAACGTGCCGGCGGCATCGAACTCGGGCTGCGCCGAGGTCATGCCGAGCGGCGCGAACAGCTCGTCCTTCATCACCGCGCTCATCCGCGAGCGACGGTCGGCGGCGGTGGCGCCGGGCGCGAACACCCGGCCCAGGGCGTCGGCGATCAGGTTCACGCCCGCCGAGTTGTAGTTCCAGTGGGTCTGGGGGGGATGGATCAGCGGCAGCGAGGCGGAGTAGCCGGCGACGTCGAGGCGGCCCGGGCCGAACAACATCTTGGCGGCGTCGCTGCGCGTCTGATCTCTCACCCCGATCTCGTGATAGTCCTGCCCGTCGATCATGTTGATCCAGGCGCGCCAGGGGATCTGTGCGCGCGCGTCGCCGGCGGTCCAGCGCGGATTGCCCATCGGCTTGTCGATGTCGACCAGGCCGCGGCGCACCGCGATCCCGACCATCGCCTGGGTGATCGATTTGGCCATCGACCACGACAGCATCGGCGTGTCGGGGCCGTAGCCCGGCATGTAGCGCTCGGTGACCAGCGTGCCGCGCTGGATGATCACCACCGCGCGGGTCTCGCCCAGGCGCGGCTGGGGCCTGGCAACCACCGCCAGCGCCGCCTCGAGCTTCTCGCGGTCCACGCCGGTGGGCAGCGGCCCCACGGGCCACGCGGCCGTCGGCCAGGGCACATCGGCGGCCTGCGGCGGAAGCGGCCGCAAGGCCGTGGCCGCAGGAGCTTCGGCGTGCGCGCCGGCGGCGAACAGCACCAGACAAGCCAGAGACATGACGGCTCGGCGCGCGTCGGCTAGCATCGGGCCATGATAATGATGGCGCTTGCGCGGCGCAAACGGCTCGCCGTCGGGGCGGTCGTCTTCTTGTTGGTCGCCGTCGCCATCGCCTGGCGCGTGTTTCGCGTCTCCCTCATGGCGAACATCGGGACCGGGTATGCCGCGCAGCAGACCTGTGCCTGTCTGTTCGTGAGCGGCCGCACCCTCGAGAGCTGCCTCGGCGATCTCGATCCGCTCGCGCGCAAGCTGATCTCGGTCCATCCGGGCGCCGCCGAGGTCACGGCCAGCGGCTTGACCCTGGAGACGGCGACCGCACGCTACGAGAAGGGCTTCGGCTGCTCGCTGCGCGACTGATTCGGACGCTCAGCGGTGGAACGGGTCTTCGTTGATCCAGTGGAAGCCGCGGCTCAGCCGATGCGCCTTGGCCGCGTACACGAACGGCTTCGCCGATGCCGTCGACTCGGGCGGCGTGAACGCGTCCTGCGCCGCCGACCACGGGCCGGTCACCGCTGGCGCGCTGCGCACCGCGATCGTGGTCGCGCCGAAGCCGCGGCTGGCGACATCGATGACGAGCCCGCTCGCCGGCCGCTGGTCTTCGAACGAAGCTCAGGAAACGCGTGGACGGGCGATCGAAATGCTTAATCTACGAGCGACTGGGCAGTGCGCGGCGGCGATGTGAAGCTGAGGGCGATGATGCAGCGGTCGATGGTCTCGTGGACGGCATCACTGGCGTTGCACGGCGGCGCGCTGGGGGTGGCGTGGCTGATGGGCGCGCGCGCGGTCGAGTCGCCATCGCCGACCGCTGCCTCGGCGCCGGCGCTGACCGACATCGAGATCGCGTCGCCACCGCCGCCACCGCCGCCACTGCCACTCGCACCACCGCCGCCGTCGTTTCCGGTCCGCGGCCACGATCGGCCGGCGCCGCCCGCGACGCGATCGGGGCCGCCAGCGGCGGCAGGGAGCAGCGCGCGCATCCGGCGCGGTCACGAGGGCCACAAGCAGTCGCTGACGCTTGCGCCGGCGATCGCGGATCCGTACGCCGACCTCGAGGTGAGCTACGACGAGCCGCGCGGTCCGGATCTCGGCGATCGCGCGGGCGAGGCGAGCGTCGGCCTCGGTGCGGCACTGTCGGGCACCGGGCTCGGCGCGGGCGGCGGTGACGCGACGGTCGCCGGTGGGCTCGAGCCGCCCGCGCCGCCCGCGTCGCACGCCGCGCCGGCGCGGCCTCGAATGTACTGGTCGTACTGGCGGTTTCAGGGCGCGCGCTGGCTGACTGGCACGGAATTCCGGATCGAGCTGATCATCGATGCGCGCGGCCGCGTGCGCGACGTTCGCATCATCGATCACGTCAATCCGTGGATCGACGAGCAGGCGATCGCGCTCGGGCGCAAGTTCGTGTTCGATCCCGCACTCGACGATTCCGGACGGCCGGTCGAGAGCCGCTATCCCTGGCTGATCAAGGTCGTCCGGTAGCGCTGCTGGAGCAGAGTATGCTTCGTCGCCAGACAGCGATGCCTCGAGGAGAGGGCGCAGTTGTCGCGGTCGTGGAAACCATCATCCAGAAGCGCGGGTTCCGGACATGCCCGTGGTGCAAGGGAGCGTTCCCGTGGTGCCGCTCGTGCGACGGCCGGTACCGGTACTGCTCGACGGCGTGCTCGGCGGCGGCGCTGCGCGCGCGGTGCCGCGAGTGGCAGCGGCAGTACCGGCAGACCGAGGACGGCCGCGAGGAGCACAAGCGGTTCCAGCAAGAGCTGCGTGATCGTCGCGAGCTCGCCGCGACCCGCGTGAGTAGCCAGCCTTCCCCGCCGGACCGGGCGTCGCTACTGGTGATCCCACGGGTCGCTGCCGCGGTCCGAGTGGAGGTCTTGCTGCATGTCACTGCTGTGGATGTCGATCGATCCTGGTCACGACGAGACGAGGCTGATGCTGACGGAGGCGCGGGTGGGGGCGGCGCTGCGAGCGCGGCTGCCGCCGGACAGGTGGGGGCTGCACCTTCCGCCTCGCGTGCCGCGGGCAGCCGCCGGTCGGCCTGGGTCTCGACCAGGTCACCTGGCCAAGGTCAGGTCCCGATGCACGTCACGGAGCCCGACCGATCGCCCTGGCGGCGCGTCGTGCGAGTCCCGAGCTGGCGAGCGGGCCGCGATTGAAGATTGCATCCGGTGATCAAAGAGCGTATTCGGCGATGACGATGATTGGCGCGGATCCCGGCGGCATCGAAGCTCGTGCCCCGTGGCGTGTGGCGATCGAGCAGGAACCAGAACACATGTCGGCGGCGAGCGGACGCGAGATCGGTGCTCATCGAGGAGGTAATGCCCCATGCGGTCAAACGAGCAGAAGTGGTCGCCACGCGTGGGGCGGCCCTGGAATGACACCTCGGGAGTGTGCGCCCAGCCGCGAGGCGGACGAGGATCGGTCGACGCAAGCCGGAGCTCGTCGTGAGCCAACTCTGGAAGATCGCCACCGTGGTGTTCGCGTTCACCACCGCGGTGCTGTGGGCGTATCCACGCCGGGCGCCGACACCGTCCGCCGCGCGGCTGCCGCACGCGGCCGAGGGCGCCGTCCTGCCGCGGCTGCGAGCCCCGGCGACGCTGGCCGGCGCCGCCGAGGACGAGCTGCTCGAGGCGGTATCGACCAGCGAGGATACGCAGCAGACCGTTCGCCTGATCGAGAAGCTCGGGATCGCCGGCAGCGAGCGCGTCGTCGCCGGCCTCGCGACGCTGGCCGACGACGCGCGGCCGGGAGTGGCCGAGGCGGCGCTGGCCGCGATCGGAAGCATCGGCGGCGACGCCGCCACCCGGCTGCTGCTGGCGTCCTGCGAGGACGGCAGGCTGCGAACCCGGCAGGCCGCGCTCGCCGCGCTGGGCCTCGTGGGCAGCGAGCCTGCGATCGCGCGGCTGACGGCGCTCGCGCGGGACCGCGGCGATCCACGGTGGCGCAACGCCATGACCGCGCTGGCAACCAGCGGGGCACCGGCGGCGCGCGCCGTGCTGCGCGAGCTGGCGCGCGGGCGGGATCGCGAGGTCCGGGTGATGGCGCTCTCGGTGATCTCCGACGGCAGCCCCGAGACCCTCGCGCTGCTCGAAGCCGTGCTCGCGAGCGGTGACGGCGAGACCGCCGGGGCCGCGGCACACACGCTCGCACGGATCCGCGGCACGGCCGCGGTGGCGCCCCTGGTCCACGCCGCACAGGGCGGCGGTCCGGCGGTCCAGCTGGCCTGCGTCGCGGCGCTGGGCGACCTCGGCGGTGCCCAGGCGCGGCGGGCGCTGGCCTCGTTCCTCGAGCGCGGCGAGCGCAGCCTGGCCAGCGCGGCCGCCCAGGCGCTGGCGATGATCGGCGATCGCGACGCGGTGCGGCTCCTGGTCGTGGCCGCCCGCGGCGGCGGCGCGGTGCGCAGCGCGGCGCTGTCCGCGCTCGGACAGACCAGCGGCCCCGAGGTCGAGGCGCTGATGCTCGAGCTGGCGGACCGCGGCCCGCCCGTCGAGCAGCGGCTGGCGGTCGGGTACTTCGTCCAGCATCCCGGGCCGGCGGCGCTCTCGGTCGCCGTGCGGTGGGCGCGGGACGGAACCCGCGAGCAACGCCAGCAGGGCCTGATGCTGCTGGCGCACGCGTCGGGGCCGGAGGCGGCCTCGGTGGTCGCCGAGCTGGCCCGCACGCCCGGGCCGCAGCGCATCGAGGCGCTCGCCGCGCTGGCGCAGATCGGCGGCGATGATCCGGAGGTGACGGACGTGCTGGGCGACGTGCTCGCCGAGGGGCGCCCCCACGAGGTCCTGGCGATCGCCAACCTGCTCGGCGATTCGGGCTCTCCGGACGCGCGCGATGCGCTGATCCGGACGCTGCGCGGCACCAGCGTGGACGCCGCGAATGCAGCCGCCCAGGCGCTCGCGCGGATCGGGGATCACGCGGCGCTGGCGGCGATCGCCCGGGCGGCGCGCGCCAGCGATCCACGGATCCGCGTGCCGGCGCTGCAGGCCCTGGTCGCGACCGGCGCACCCGAGGGGATCGCCGCGGCCGAGCAGGCGCTCGCGAGCCACGACGCGACGGCGGCACAGACCGCGGTCTCGGCGCTGGCCTCGGTCGGCACGCCGGAGGCGCGACGCGTGCTCCAGCGCGCGATCACCGGCGCCGAACCCGCGGTGCGGATGACCGCGCTGCACGCGCTGGCCCAGGCGCCTGATGCCGGCAGCGAGTCGGTGCTGGCGGATCTGCGCAACGATGCCGACCCGTCGGTCCGGCAGCTCGCGCTGTCCGGGCTCGCCGCCCTCGGGACGCGCTCTGCCTTCGATCACGTGGTCCGCGCCGCCGAGGACGGGCCGGCCGATGACCGGGCGGTGGCGCTGGGCCTGCTCGGAGACCTCGGCGATCCGCGCGCGGTCGGCGTGCTGCGCCGCGCGATCGACGACGCCGACCCGAGGATCGCGACCGCCGCGATCTACGACGCGCAGGGCAGCGCCGGATCCGAGCTCGAGCCCGAGCTCCTGGCGCGGGTCCTCGACCCGGCCGCGCCACCCCAGGTGCGGAGCGCGGCGGCGCAGGTCCTGCGCCAGCGCGGCGGCGACGTCGCGGATTCGGCGGCGGCGCAGATCGCCCGGCTGATCGGCGAGGACGGCGCGACCACCGGCGCCGGCCGGAGCGACTGACCAACCGACTGACGACCGACTGACGGACCATCCCGCCGAGACCGACGCGCGACTTCCCGCTGTTTGTTGTCGAATCACGACCTGACAGGAGATTCACCATGATCGTTCCATCCGCATTTCCGCACCTGACAAGAAGCCGACTGCTCGGCGCCGCGGCGGCCGCGCTCACCGCCGCCATCCTGGTTGGCATGCCGGGGGCCGCGCACGCCGGACCGTGCGATATCTACGGCGCCGGCGGCACGCAGTGCGTCGCCGCGCACAGCACGACGCGCGCGCTGTTCAACGCCTACAACGGTCCGCTCTACCAGGTGCGGCGGGCGTCCGACAACACCACGCGCAACATCGGTGTGCTGGCCGCAGGCGGCTTCGCCAACGCCGCGTCGCAGGACTCGTTCTGCGCCAACACGACGTGCGTCATCACGATCATCTTCGACCAGACCTCGCGCCACAATGACCTGCCGATCGAGCCGGCCGGCACGGCGGGACCGGCCAACGCCGGCGTGCCCGCGGACGCCCTGCCGGTGACCGCCGGCGGCCGCATCGTCTACGGCGCGTCGTTCTCGGGCCGCATGGGCTACCGCCACACCGCCGCGTCGGGGGTCGCCGTGAACGGCCAGCCCGAGGGCATGTACATGGTGACCTCCGGCACCCACTTCAACGACCGATGCTGCTTCGACTACGGCAACGTCGAGGTCTCGATCGCCGACACCGGCAACGGCCACATGGACGCGATCTATTTCGGCACCCTGTGCTGGTTCCCGACCTGCAGCGGAGCCGGGCCGTGGATCATGGCCGACCTCGAGAACGGCCTGTTCCAGTCCAACACCGGGGTCAGCCAGAACACGGCGAACACCGGCAACCGGTCGCCCTACGTGACCGCGATGCTGAAGAACAACGGCCAGAACTTCTTCGCGCTCAAGGACGGCAACGCGCGGTCGGGCGGCCTCGCCACCCGGTACTCCGGCGCGCTGCCGACGACGTTCCGCTCCGGCTACTCGCCGATGCACCAGGAGGGCTCGATCGTGCTGGGCACCGGGGGTGACAACAGCAACGGCTCGATCGGCTCGTTCTTCGAGGGCGTGATGACGGCGGGCGTGCCGAGCGACGCGACCGAGAACGCCGTGCAGGCCAACATCGTCGCCGTCGGCTACGGCGGGCCGAGCCCGGTCGCGCCCGGCACGCTGACCCCGGGCTCGACGATCTCGCTGCGCGCGACGACGGCGTGCTGCACGACCCGCTATATCCGCCACCAGAACAATAACGCGGTCACCTCCGTGATCTCGGCGGCCAGCCCGGCGCTCGACAAGGACGACGGGACCTGGATCGTGCGCCGCGGCCTGGCCAGCAACGCGTGCGTCTCGTTCGAGTCCCGGGACTTCCCGGGTGACTTCCTGCGGCACTCGAACTTCCAGCTGTTCCGGCAGCCGATGGATGGCACCGCGCTGTTTCGTGCCGACGCCACGTTCTGCCCGCAGACCGGCCAGAGCGGGCAGGGGACCTCGTTCGCGTCGTTCAACTTTCCGACCCGGTTCATCCGCCACTTCAACAACACCGTGTTCATCGCGAGCAACGGCGGGCCGAACGCGTTCGACTCGGCGACCTCGTGGGCGGCCGACGTGAGCTGGGTCGTCAGCTCACCCTGGACGCCGTAGATCGCACGCGCCGGTTCACCGGCGCCCGATCACCAGCGCCGGTTCACCAGCGATCGTGCACGAGCGGCCGGATCTGGGCCCGGTACAGGCTGTCGATCCGCGCCCGGGTGTCGGCCGACAGCGCGGGGAGCTCGGCCGCGCGCACGTTCTCGTCGACCTGCGCCGGCCGCTTGGCGCCCGGAATCGCGCAGGTGACCGCGTCGTGCTCGAGGATCCAGGCCAGTGCGAGCTGCGCCAGGCTGAACCCGGGCGGGACCAGCGGACGCAGCTGTTCGACCACCGCGAGCCCGAGCTGATAGTCGACTCCAGAGAACGTCTCGCCGCGGTCGAACGCGGCGCCCTCGCGGTTGAACGCGCGGTGATCGTCGGCGGCAAACGTCGTCGCCGCGGTCATCTTGCCGCTCAGCATGCCGGACGACAGCGGCAGCCGGGCCAGGATGCCGACCCCTCGCTCGCGGGCGCGGGCAAACAGCAGGTCGGCCGGGCGCTGGCGGAACAGGTTGAAGATGATCTGGATGCTCTGGACGTTGGGGTACTCGATCGCCTTGAGCGCCTCCTCGACGCGCTCGACGCTGACCCCGTAGAACCGCAGCTTGCCGGCGCGGACCAGCTGGTCGAGGCCGTCGAACACCTCCGGCATGTAATAGACGTCGGTCGGTGGGCAGTGCAGCTGCAGCAGATCGATCGCGTCGACCTCGAGGTT
>DASWRS010000032.1:0-53572 GCA_036403075.1 Kofleriaceae bacterium
GCCGCGGTCGACGAGGGCGTGCTGCACCGCGACGCCGCCGGCCGGTGGCACCTGGTCCCGCGCGCCGGGTTCGCCGAGCTGTCGACGCCCGGCTCGGTGCAGGCCCTGGTCCACTACCGGCTCGCCAGCCTGTCGGACGCCGCGCGCGAGCTGGCGCTGGCGGCGGCCGTGCTCGGCCGGTCGTGCGCCCCCGATGTGCTGGCCGCGGTCGCCGGGATCGCCGACGAGCCGGCGCGAACCGCGATCGCCGAGCTGATCCGGCGCCACATCGTGGAGGACGGCGCCGACGGCGACCTGCGGTTCGTCCACGACAAGCTGCGCGAGCAGGCCCTGGCCGAGCTCGCCGAGCCGATCCGGCGCGCGCTGCACCGCCGCGCCGCCGTCGCCCTCGAGCGGCGCTACCGCGACGACGGCGTGGCGCTCCACCTGGCGCAGCTCGCCCGGCACTGGGAGATCGCCGGCGATCTGCCGCGCGCCGCCGACCACCTCGAGCGCGCCGCCGAGCACGCGCTCGCCGGTGCGGCCCACGGCGCCGCGCGCGACCTGCTGCGCCACCTGATCGCGCTGCCGGTCGCCGTGGAGGTCGAGCGTCGCGCCGGCTGGGAGCGCCGGCTCGGCGAGGCTTGCTTCGCGCTCGGCGATCTCGCCGGCTGCGCCGTGCACACCAAGCGATCGCTCGCGGGGCTGGGCCGGCCGATGCCGTCGTCGCGGATCGGCCTGGTCGCCGCGATCGCGGGCGGCGTCGCCCGCCAGGTCTGGTCGCACGCGCTGGGCCCGCGGCTCGGGCGCGGCGACCTCCCCGCCGCCGGCCCGCGCCAGCCGCTCCTGATCGAGGCCGCGCTAGCCGCGGCGCGGCTGACCTCGTTCCACTACTACAACGCCGATTCGCTCGGCGTGATCGCCGCGGCGCTGTCGGCGGCCAACCTCGCCGAGCGCGCCGGCAGCGACGTGCCGATCGCCGAGATCTACGCCCGGCTCGGCTACCTCGCCGGGCTCGCGCGGCTGCCCGGCATCGCGGACGCCTACTTCGAGCGCGGTCGCGGCACGGCGCGCACGACCCGCGACCCGGCCGGGCTCGGCCACGTGCTGTTCACCCGCGCGGCGTTTCACGCCGGCACCGGCGCGTGGTCGGCCGCCCGCGCCGCCGCCGGCGAGAGCCTCGCGATCGCCGAGCAGGCGCGTAACCCGCAGGACGCCGAGATCGCCCGCATGATCCTCGGCCACGTCGCGTTCGCGACCGGCGACTACGAGACCTCGCGGCATTCGGCGGCCCTGCTCCACCACTCCGCGCGATCGCGGGCCAACGCCCAGCACGAGGCCTGGGGCCTCTGCACGCAGGCCCGCGCCGCGCTCTACCTCGGCGACCTCGACGCGGCGATCCGCGACCTCGAGCGCGCCCTGCGCCTGCTCGCCGGCCAGGCCGATCACGCCGCGCGCGTGCTGTGCGGCGGCCTGCTCGCGAGCGCGCTGGCCCGCGCCGGCGCCGACGCCCGCGCCCGGGACGCCGCCGACGCCGCGGTCCGGCGCATCGCCGTGGGGCGGCCCCCGGTGTTCCTGATTGCCGACGGCCTGGTCGGTACCGCCGACGCCTACCTCGAGCTCGCCCGGCGCGGCGACCGCGGCGCGATCTCCGCCGCACGAGGCGCGATCGGCAGCGTGGCGCGGCTGGCGCGGCTGTTTCCGATCGCCGCGCCGGCGGCAGCCACCCTGCGCGGGCTTCACCAGCTCCATCATGGACGCCGAGGTGTGCGCGGGCGCGCGGTGCGGGCGCTCCGGCACGGCCTCGTGCTCGCCGAGAAGCTTGCGATGCCGTACGATCAGGCCGTGGCGCACCGTGGCCTCGCGCACGCGATCGGCGGCCAGCATGGGGAGCGAGCCCGGGAGCTGTTCACACGGCTCGGCTGCCGCTGGCACCTCGCCCAGCTCTCGGGCTAGCTCGGCCGACGCTCGGCCGGCCCGGCTCGTCGTCGTCACGACCTCACGAACTCCGGTCCGTCACCGCTTGTCCGAATCCGTCGGAGACCGTATGAACAGATCGTGGTCTCCGTACGCACCCTGATGAAGAACGCGGTGTTCGACGCGGTCCCGGGAGTGCGGCGGCGGGGCCCGACGGCCTCGAGACGCGTCGCGTTGACGTTCGACGACGGGCCGGACCACCTCACGGAGCGCTACCTCGAGGCCCTCGACGACCTGGGCGTCCCCGCCACGTTCTTCGTGCTCGGGGCGCTCGCCTCCGCCCGGCCGGACCTGGTCCGGGAGTATCGCCGGCGCGGCCACCAGATCGCCGGCCACGGCTACGACCACACGCGGTTCAACAAGCTCGGCCGGCGCGAGTTGCTCGACCAGTGCGCCCGGACCGAGGCCACCCTCGGCGGCCAGCTCAGCGGGCGGCCCTGGGTGCGCCCGCCGCACGGCGCGCTCGACACCAGCTCGCTGCTCCAGCTGGTGACGTCGGGCTACACCGTCGCGATGTGGTCGCTCGACTCGCGCGACTACGGCACGACCGACGCCGACGAGGTCGTCCGGCGGTGCGCCAGCGTCTCCGCCGGCGAGGTCATCCTGCTGCACGAAGGCCAGCAGTGGACGATCGACGCGCTGCCGCGCATCGTCGCCGGCATCCAGGCCGCGGGCCTGGAGTGCGTGACGATGCACGACCTGTTCGCGACCTGAGGTCATCCAGCGCCGGGCAGCGCCGCCACCGTCGGGCAGCGCCAGGCACGGTCGGCGGCGCCAGGCACCGTCGGCGGCGCCAGGCACCGTCGCGCAGCGCCAGGCACCGTCGGCGGCACCAGGCACCGTCGGCGGCACCAGGCACCGTCGCGCAGCGCCAGGCGCCGTCGCCGGCGCCAGGCACCTCGGGCGGACAGTCGGGCCTGCGCCGAGCCAACTGCCCGCGGGGCGTCAGTGAGCCGCGGACCCGGGTCCCGGGCGCGGTGGCGATCATCGCCGCGGCCGCGCTGGCCTCTGACCTCGCCTCTCAGTGTGCCGCGGAGCCGGATCCCGGACGCGGTGGCGACGGTGGCGACACGGGCGCGTGCGGCGAGGCGCCGGGCATTGGGTGGGCCGAAGCTCCAGGTCCCATGCCCGGCAGACCGGGCGCGCCGGGCGCACCGGCCGGGGCCACCGCCGGAGGCGGAGGCGGCTTCTTGATCACCTTGTCGCGCTCGATGCCGAGCACACCATCGAGCCGCGTCTTGTCGATCATCGCGGCGCGCGGCAGGCTGCGGTCGTGCACCCAGTACGACGTCCCGTCGGCGATCACATCGAGGACCGTCGGCGCCGGGGTCGATGACCCGGTCGCCTTGCGGTGGATCGTGATCGTCGCGGTCGGCTTGGACGCATCGCGCTTGGGATCCCCCGGCGCGGCCATGTCGAGCATGATGACCTCGCCGACCAGCCGGTCGATCGCGCCCTCGTCGATCGACTCGCCCGCCGCCGGCACCACGGGGGCGCCAGCGATCGTCGCGGTCCAGTGCTCGACGGCCGGCGGTGCTGCCGGCACCGCGCTGCCGCTCCCCGCCGCGCTGCCGCTCCCCGCTCCGCTGCCGGCCGCGCTGCCGCTCCCGCTACCGCCCCCTGCAGGCGCCGGCGGGGTCTCGGCGACCCGTGCCAGCTCCACCGTGCGGCCGTCGCGCTCGATCACGACCCGGGCGACGTCGTCCTTCGACAGCTTGACGTAGCTGGTGTCGACCCACAGCCGCGGCTCGGTGCCGGCGAGCGAGGCCGACAGCCCCGTGACCGCGTACACGTTGTCGTCGCCGGCGAGCCGCACGGCGGTGCGGCGGGCGCCGGCTGGCCCGCCGATGAACAGCGTCACGTCCTTGCCACCGCTGGTGATCACGAGCTTGCGATCGAAGTCCGTGTCGGCGACGTGGAGCTGCTTGTGGCGGCTCGCCTGCGTCGCGATCGGCGCGGCCGCCGACAGCTTGGCGATCGGCGTCAGCACGTCGTTGACCTTGGCCTGATCGACCGGGTAATCGAAGCTCGACGCGAGCACCCAGTTCGCATCGCGCTTGACCAGATCGATCGGCTTGGCGTCGGTCTTTCCCTCCGGCTTCCCGTCCGGCTTCCCCTCGGTCTTGCTGTCGGGGCCTGCGATCTGGAGCCGCGTCACCTTGGCCGCGTCGAGGCCCGCGAGCAGCGGATGCTCCTTCAGCACCGCGCTGTCGTCGCTGCGGGTCAGCACGATCGCCGCGAGCACCAGCTGCACCCCGAGCAGCGCGATCAGGATCTTGTGAAATCGCGTGAGCATCTATGCCTCCCTCTCGATGATCGGCTGGACCGCGCGGCGTCGTAGCCACGCGAACCCGACCACCAGCACCAGCCCGAGCACGGCGATCGCGATGTTGACGTTGCGCCACATGCCGCGCGCGTCGACCCCGACGGTCAGCGCCCGGGTCGCCTCGTTGCGCGACCGGATCCCCAGCAGATCGGTGTCGGCGAGCGACCAGTCGACCGCGTTGTGGACCAGCTCGAGGTTTGACTTCGCGAAGTCCGAGTCGAGCTGCTGGGCCAGGCCGAGCAGGTCATCGGACAGGAACGCCGATGAGCCGAACACCACGATCCGGGTATCGGGCGGCGAGTGCTCGAGCAGCCGCGTGCCCGGGGCGTCCTTGGCGTCCTTGAGCTCGTCCTTGGACTTGGCCACGCTGCTCGCGAACCCGCCGACGATCGCCACGCCCATGACCTGGGCGCCGCGCCCGTTGGCCGGCGCGTCCTTGGCGCCAGGGAAGCCGAGCTCGGGGTGACTCGCGAAGTTGGGCTGGACCTCGGTCGAGGTCGTGGTCCACGACCCGCTCGACGACCGCAGCAGCTCGTCGATCCGGTGCTCGTCGTTTCCGACCTTGGCCTCGGCCTTGACCGGCGAGCCCCAGTGCATCACCGCGCCGGCCAGGCCGCTGGTGATGATGCTCGACGACGACAGCTGGTTGCCGTCCATCTTGACGAAGAACGGATACGGCCGCAGGTGGATCTCGCGCGAACCGGCGCTGTCGGGGATCGGCAGCTCGTCGTTCTTGGTGTCCATCACCATCTCGTCGGCCACCGTGATGCCCCACTTCTGGAACGCCGGCTCGAGCCCGGTCGTGACCTTGTCGACCGCGAGCCCGCCCATCCCGGGGCCGAGCCGGAACCGGCCGGCGAGCACGACCAGCGCGCCACCGCGCATCACGAACTGATCGATGTTCTCGACCGCCTTGGCGTCGAGCGACGCCGGCCCGGCGAGGATCAAGGCATCGACGTCGTCGGGCACCGGCGCGGTCAGCACGACGTCGCGGACCTCGTAGTTGCCGGCCAGCGCGCGCTGCAGGTTGTGGAACTGCTGCGGCGGCGGCATCTGCTGCGGCGGCATGCCCTGCATCGGCGGCGCCGGTGGCGCCGCGGGCGGCGACCACAGCCCGACCACGCGGGTGAACCCGGGCGCGGCGCGCTTGAGCCCGTCGACCACCGCGGTCTTGAGATCACCCTCGCCCAGGTTCTGCGGCGGCGTGATCCGCACCATGTGGCTGCCGACCTGGAGCAGGAGGTGGAAGTAGAACGGCTCGACCCGGCCCTGGGCCAGCGCCAGGTACGGCTCGAGGCCGAACCGGCTGCGCAGGTCGCGCATCTCGGCGTCGGTCTTGGGCTCGACCGTGGTGAACGCCAGCTTGCCGCCGGCCTGCTTGGACAGCTCGTCGACGACCTTCTTCAGCTTCTCCGGCCCGTCCTTGAGCCCCTCGGGCAAGGTGCTCGGCGTGACGTACGCCGTCAGCTGGACCTTGCCGGTGGTCGACGCGAACAGCGCGTCGATGCTCGAGAACTCCGCGACCGTCTTCTTGATCGTCTTGGTCAGCTGGTACTCGGGGTTCTTCAGCACGATCTCGAGATCGCCGATGTCGAGCACGCGGACCGAGACCAGGTCGTCGAACCCGACCACCGCGTGCTGATCGCCGTACTCGACCGCGATCGCGAAGTAGGCGTTGATCACCGAGCGCTCGCTCTGGCTGGCGAACCGGAACGGCGTCGAGTCGATCCCGAACTTCTCCTTGGCCTCGCGCTTGACCTCGGCCGCGCGCTTGGCGGCATCGGAGTCGACCGGCGCATCGTCGGACGCGCTCGGGTCGATCATCTCGACCCGGACCTTGCCGCGGCCGGCGATCCGGTACTCCTCGAGCAGGTCGCGGATCTGCGGCACCAGCGGCGCGATCCGCGGGTGGGTCTTCTCGGAGAAGTAGCCGCGGATCAGCAGCGGCTCGTCGAGCCCCGCCAGGATCTTCTCGGTCGACTCCGACAGGCTGTAGGTCCCGTCCTGGGTCAGGTCGATCCGGGCGCGGCGCACCGGCGCCAGCCAGATGTCGAGCCCGACCGCGTTGGCGGCGACCAGCGCGACGCCCAGCACGGCGGCGACCCGGCGGTTTCGCCCGCGCGGTCCGCGGCTCCACGTCAGCCGCTCGAGCAACAGCACGTTGAGCGCGATCCCGACCGCGACGATGCCGGCGTAGTACGCCAGGTCGCGCAGATCGAGCACGCCGCGCGCCACGCTCTCGAACCGCTCTCCGGTGCCGAACAGCCGGCCGATGTGGCCGACGTAGCCGACGACGTAGCTCAGCACGCACACCGCCGCGGTGCCGATGAACGCGACGATCTCGTTGTTGGTCGCGGCCGACACGCACATCCCGATCGCCAGGTACGCCGCCGACAACAGCAGCGTCGCCAGGTAGCCGCCGACCACCGGCCCGACGTCGAGGTTGCCCATCCGCGCGATCGTGATCGGCAGCCCGAGGGTCAGCGCCAGGGCGATCGCGATCAGCACCATCGCGGCGAGGAACTTGCCGACCACCAGCTGCCAGCGCGGCACCGGCAAGGTCAACAGGACCTCGAGCGTCCCGGCGCGGCGCTCGTCGGCCCACTGCCGCATCGACAGCGCCGACACGAGAATGATGAGCAAGAGCGGCATCGCCCGGAACAGCGGCCGCAGATCCGCCAGGCCGCGGGCGAAGAACTTCTGGATCACGAAGAACCCGACCAGCACCGCCGCGAGGAACACGGCGAGAAAGATCACGGCGATCGCGGAGTTGAAGTAGCCGCGCAGCTCCTTCTTGATGACCGTCAGCATCATGGCGTCACCTGTCCTGTTCTCTCCGCGAGGTCGCGGAACACGCGCTCGAGGGTCTTGGGCTCGGGCCGGAGCTCGCCGATCTTCCAGCGCGTCGTGCGCAGCGCGTCGAACAGCGCCGGGCACAGGTCGTCGGCGGTCCCCGACGTCACCCGCCAGCGCGTGAAGTCGCCGGCGCTGCCGCTCGATTCGACCGAGGTCACGCCGGTGACCTTGCGCAGCACGTCGGCGACGCCGCTCGCGCCGGCCTCGATCGCGACCACCGCGGCGTTGGCGTTGCGCAGCTCGGCGAGCTTGGCGTCGGCCCGCAGCTCGCCCTGCATGATCACCAGCACCCGCTCGCAGGTCGCCTCGACCTCCGACAGGATGTGGGTCGACAGCAGCACCGTCGACTTCTTCGCCAGCCGGCCGATCAGGTCGCGGATCTCGGCGATCTGCGCCGGGTCGAGGCCCGTCGTCGGCTCGTCGAGGATCAGGATGTCCGGCTCGTGGATGATCGCCTGGGCGATCCCGACGCGCTGCCGGAAGCCCTTGGACAGGGTCGCGATCGGCTGGACCACGCGATCGGTCAGGCCGGTCGCGCGGATCACGTCGATCATGCGATCGCGGCGGCGCTCCGGCGCCACGCCGCGCATCGCCGCCATCATCTCGAGGTACTCCTGCACCAGCATCTCGCCGTACAGCGGGGCGCTCTCGGGCAGGTACCCGATCCGGCGCTGGGCCGCGAGCGGGTTGCTGACCACGTCGATGCCGTGGACGCGGACCTCGCCGGCGTCCGGCTCGAGGTAGCCGGTCAGGATCTTCATGAGCGTGGTCTTGCCGGCCCCGTTGGGACCCAGAAGGCCGATGACCTCGCCCTGGTCGATCTTGAAGCTGACCCCCGACAGGGCGTTAACCCGTCCGTAACTCTTGGATAATTTATCTATCGCGATCGCTTCCATGCGCCCCCAAAGACCGCACTAATGCGGTGGTGCATTCCCGGTCGGGAATTTTTTCCCCAGGTCCGTGTTTTCGCCTCGCCGAACGCCCCCCTTCTAACCCGCCCACGAGCCATGAACCAGCCCTCCGCACCCACCGAACGCCATGAATTCCAAGCCGAGGTCAAGCAGCTCCTGGACCTCATGGTTCACTCGCTGTACTCGGACAAGGACATCTTCCTGCGCGAGCTCGTGTCCAACGCATCGGACGCGCTCGACAAGCTGCGGTTCGAGCAGCTGACCCGGACCGAGCTCGAGGCCACCGACCTCCACATCCGGATCGAGGCCGACCGGACGGCCCGGACGCTGTCGATCTCCGACAACGGCATCGGCATGACCCGCGACGAGGTCATCAAGAACATCGGCACGATCGCCCGGTCGGGGACCCGCGAGTTTCTGAGCTCGCTCGACGATGCCCAGAAGACCAACGTCCCGCCCGAGCTGATCGGCCAGTTCGGCGTCGGGTTCTACTCGGCCTTCATGGTCGCCGACAAGATCACCCTGATCACCCGGCGCGCGGGGCAAACTGCCGCAATCCGCTGGGAGTCGACCGGCGATGGTTCGTACGCGATCGGCGACACCGAGCGCGAGCACGCCGGCACCACGGTCACCCTCCAGCTCAAGCCGGCGGACACCGAGCACGGCCTCCGCGACTACACCGACGAACACGTCATCAAGGACATCGTCAAGCGCTACTCGGACTTCGTGACCTACCCGATCCGGATGCAGCGCTGGCGCGACGGCGACAAGCCATCGGATCCCAAGATCCTGGAGGACGAGACCCTCAACTCGATGAAGGCGATCTGGGACCGCCCCAAGGGCGAGGTCACCGACGCCGAGTACACCGAGTTCTACCGCCACATCGCCCACGACTGGACCGATCCGCTGCGCTCGATCCCGATCAAGATCGAGGGCACGCTCGAGGCCTACGCCCTGCTCTACATCCCGTCCAAGGCGCCGTTCGATCTCTACAGCGCCGAGATGAAGCGCGGCCTCCAGCTCTACGTCAAGCGCGTGTTCGTGATGGACGAGTGCAAGGAGCTGCTGCCAACCCACCTGCGGTTCATCAAGGGCGTGGTCGACGCCCACGACCTGTCGCTCAACGTCTCGCGCGAGATCCTGCAGAAGGACCGCCAGATCCAGGTGATCCGCAAGCAGCTGATCAAGAAGATCATGTCGACGCTCGAGGACATGAAGCGCGACAAGCCCGAGGACTACCTGCAGTTCTGGGCCGCGTTCGGCCCGGTCCTCAAGGAGGGCCTGCTCGCGTTCGACGCCCCGGACAGGGACAAGCTGCTCGAGCTCGTCATCGCCGCCTCGACCCACGACACCACCAAGCTCGCCTCGCTCGACGACTACGTCGGCCGGATGAAGGACGGCCAGGACGCGATCTACTTCCTGACCGGCCCGTCGCACGACGCGGTCGCCAGGTCGCCGCTGCTCGAGGGCTTCACCGCCAAGGGCTACGAGGTCCTGCTGTTCACCGATCCGATCGACGAGCTCTGGCTCGAGCGCGCCCCGAAGTACAAGGACAAGCCGCTGACCTCGATCGGCCGCGGCGAGATCAAGCTCGGCTCGGACGACGAGCGCAAGCAGGCCGCCGAGGCGCTCGAGGGCAAGCAGAAGGAGTTCGGCGACCTGCTCGCCTACTTCCGCGTCCAGCTCCAGGACGAGATCAAGGAGGTCCGGCTCTCGAGCCGCCTGACGTCCTCGCCGGTGTGCCTGGTCAGCGACGAGCACGACCTGACCCCGCGGATGCAGAAGATGCTCGAGCAGCTCGGCCAGAAGCCGCCCAAGATCAAGCCGATCCTCGAGCTCAACCCGGGCCACCCGCTCCTGCCCAAGCTTCACGCCCTGTTCGCCAGCAACAAGGCCGACCCGCGGCTCGCCACCTACGCCGAGGTCCTCCTCGGCCAGGCCCACCTCGCCGACTCCGGCCAGCTCCCCGACCCCGCCGGCTTCAGCCGCGCCCTGGGCGACCTGATGCTCCACGGCGTCTGACCCGACCGGCCAGCTCCCGCCCCACTACCTGCTGCTCGCCGGCGCGTGATGGCAACTGCCCGCGCCATCACTGTCGGCGATGGCCGCACGACCTGTGACGCCAATCGCTAGCGGGGCGCTTTACCCCCGGCAGCCACCCGGTCACTTCGCCGCGCTGGCCTTGCCGCCGGCCAGCCGCCGCGCCAGCTCGCCCGAATCGAGCAATTTTTGTACATCCCCGGCACCGCCGACCAGCGTCCCCTTGACGAAGATCATCGGGAACGTCGGCCAGCCGCTCCAGATCTTCAGCGCCGTGCGGCGGCGCCACGTGCTGAAGTAGCTGCCGTACTCCAGGTAATGGAACGGGATCCCGGCGACTTCGAGCGCCTTGCGCGCCCGCCGGGGAAACGGATTCTGCTTCATCCCGACCACGACCACGTCGTGCGCCGCGACGGCGGCCTCGACCTCGTCGATGATGTCGCGGTGGTTCGTGGCGATGACCTCGCGGATCGCAGGGTCGACCCTGTCCTCTGGCAGCAACGGTCTGTTCATGCGGCAACACTACAGCGAACGCGCCGCCGCGGTGGACGCGCAGCCGGCACGGAAACGTCCAACTCGCTTACATCCGTCGCTGTTCGACACGAAACCGACGACGATGGCCCATTGACGGGCCTGCTGAATTACAAAATTAACCCGACGTGTGGGAACTTCGGATTGACGGTGCCGGGGCATCTCGCCTCAACTGCCGACGCAAATCGGTCACACACGACGGCAAGCCGTCCTCCGCACCGACGCAGATGCGCGCGGATGCGCATCGTGCGCATCGCCTACATCGCAGCCGCCGTAGGCCGCTGGCCGACCATGGCCGGAGTTAGCACCACGGTCATCAACTTCGCGGCAAGAGATAGTTGCGTATGGCAGCCACCTCTCCGAGGATGCCGGCCATGCGAAACCTACTTCTTTTGCTTGCCCTTGTGGCTGCCTGCGGCGGAGACGACAAAAAGACCGTCGACGCCGCGCCCCCTGCCGATGTCGCGATCGACACCGCCACCGTCGCGCTCACCTGCCAGAACTACTGCACCCAGGTCATGACGAATTGCACTGCCGCCAACGCGCAGTACAGCGACATGGCGCATTGCCTCGGATCTTGCGCAACGTTCCCGGTGGGGACGAGCACGGCCAACGACTCGACAGGAAATACCCTCGGCTGCCGCACCTACCACAGCGGTGCACCCGCGGTGGCGAACGCCGCGTTGCACTGCCCGCACGCCGGTCCCCCCGGCGAGGCGATCGCTGCCGCGTCTCCAGGCTTTTGCAGTGGTGGCGATCTCTGCGCCACGTTCTGTGCAGAGCAGATCAAGACCTGTGGTTCGACCGACGCCCCGATCTCGATCGGGGGCACCGCGATCACGCCGCAGTACAAGAACCAGGCTGCCTGCGAATCCGTGTGCAAGAACGGCGACCCCGCCGCGACTCCGACGGCGATTGCGCCATTCGACAAGACTCATCCTTATGGTCCGACCGCGTCCGGTGCCTCGCTCGCGTGCCGCTTCAACCACTGGACCAATGCGGCATCCAATGCCGCGGCTGGGAACGCCGCGGGAACACAACAGCACTGCAATCACTCGGCTCCTCAGCCGACTGGTCCATGTGCCGGAACTGCGATGCCCTGACAGATGAACTCGCGGCTCCGATCGCGATCATCGGCGCAGGCGAAGCCTGCTGCGTTACGCCTCAGGGCCCCTCAGGGATGCGGGCCGCCTCGGCGGCCGTGCCTGGCGATGTGGCAGCTGCGAAGGCTGGTAAAGCCAATGACGGGTAGCACACGCGACGAGACGGTGGACGAGGGGAAGCATGGAAGTGGCGTCGCGGGCGCCGGCTGTGCCCTGCGAGCCGGCGCGCTCGTTTACACGCCAGAGGTAAGATTACGCCGGGCCATCGATCGCCCGCGATCCGTTTTCCGAGCCCGACTCGGTCGACTCGCGCGCACTCAAAGCTGAATGCTGGTGCCCGACTGGATGCAAAAATTGTCGCTCGAAGCGCACGGGGTGGAGCCGGCCATCACCGTGCCAATTCCGTATCTTCCGTTCTGATCGGCGCCCTGCGACACCTTCCAGGTGTTCCCAACTGCCTGGAGCGGCGAAGGCCCGTTGTTTCCCTCGGTAACCAGTCCCGCGGCCATATTCTTGAATACATTATTACCTAAACTGGTGGTTGTTCCGAGATCGCCTATGGCACCGAGGCCGAGATCTACACCCTCGCGATTGTCGAGAACCATACAGCCTCTCATCGCCAATCTTGTATCTTGTGAATAGATTGCTAGCCCGGAACCCTCGTCGATGGTCACATCGGTCAATGACCATACTCCACCGGCGATACTGATCCCTTCAGATCTCGAGCGAGAAAACCTACAATCGACCGCGTGCACCGTCGCGTTCCTTCCACCCATCGCCACGTTGGTATTACGCACAGTGATTCGTGTCAGCGTTGCCTGTGTCGGCGCGCTGCTGTCAGAGGAGTCGATCCCGATACCAGAGGTGCCTCCCTCGAGCATGCTGTCGCTCATGTCCACGACCCCCTTGGACGTGAAGTCGAACATCGAAACGAAACACGAGGGATCCCCCGTAGCGTTGGCGCTCTTCAGCGCGACCGTGCTGTGATCTCGTGCAGCCAGGCTTGTTCCAAGCGCCCGAGTAGTGAGGTTGGACGCCGTCAGTGTCGCTGTGCCAAGGAGAACTATCCCCGTCGGGCACACGCCCGCAACGCCCGTGATATCCAGACCGTTGACCGTCAACCTGGCATCGGTCTCGGCTTGCACCGCGATCTTGTTCGTCACCACGCGGACGTTCTTTAGGTCCGCTGTCCTGGTCACGGTGATCGCCGTCGTGAAGTCCTGGAGATCGAGGTCTTGAAGGACTCCCATTTCCACCGTCATGCCCGGCAGCATCTTGTTACCTACGAGGACTGCCCCGCCGCCTGCAGGACCAGCAATCGTGACGTTGAGAGGAACTGTGTAAGGAAACGTTTCCCCGGTCGCTGCCGAATAGGTTCCGCTCGCCAGCGCGATCTGCGTGATCCGCGCATCGCCGATGGCGAGACCAATGGCGTGCTTGAGCGTCTTGACCGGCGCTGCAATGCCGTCGTTGGTATCGTGGCCGGAGGGGGAGACGTGAATCGATACGCCGGGATCCGGCGTATCGCCTGGACCGCCATCGTCACCGACGTCCGCCGGCCGCGGGAAGCCGCAGGCCGCGGCGACGAGCAGGAGTAGCAGATACGGCAACGTCGCTCGCTTCATGGCTTGCATGACCACCAGCGCCGACGATCTTGGCTTGCTCGGCGCGTGTCAACGGATCGGCGGCGTGAAAGCCGGCACGGCACGGCACAGGCGGTACCGGTGATCTCGGAACAAGGCGGCTCCGCCGCGCGTATGCTCGCTCGGCTGTCGTGATCATCGCGCTCGTGCTCGTGTCGGCGTTCCTCCACGCGCTGTGGAACGCGCTGCTGCGGCTCGAGCAGCGCAAGGACCGATCGCTGGCCGTGGCGATCGTCATCGCGACGGTGTTCGCCACGGCCCTCGCGGGAGTGCGCTGGGCGCTGGGCGAGGTGCCGTTCGCGTCGATGCGGGGCGTCGGCTTCACGCTGCTCGCCGGGGTGCTGGAGGCGGTGTACTTCGTGACCCTGGCGCGCGCGATGGAGCTCGGCCGGCTCGGCGTGGTCTACACGATCTCGCGCGGCGGCGCGGTGCTGGCCGTGTGGCCGCTGTCGATCGCCCTGTTCGCCGAGATCGCGACGCTGGCGTCGGCCGCGGGAAGCGTGCTGGTGGTTGGCGGGCTCGCCCTGAGCGGGTTCGGCGCGAGCGCGCGCCGGACGAACGGGGGCGGCGGCGACCCGCGTCGCGCGGTCGGCTGGGCCGTGGCGTGCGCGGCGTCGATCGCCGGCTACCACCTAGCGTACAAGGCGGCGCTACGCGAGGCGATCAATCCGTCGGCGTGCTTCGCGCTGTCGCTCGCGGTGTCGGCGGCGATCAACCTGGCGCGGCTCGGCCGCGGCGGACGCGGCGAGCTCGGGGCGCTGGTGCGCCGGCGGTGGCCGCGGCTGCTGGTCATGGGCCTCACGTGCGGCGGATCGTTTCTGATCCTGATGGAGGCGCTCGCGATCGGCGGGTCGGGCTACGTGCTGACGTTGCGCAACACGTCCGTGCTGTTCGCGGTGGCGATGGCGTGGCGGATCGGGGAGCGGCCGGCGCGGGCTGAAGTCGCCGGGGCGGTGCTGGTCGCCGCCGGGGCCGCGCTGATGGCGCTGTGACCGCAAGCGCGTGCAAGCAATCGCCGCCGCACCGTGGCACGCTGGCGGCCGATGGCAGGCACCGCAATTGACTGGAGCCCGGCGCTCCAGCACCTCCGCAGCGTCGATCAGAAGCTCGCGCCGGTGATCGACCGCCACGGCCACCCGACGCTCGCGCCGACGACCGACGCCGTGCGCTCGCTGGCGCGGGCGATCGTGTCGCAGCAGCTGTCTGGGAAGGCCGCCGATACGATCTGGGGCCGGTTCGTCGCGCTGTATCCAGGCCGCCGGTTCCCGCGACCGGCAGCGATCGCTGCCACACCGGACGCGGCGCTGCGCGGCGCCGGGCTATCGGGAGCCAAGGCCGCCGCGCTCAAGGACCTCGCGCGCCACGTGATCGAGCGCCGGCTGATCCCGGCGCGGCTGCCCGCCGCCAGCGACGACGAGATCGCCGCCATGCTGCTGCCGGTGCGCGGCATCGGGCCGTGGTCGGTACACATGTTCCTGATGTTCGCGCTGGCCCGGCCGGACGTGCTGCCCGTCGGGGATCTCGGGATCCGCAAGGGCATGCAGCGCCACTTCGCGCTGCGCAAGCTGCCCGAGGCCGACCGGATGACCCGGCTCGCGGCGCCGTGGCGCCCGTACCGCAGCATCGCGGCCTGGTACATGTGGCGGCTGCTAGAATCGTGAGCGAAACATGCGATAGTGCCGCGCGATGGGTCGGTCCGGCAGCTTCCAGGCACCGCCCGGCTTTCGCGACAGCCCGACGCGACCGCTGAACCACGGCGACGTGGTCGCCTCGACGTACACGGTCCGCAGCGAGCTGACCCGGACTGACACCGGCGTGGTCTACGAGGCGCGCGACATGATGCTCGACCGCCCGGTCGCGCTGAAGCTGGCGTGGCGCGACCCGGGGATGCCGTCGCTGATCCTCGAGGCGCGGCGCTGCGCGGCGGTGCGCGATCTGTGCGCGGTCGCGATCTTCGGCATGGGCAACCACCAGGGCGCCGAGTTCGTCGTCGGCGAGCGTGTGACTGGACGGCTGCTCGCGGACCTGGTGGCGCCGCCGCTGTCGCCGCACGAGCACCTCGCGAAGTTCCGCCAGCTCGCGGCCGCGGTCGCGCGGGCCCACGAGGCCGGCATCGCGATCGGCGACATCTCGGGCGCCACGGTGCTGGTCGACGGCACCGGCCGGATGGTGCTCGGCCGGCTGTCGCTGTCGCAGGTCCCGGCGTTCGGTCCGCGCGGCCGGATCCTCGCGCCGGAGGTGGTGCGGGGCGACGTCGAGGCCTCGGATCCGTCGGCGGCCGAGGCGATCGATCTGTACGGCCTGGGCTGCGTCGCGATCGAGATGGCGCTCGGCCAGCCGCCGTTCGTCCACACCGAGCGCGAGGCCGAGCTGCGCGGCCATGCGCTCGAGCCGCCGCCGCGCCTGGCAGCGATGCGGCCGGACCTGCCCAGCGAGCTGGCCGACCTGATCGAGTGGCTGCTCGAGAAGCGGCCCAACGCACGGCCGCGCTCGGCCCGCGACGTGCTCGCACAGCTCGAGGCGATCATCGACCGGCTCGGGACGACGTCGCGCTCGCTGCGCGTGCTGGTGGTCGACGACGACGCGACCCGCGGGCGCTGGCTGTGGAGCCTGGCGCGCCGCGGCTACGCCGCCGTGCACGTGGAGATCGCCAGCGAGGGCACCGACGCGGCGCACAAGCTCAACCGCGACCTGCCCGACGTGGTGTTCGTGTCGGCGGCGCTGCGCGGCGTGATGAACGCGTACGAGCTGTGCATGTACGCCCGGGGGCTCGAGGCCGAGCACCCGCCGCAGGTCGTGCTGGTCGGCTCGACCACCGAGCGCGATCGCGCGCTGTTCGCCGACGCCGCCGTGCCCTGCCTGGCCGACGACTTCACGCTGGCGTCGGCGGTGCTCGAGCTGGTGCGTACCGCCGCGCGCGAGCCGCCGCGCCGCCGCCGGCAACGCTCGACGATCTCGGGTTGACGCCGCCGGCCGGCGCGCCGGGATGCACGTCGCGCTTAACGTTCTTCGCGATGCCGGGTCAGTCGGGGCATGAAGCTCGCAGCCCTCGCACTCGTGACCACGCTGGGCCTCGGCGGCATCGCCCACGCGGCCCCCGTGGCCGTGGCGCCCCCCGCGCCGCCCCACGGACAGCTCCAGCAGCTCCTGCTCGAGCGCTTCGACCGCGACCATGACGGCCGACTCGATCCCCGCGAGCGCCGCCGGGCGGTCCGCGCGCTGCGCCGGCTGGCCCGCCGCCTGGCGATGCACGAGCGGCGCTCCGGTCGACCCGACCGCGACAACCGCGCCGATCGTCCCGACCGCGACGACCGCGCGTACCGCCCCGACCGCCGCAACGAGCGGATCCGCCGCATGGTCGAGCGCTTCGATCGCAACGGAGACGGCGTGATCAGCCCCGACGAGATGCCGCCCGGGATGGCCCGCCGGCCCCGCCCGCTGGACCGCAACGGGGACGGCTCGCTCGACGGCCGCGACCAGTAGGCGGCGCCAGCTGCTTCGCCGCCCGATCGCGCCGCTCGCGTCGAGGATCGGCGACCTCGATGACCGGCGTGGCCGCGCGACACGCCCCGGAGCCGCCACCGCCAGATCAGCGCAGCGCGCGACGCCGGCGCCGCAGCACCAGGCCGAGCACGACCGCGGTCAGCGCGAACGGCCCCGCCGCGCCGCGCTCGGCCGAGCAGCAGCCGCCCAGCGACGGCGGGCCGACCAGCTCGCAGTCCGGCGTGCAGGTGCCGTCGCCGTCGGGGCCATCGTCGCAAGCCTCGCCGTCGTCGACGATCCGGTCGCCGCAGGCCGGCGCCTGGCAGAACGTGCGGCACGCGTTGGGCCGGTCGGCGTTGTTCGGCCCGTCGTCGCAGGCCTCGTGCGCGGTGACCACGCCGTCGCCGCACACGCCGTTGACGTTGGCCACCACGCAGACGTCGTCGATCGCCCAGCCGCCGAACTGCAGTCCCTCGTCCGAGGTCAGGTCCCAGGCGATGTCGAGCGTGTGGCCGCTCTGGTAGCCCGAGACCGGCACGTCGTGGAACCGCCACTCGCGGTCGAGGTGCTGGGCCGAGCTCGAGTCGCCGATGTTCTGGCTGTAGTTGACCCAGGCCGGCTTGCCGCCGACGGTGACCCGCGCCTGGTCGAAGTGGCTGTCCTCGACGGCGAGCCACCGGCGGTACTGCAGGTGGACATCGGACCAGTGGCCGACGTCGATCGGCGGCATCTTGACCGATGACGACGACCTGGGCGCGTAGTCGCCGTCGAGCACCTGGACCAGCGCGTGCCGGCCGCTGAACGCCGCCGGTGGATCGGTGCTCCCCGAGGCAGGCACGCCCCAGACCCACGGCGACGCCGAGCCATCGTCGGTCGCCGTCGTCCAGCCGGCGGCCAGCGGGTCACCGTCCTCGAAGCTCGTGCAGTACAGCGAGACCGTCTGACCCTGGTAGAGCTGGTAGTACGGATCGGCCAGGTTGTCGGGCAGGGTCAGCACCGAGCCGTCCTTGAACACGACGCGGGCCTGGTAGAGCGTCGTGTCGTTGGTCGCGACCGGCAGCTCGGCCGAGAACTCGGTCGGGCTGGTCTGGGTTGCGGTCACGCTTCCCGCCGCGGGCGCCGACCCGGCCGTCGGCTTCCAAGACAGCTCGGCGTGATCGAGCGCGTCGCCGGTGCACCGCGTCGCCAGGCCGCTGACCTGGATGTGCACCGCGGTCGAGGCCGTCGGCTGCGCGAGCCGGTCGGGCGCCTGGATCGTGCCGGTCGCGGTGCGCAGGCCGTGCCGGCCGTAGGCGTCCCGGATCGCGCACTCGTGCGGCGTGCCGTTGCTGAGGTCGGCGTCGTCGTCGTCGGCCGCGAGCACCTCGATCAGGCTGCTCGGGATGCTGACCGAGCGCCGCAGCGCGCCGAGGAACAGCTTTTCGGTGACCCGGATGCCCTCGGCCTGACCGAGCGAGGCGATCAGCGCCTTGCGCAGGTCCCAGAACGTGCCGCCGAAGATGATGCCGGTCTTGTGGATCTCGCCGATGTCCTCGGGCCAGCGGTTCTCGGCCATGGCCGGGTCGAGCTCGCGCAGCGGCGTGTCGTTGAAGTAGAACCCGCGGCCCATGCCGGAGTCGCCGGTGATCTGCGCCGCGAAGAAGTCGGCCGCGCCCTCGCTCATCGCGCCGTCGAACGCGCCAACGCCGTTGATGATCTCGGCCATGTGCACGGCGTGGCCGTACTCGTGGAACACGACGTCCTGGATCAGCCCGGTGTTCTGGCACCGGCTCGACGCATGGAAGAAGTTGAGCGCCTTGCCGTCGAAGAACGCGTTGCACTCCTGGGCGATGTTGACGTTGGCGGTGATCTGGTCGCCGAGCGTCGGCATGCCCGGATCGAGCTCGCGCGCGAAGTCCTTGGCGCGGCTGACGTTGAGGTAGGTCTGGACCTGGGCGTCGTCCTCGACGACCGCCGAGGCGTCCCACACGACCTGGCCGCCGGCGGCCAGGGTCAGCTGCGCGGTCGCGAGCGCGCCGCCGCTGGCCTTGTTGACGATCGTCACCAGGTCGCCGACCACGGAGGTCGTCACGGTCACCATGTCCGGCACGAGGTCGGTCCACGACAGCTGGCCGGTCACCGACGTCGTCTGCATCACGCTGTCGAGCCCGACATGAGCGCGCGGCGCCGGGCGGTCGATCCGCGGCCGGCCCGGATAGCGGTCGATCGCGTGGTAGAGCACCGTGCCGGTCGCGAACAGGTTCATCTGATGCACGGCGAGGACGTCGCCGGTCGCGGGATCGGTATAGGCGAGGTAGCGACCCTGCGCCCCGCCGTCGATCGTCACCGGCACGGCGAGCCGGTAGCCGAGCACCGCGTCGTCGCCGACCAGCGGCAGCACGACCTCGTCGCCCGGCGCGGTCACCGGGGCATCGGCCGGAAGGTCGATCGACGCGAGCTCGCGGCGCAGCCCGGTGGCGGCGCGATCGCGGAGCGCGGCGGTCGCGATCCGAGCCCGGGTCTGCGCCGGCAGCGCGACGTGGGGCAGCGCCTCCGAGCCGATCACGAACAGCCGGTCGCGCTTGAACCGGAAGCTGACCTGGCCGCCGACGACGACCCGGCCACCGTGCTTCTGGACGAAGCCGACCGAGCGGATGTCGCCGTCGGACGTGTTCGACACCAGCGCGAAGTCGTCCGGCGACGCCCCCGGCGCGAGCAGGGCGATGTGCTCGGCGAGCGTGGCACGCGCGACCCGCTCGGCGACCGCCGGCGACGCCATCGACCCCGGCGCGGCGATGCCCGGCCCCCAGATCCGGCTGGGCACGCCGGTGGCGCGGTCCCAGATCGCCTGCCATGGCCCGGTCGCCGCGAGCTTCTGCCAGGCGGCCGTCGCCGGTTGCGACCACCGCACGGCGGCCTGGACGCGCAGCGGCTTGCCGAGCCCGGCCGCCGGCGTGGCGGTCAGCGTGTCGTACGACGCGGTACGCCCGCTGCGCAGGGTGCGCGGCACCGCGGCGGCGGCAGTGGTGGTCACGAGCAAGCTGCCGACCAGCACGGCCGACCTGCGAAGTCGCATGGCCATATTAGAGCGCACTTGGCGGCGGTGGCGAAGCGCGATCGCGGCGGTGAGGCAGTTGTAACCTACCGAAGATCGTGACGGTCTTCACGGCCTCCCAGGGCCCAGGGCACGCCCGAGATGCGCTCGCGACGCGCTCAGGCACCCACCACGGTCGCACTCCGGACCACATCGAGCGCGTCCGCCCGGACCGCGCGGACCGCGAGGCCGAGCGCCAGCTGGCCCTGCGCCCGGATCAGGTTATGCGCCCGGCGCGACGCAAACCGCGACGGGTCCCAGCCGAAGTAGTCGTCGCGGAACACGTCGATCGCGAACCGCGCGGCGAGCTCGAGGCACACGGTCTCGAGCCCGAGGACGATCGCGGTCTTCTCGGCGTCGGTGACGAAGCGATCGGCGACCTGGCGAAACCCGCGGATCGCGGCGGCGAAGATCGCCAGATCGAAGGCGACCACCCCGGCGTCCTCGCCGTGCGGGTTGCACCACGAGCGCATCGCGTCGCCGAGCTCGAACGCCATCGTCGACAGCCCGAGCGTGTCGAGGTCGACCAGGCAGACGCCGCGCACCGGCGGCGCCGCGAACAGCAGGTTCGAGATCTTCAGATCGCCGTGGCAATGCCTGCGCGGCACGTCCGGGAGCGCCGGCAGCCCGCGCACCGCGTCCAGGACCTCGCGGCCGAGCGCGACCGCCTCGGCGTCTCCGCCCGCGGCGACATGGTCCGCCAGCCGCGCCAGGTGCGCGTGGGTGTCGTGCACCCCGACGCGCGCGAACGCGTAGTCGTGCGACAGGTCGGCGACCGCGCGGTGAAACGCGCCGACCAGCGCACCGCCGGCCTCGGCCCATCGCGGATCGGGCACGGCGTGCACGGTCACGCCGTCGATCCAGCTGAGCGCGCGCCACGCCCGGCCGGCATCGTCGTGCCAGGCGCGGCCGTCGCGGGTCCGGATCAGCCGCGGCGTGGTCACGCCGCGCGCCGCCAGGTGGCGGGTGACCGCGTCGATGTCGAAGTTGACCTCGCCCGCGAAGATCGGATGCAGCCGCTGCAGCACCGCGATCGGCTCGCCGCCGTGCCGGACGGTGTAGGTCGTGTTGATCAGCCCCCCGGACAGCGGCGCGATCTCGGCGGCCTCCCAGCCCCATGCCCGGGCGACCTCGGCCGGGACCATCAGTGGCCGGTCATCTCCACGATCCCGAGCAGCTCGACGTCGAACACCAGCATGCCCTGCGGCTTGCCGGGCTGACCCTTGTAAGCGAGCTCCTCGGGGATCCAGAACCGCACGCGGTCGCCGGTCGTCATCACCGGGATCCCGTCGGTCCATCCCGCGATCACGTTGCGCAGGCCGAACTGCGCCGGTTGCCCGGTGAGCAGCGACGAGTCGAACATCTTGCCGTCGGTGGTCCAGCCCGTGTAGTTGACCTTGACCGTGTCGTTCGCGGTCGGGTGCCGCGGATCCTTGCCCGGACCGGCTGCGATCACGCGGTAGAACACGCCCTTGGGTGTCTTCTTGGCCTCGGCCGGCGGCTTGGCAACGTCGGACGGGGTCGGGGGCGGCTCGTGCTCCGTCTTGGTCACCTGCGTGACCTCGACCTCGTAGCACAGCGTGCCGTGGTCGGCGCCGGCGGGGGCGCGGCTGCCACCGGTCATCTTCTCGGCGTCGATCCAGAACCGGGTACGCTCGCCCACCGTCATCTGGGTCAGCATCTCGGAGATGCCGGTCGACTGCTTGTGGACCTGACCGGTCACCGCGTGGTGGCGGAACTCCGTCGAGTCGACCATCCGGCCGGTGCTGTCCCACGCCGTGTAGTTGTACGTCACCGTGTCGTACGGCCGGACCTTGTCCTTGCCCGTGCCGGGGCGGATGACGACGAGCTTGGTCCCGGACTTGAGCACGGTCGCGTTGCCGGGCGCCTTGGCGACGTCCTCGGGGGTCGGGGGCGCCTGCAGGACCTCGACCACGTCGACCAGGTAGACCTCGGTGTCGCCCTTGCCCTCGGCCGGCGGCGTCTTGTAGCCGATCGCGGGCGGCATCCACAGCATCGCCTGCTCGCCGGCGTGCAGCAGCTGCAGCGCCTCGGTGAACCCCGGCGCGGACTGCGCCAGGTTGAGCGGCATCGCCTGGCCGCGGGCGTCCCGGTTGTTGAAGAACGTCTCGCCGGTGCTCTGATGCCAGCCGGTGAACTTGATCAGCGCGGTGTCGTTGCGCCGGGGCTGGACGCCGCTGTCGGCGGCGACGATCTTCTTGTAGATCAGGCCGGAGGCGGTCTTGATCGCGTCGCCCGGTGGTTTCTTCAGATCGAACGGCGGCGTGACCTTCTGGCCCTGCGGCGCGCTCGATCCCGCCGTGCTGCCCGGCGCGCTGGAGCCGGTCGAGGGCGGATCGTCGGTGGCGCGCTTGCACGCAACAAGGCCCGAGAGCACGAACAGGAGGACAAACCCACGCATGGCGGGGCCGAACATACGGCAGCGGGCACGGCGGCGCCAGTCAAGCGCGGCCGCGATCGCCCTTGCCGCCGCGGTCACGCCGCGCCGCGGCCCGTGACAGGCCCGGCCGGTGCCTGGGCCTGCGCGGGATCGAACTGACACATCACGAGCGTGATGTCGTCCTCGGCGATCGATCCGGCGGCATAGGCCTCGACCTTCTGCACCACGCGGTCGCGCAGCGCGACCAGCGCCCGGCCGTCGGGCAGCGCCTCGCCGATCAGCGCGCCGCGCAGCCGGCGGTCGCCGAACAGCTGGCCGGCGCGGTTGGCGCGCTCGACCAGGCCGTCGGTGAAGCACACGAACAGATCGCCCGGTGCGAGCTCGAGCGATCCGCGCCGGATCTCGACCGGGATGGTGTGGTCGCCGAGCGGGTTGCCGCTCGCGGCCACGATGCGGGCCTCGCCGAGCACGCGCTCGGCGCCGAGCTTGATCACGTACGGGAAGTTCTGGCCGGCGTTGGCGTAGTGCAGGGTGCCGCTCGCCGGATCGAGCAGCGCCGCGAACGCGGTCATCAGCACGCTCGGATCGCCGAGCTGGCGGATCGCCGAGTCGATCGCGCGCAGCACCTGGTCGGGGATCAACAGCCGCTCCTCGATCGAGGCCAGGGCCTCGACCGCGCCGCGCGCCGTCGCCGCGATCATCGCCGAGTGGATGCCGTGGCCGGTCGCGTCGCCCACGACCACCAGCATCCGGCCATCCGCGAGCTTGCGGTAGGTCCACCAGTCGCCGCCGCAGCTCGACGCTGGCATGCAGTAGCCGATGACCTTGATCGCGCCGTGCTGGTCGAGCTTGTCGGGCGGCAGCATCGCCTGCTGGACGTGGCGGGCCAGTGACATCTCGCGCTCGAGCGACGCCTTGCGGGTCTGCTCGGCGAGCAGGCGGCGCAGCTCCTCCGACATCACGTTGAACTTGTAGGCGAGCACGCCGAGCTCGTCGCGCCGGACCGGCTCGACCCGGCTGTCGAGGTCGCCGACCGCGATCCGCTCGGCCTGCGCGGTGAGCTCCTGGATCGGCCGGGTCAGCTGGATGCCGAAGAACGCCGCGACCGCGATGCCGATCGCGAGCATCGCGATCGAGGCCCACAGCGCGTGGTTGCGCTCCTCGCGCGCGTGCTCGACGCTCGCCTCGATCGCGTCGTGCAGCTTGCGCTCGAGGTGATCCGCCGAGACGCCGATCCGCAGCTTGCCGACGAACGTGCCCTGGAGCTTGATGTCGGCGCCGTACACCGACTCGAAGCCGCCGATCGACGCGTGGACCACGCCGTTGTTGACCAGCCCGTCGGCGAGCCGCCGCTCGTACGTGTCGAGCTTGGTCGGCGACGGCGCGTCCCGGGTCCGGGCGACCACCCGCCCGGCGGTGTCGCGCGCGAGCAGCCACACGAAGCGGTGCTCGCCGCTGCGGTGGTCCTGGTCGATCGCGGCCTCGAGCAGGGCCTCGACCTCCTCGTAGGTGCTGGTGGTGAGCGGAAACGCGACCGACGCCGCGACCGCCTGGGCGACCAGCTCGGAGTCGCGCGCGATCGCGTTCTGGCCGTCCTCGGAGCGCGCGATGACCTGCGCGTCGCGGATCCGGTCGATCGCGCGCTGCGCGAACAGCATCGCGACCCCGACGGCGGCGGCGACCACCACCGACATCGTGACGATCAGCTTGGCCCAGATCGGGATCCCGGCGCGAGCTGGGCGCGAAGCTGCCACGGTGGTCGATCGTAGTGGATTTCGCCACACCTGCGCAATCATCCGCGGCCGCCGCACCTGCGACGCGCTGCCCTCAGCCCGCGACGTTGCGCCCGGTCGCCGCCGCGCGGGCCACCGCGAGCGCGAACAGCGCCTCGAGCGGCGCCGCGGCGGACTCGCCCTCGATGATCCGGAGCGCACCGGCGATCGCCTCGATCGTCGAGACCCGGCCCGGGCCGGGCGACTCGCGCAGCCGCGCCGCCGGCATCGGCGCGTCGGGCAGCCGCAGGATCGGCAGGCCGCGCAGCCCGGCAAGCTTGCGGAACATCCGGCGCGCCTGCGACCACGTGGCATCGAGCACCACCAGCTGACGCGGCGGCGGCTCCGGGGCGGTGTGCGCCGGCTCGCCCTCCGGAAACACCAGCCACGCCCCGGCGAGCGGCGGCAGCGCGGCAACTCCCGCCGCCCCGCCGTGCTCGACGATCTCGCTGTTGGGCAGCGCCAGGTGCGCGAGCCGGCCCGAGTTCGACGATCGCCAGCGCTCGAGGTGGTGGCGGACGATCACGATCCGGGTGCGGGTCGCCACGGTGGGGATCGCCGCGCATAGACAGACGCGGCGCTGCAGCAGGCAGCGCGGGCAGCGCGCGGCGTCATCCACGGCGGGCCAGCAGCGACCGGCCGACGACCTTGAGCGTGAGGATCGGCTTGACGCCCTCGAAGATCGGCAGGACCTGCGCGTCGGCGACGTAGCGGCTGATCGGGTACTCCTCGGCGTAGCCCCAGCCGCCGTGCAGGACCTGGCCGAGCTGGGTCACCTCCACGGCGACGTCGCACGCGAACAGCTTGGCCATCGCGGCCAGCGGCATCGCCGTGCGCTCGTCGGCGTCCATCTCGCGCGCGGCAGCGTACGTGATCGCGCGGGCCGCGATCAGGCGCTGGGCCATGCGGCCGAGCTGGTAGCGGGTCAGACCGTAGTCGCCGATCGGCCGGCCGAACTGGGTGCGCTCGGCGACGTAGCGCGCGGTGTCCTCGACCGCGGCCATCGTCAGGCCGCACGCCCGGCCGCCGGTCTGCAGCCGGCCCGCCGCGAACCCGGCCATCTGCAGCGCGAAGCCGCGGCCGATCCCGGCGTCGCCGCCGACCAGCTGCGCGGCGGGCACGAACCAGCGATCGAACGCCAGCCCGAACGAGTGCATGCCGCGGTACCCGGGCGTGCGGTCGGCCTTGCCGGCCAGGGTCCCGCCGCCGGGCTGCGACGCGGTGAACTCGTGGCCTGGAAACCGCGGCTTGTCGACGATGAACAGCGTCAGCCCGCGCGAGCCGTCGCCGCCGGTGCGGGCCAGCAGCGCGATCACGTCGGCGCGGCCGGCGAACGTGCACCACGCCTTCTGGCCCGAGATCAGCCAGCCGCCGTCGGTCGGCTCGGCGCGGCACGACACCGCGGCGACGTCCGAGCCGGTGTTCGGCTCGGTGACGCTGATCGCCGCCATGACCTCGCCGGAGGCCAGCCGGGGCAGCCACGCCTGCTTCTGGGCCTCGGTGCCGCCGGCGAGCAGCGCCTTGGCCAGGATCTCCGGCCGCGTGATCAGCGATCCCGCCGCCGCGAGCGACGCACGCGACAGCTCCTCGGTGGTCAGGATCATCGCCAGGTTGCCGAGCTCGTGGCCGCCGTAGCGCTCGGGGATCGACAGCCCGAAGTAGCCGGCCTTGGCCATCTCCTGGATCAACCGCTCGGGGACCAGCTCGTCATGGCGGTGGATGCGCTCGGCGTGCGGCGCGACCTCGCGCTCGGCGAACGCGCGGACGTTGGCGCGGACCTCGCCCAGGGTCTCGTCGAGCGGCCAGCGCGCCGGGCCCTGGGCGGCGATCACCGCCTCGCCGGTGCGCTCGACCGCCGCCGGGGCGATGCCCGCGGCGATCGCGGCCGCGGCATCGGCGTCGTAGCCGAGCGCGTCCAGCCCCAGCACCGGCGCGACGGGCGCGAGGCGATGCGGGATCCCGGCGGCGAGCTCGGCCGCGGCGCCGCGCGCGAGCTCGGCGAGCCTGCCCGGCCCGCCCGGCTCGCCTTGCTCGCCTTGCTCGCCTTGCTCGTCCGGCACCGCCGCGAGCTCGGCGATCACCCGCGCCTCGGTCGCGGCGTACGCCACGCGCTCGACGACGACCTGGTGGTCATCGATCGCGCGGCCGTCCTGGGTCAGGGCACGTGCGGCCGCAACGGCGCGGTCGGCCAGCGCGCCGGCGGCCCTGGCGATCACATGTCGGTCCCCGTGTCCGTCGCGGGTCATGGACACGTGTTATCGCGGGATGACGCGACGCACCACCCCGTCATCGCGGATAGCGTCGCCATCGCGTGGCCTCAGCTATCGGGAGCGTCCTTGTCGAGCTCGCCGGTCCAGTACAGATAGTCGCGCCAGGCATCCGGGATGGATCTCAGCGAGATCCGGATCGCCACCGCCGGGACCCAGTTGGGCTGGCTCGGGTGGGCGAGCAGCGCCATGCCGGCCTCACGCGGCGTCCGGCCACCCTTCTTGCGATTGCACAGGTAGCAGCACGTCACGATGTTGGTCCACTCGGTCATCCCGCCTTGCGAGCGCGGCACCACGTGGTCGTAGGTCAGCTCGCTGATCGACGCTTTCTTCCCGCAGTACTGGCACTTGTAGTTGTCGCGGGCGTAGATGTTGACCCGCGAGAACTTGACCGGCCGGGCGTGGCGGCGGAACGCCCGCAGGAGCCGCACGACCGCGGGAACCTTGATGATGAGGTTCACCGATCGGATGTCGCGGTCGTACTCTTCGAGGACCTCGACCTTGCCGAGGAACAGCAGGCTGATGGCCCGCTGCCACGAGATCACCTTGATCGGCTCGAATCCCTGATTGAGCAGCAAAGTCTGGGCGCTGTTCATCGAGAAAACCTTGCCTGGGAATGTAGCATCGCGTCAGGCTGGCGCGACACCCCGGTCTCCCCGCGTGCGATCTCGAGCACCTACGTGTAGGTATCAGTTTGTCGAGATTGAAAACCGTTTTCAGAAATGGTAGCCACGAGAAGTGGCCTCCCTCGCAGAGACCCCGCTCGGTCGCGCAGTCACGGTGCAGACGGTCGATGGCCCGCGGGCATTTCGTCGCCGCCTCCTCGAGATGGGCCTGGTGCCCGGCACCTCGGTGCGGGTCGTGACCGTCGCGCCGCTCGGTGACCCGCTCCGGATCGAGGTCCGCGGCGGGCAGTGGTCGATCCGGCGCGCCGAGGCCGCCCAGATCCAGGTCGAGCCCAGATGACGCAGGCGTCGTGTCATGGCGACCCGGTGGTCCGCGATCCGGTCCCGGATCGCCCGCAGCTGGTGCTCGCGGGCAACCCCAACGTCGGCAAGACCACGCTGTTCAACGCGCTGACCGGCTCGTCGGCCAAGGTCTCGAACTACCCGGGCATCACCGTCGAGGCCGCGTGTGGCGAGCTCACCCTGCCCGGCGGCCGGATCGCCGACCTGCGCGACCTGCCCGGGACCTACTCGGTCAACGCGCGCAGCGCCGAGGAGCAGATCGCGCTCGACGCGGTGATCGGCGTGGGCGGCGCGCCGGTGCCCGACGCGGTGATCGTGTGCGTCGACGCGACCCAGGTCGCGCGCTCGGCGTACCTGTTGCTGCAGTGCCAGGAGCTCGGCGCGCGCTGCATCGTCGCGCTGACCATGGTGGACGAGGCGGGCGCGGCGACGCCGGACCCCCGCGCGCTCGCCGCCACGCTGGGTTGCGAGGTCGTCGCGGTCACCGCGCGCACCCGGGTCGGCCTCGATGACCTGCGCGCCGCGGTCGATCGCGCGCTCCGCGCCGAGCGTCGCGCGATCTGGCACTGGCAGCCCGCGCGCGCGCTCCGCGCCCGGATCGACACGGTTTCGGGTGCGCTGCCCGCGAGCTGGCGCTCGGCCACGCGCTACGGCGCGGCGGTGCCGGCCGCCGACGATGCGCTCGCCTTGTGGGCGCTGACCTGCGTCGAGCCACTCACCGGCAGCGCCGACGACGACGAGCTCGACGTCCCCGACACGCTGCGCGCGGCCGTGATCGCCGAGCCGGCGCCGCGCGACGACGAGGCCGTGCTCGCGCGCTGGGCCTGGCTCGACCGCGAGGTCGCGGCGCTGGTGTCGCGGCCGCCCGACCGCAGCCTGACCCAGCGCATCGACCACGTGCTGCTCCACCGCACGGGCGGATTCGGCGTGTTCATCGCGGTGATGTCCGTGCTGTTCATGTCGCTGTTCTGGTGGTCGTCGCCGGCGATCGACGCGATCGATCAGCTGTTCAAGTGGTGCGGCGCCGAGCTCCAGGGCGTGCTCGGCCATGGCATCTTCTCGGACTTCCTGGTCCAGGGCGTGATCGGCGGGGTTGGCGCGGTGATGGTGTTCCTGCCCCAGATCCTGCTCCTGTTCCTGTTCCTCGGCTTCCTCGAGGACTGCGGCTACCTCGCCCGGGTCGCGTACCTGATGGATCGCATCATGCGATCGATGAACCTGCACGGCCGCGCGTTCGTGCCGATGCTGTCGGGCTTCGCGTGCGCGGTCCCGGCGGTGATGGCGACCCGGACGATGGAGCGCCGCCGCGACCGCATCCTGACGATGATGGTCGTGCCGCTGATGACGTGCTCGGCGCGCCTGCCGGTCTACACCCTCGTGATCGGCGCGTTGATCCCGGGCTCGCGCTGGGTCCAGGGCCTGCTCATGGTCGGCATGTACCTGTTCAGCGTGGCGACCGCGCTGATCGCGGCGTGGGTCATGTCCCGGACGGTCAAGCCGCTCAAGGCCAAGCGCCTTCCGTTCGTGATCGAGCTGCCGCCGTACCGCTGGCCGCGGCTCGGCGGCGTGCTGCGCATGATGTGGGGCAAGTCGTCGATGTTCCTGCGCGAGGCCGGCACGGTGATCCTCGCGTGCTCGATCGCGCTGTGGGCCCTGCTGTACTTCCCGCGCCACATGCCGGCCGGCGCGCCGGACTACGACGCGCTGATCGAGCACGCATCCAGCGAGGACGCCCGGGCCAGCGTCGAGGCCGAGAAGCAGGCGACCCAGCTCGAGAACAGCTACGGCGGCCGGATCGGCCACGCGATCGAGCCGGCGATCCGGCCACTCGGGTTCGACTGGAAGATCGGCGTCGGCATCATCGGTGCGTTCGCCGCCCGCGAGGTGTTCGTGTCCACGCTCGGCATCGTCTACGCGGTCGGCAGCGACGCCGACTCGCGGTCCGAGCCGCTGCGCCAGGCGCTGCGCGACGCCAAGGACAGCACCGGCCGGCACTCGTACACCCCGCTGGTCGGACTGTCGCTGATGATCTTCTTCGCGCTGGCGTGCCAGTGCATGAGCACGCTCGCCGTGGTCCGCCGCGAGACCGCGAGCCTGCGCTGGCCGCTGTTCCTGTTCGGCTACATGACCGTGCTGGCCTGGATCACGAGCTTCCTGGTCTACCAGGGCGGCCGGCTGCTCGGCTTCAGCTAGGCTCGGTTGCGCGGCGGCGGATTGCGCGGGTTCCTCGAGGGCTGGCTCGCCCAGGTCAAGCCAGCGGTCGAGGCGCCGCGGCCGCCGGTGTAGGCTCGCCGCATGATCGACGATCCCCCGTGCTTCGACCGTGCGCGCGTCGAGGCGCTCGCGCGCGAGCTGCTCGGCGTCTCCGCGGCGGCGTCCGCGCTGCCGAGCGAGCGCGATCAGAACTTCCTGCTCCGCGTCGATGGCGAGCCCCGCCTGGTGCTCAAGATCGCCGGCGCCGGCGAGGACCGGGCGTTCCTGGCCGCCGAGCAGCGCGCGATGCAGCACGTGTCGCGGCGGTTCGCGCGGACGCCGGCCGTGCAGGTCCTGCGCGACGGCCGCACGCTGGCCGAGGTCACCGCGCCCGACGGCCGCGTCCACCTCGCGTGGGCGGTATCGGCGCTGCCCGGCGTGCCGCTCGGCGGTGTGGCGCACCGCTCGCCCGCGCTGGCCCACGAGCTCGGCGCGGCGGTCGCCGAGCTGACCCGCGCGCTCGACGGCTTTGACGATCCGGCGCTGCACCGCGACTTCCACTGGGACCTGACGCACGGCCGCGCCGTGGTCGCCCGGCACCGGGCGCTGATCGCCGATCCGGAGCTCGGCGCCGCGATCGACGCGATGCTCGGTGGCTTCGATGGCCACACCGCCGGTGCGCTCGCCGGGCTGTCGCGCAGCGTGATCCACGGCGACGTCAACGACCACAACGTGCTGGTCGGCGGTGGCCCCGACCTGTTCGATCGCCACCAGCGCGTCACCGGCATCGTCGATTTCGGCGACATGGTCCACGGCATCACGGTCGGCGACCTGGCGATCGCGATCGCCTACGCGATGCTGGATGCGTCCGATCCGCTGTCGGTGATGTGGCAGATGGTGCACGGCTACCACGCCGTCCGCGCGCTGACCGAGCCCGAGATGCACGCCGTGTTCGGCCTGGCCGCGCTGCGGCTGTGCATGAGCGCGTGCCTGGCGGCGTACCAGCAGCGCCGCCACCCCGACAACGACTACCTGGGCGTGAGCCAGGCGGCGGTGCGGCGCACGCTGCCGCGGCTGGCACGGATCCCGTTCGGCGTCGCCGCCGCCACGGTGCGAAGCGCGTGCGGCCTCGAGCCGGTGGCGTCGAGCGCGGCCGTGCGCGACTGGCTCGCCGCGCGGACCCGCTCGTTCGCGCCGGTGCTCGGCATCGATCTCCGGGTCGAGCCGGCGCTGGTGCTCGATCTCGGCGTCGCCAGCGCGCTGGTCGGCGGCGACGAGCGCGACAACGCCGAGCCGGCGTTCACCGCGCGGGTGTTCGGCGCGATCCGCGACGCCGGCGTCCGCGTCGCCGTCGGCCGCTACGACGAGCCGCGCCTGCTCTACCCGACGCCCGCGTTCGCCGCCGGCGATGGCACGCTCGCCGAGCGCCGGACGATCCACCTCGGCCTCGACCTGTTCGCCGAGGCCGGCACCGCGGTGCACGCGCCGCTCGATGGCGAGGTCCACGCCGCCGACGAGCATCGCGTCCACCTCGACTACGGCGGCGTCCTCGTGCTGAAGCACCGCACCGACGACGGCGTCGAGTTCTTCACGCTGTACGGCCACCTGCGCGCGAGCTCGTTCGCCCACCTGCGGGTCGGCCAGCGCGTGGCGCGCGGCGAGCCGATCGCCGCGCTCGGCGCGCCCGAGCACAACGGCGGCTGGACGCCGCACCTCCACCTCCAGATCATCTGCGACTTCCTCGGCCTGGGCAGCGACTTTCCGGGCGTGGGCACGGCGAGCCGCCGCGACGTCTGGCGCAGCATCTCGCCCGATCCGAACCTCCTGGTCGGCATCGCCGCCGAGCGGTTTCCGCCGGCGCAGCGGCCGGTGCACGACACGCTGGCGCGGCGGCGCGCGCTGGTCGGACCGAGCCTGGCGATCGCGTATCGCCGGCCGCTGCGGCTCGCCCGCGGCTGGCGCCAGTACCTGTACGACGACGACGGCCACCGCTATCTCGACGCCTACAACAACGTGCCCCACGTCGGGCACTGCCATCCTCACGTGGTGGCCGCCGCCGCGCGCCAGATGGCCGTGCTGAGCACCAACACGCGCTACCTCCACGACGGGCTCGAGGACTATGCCGAGCGGCTGACCAGCACGCTGCCCGCGCCGCTCCAGGTGTGCTTCTTCGTGAGCTCGGCCAGCGAGGCCAACGAGCTCGCGATCCGGCTGGCGCGCGGCTACACCCGGCGGCGCGACCTCGTCGTGCTCGACGCCGCGTACCACGGCAACACCACGACCTTGATCGACGCGAGCCCGTACAAGCACGCCGGGCCGGGCGGCCTCGGCGCACCGGACTGGGTGCACGTCGCGCCGCTCGCGGACGACTATCGCGGCCGCCACCGGCGGAGCGATCCGGAGGCCGGAGCGAAGTACGCGGCCGAGGTCGCCGGCCTCGTCGAGGGCCTCGCTGCCCGCGGTCGTGCGCCGGCCGCGTTCCTCGCCGAGTCGTGCCCCAGCGTCGGCGGCCAGATCATGTTCCCCGCCGGCTACCTCGCCGCGGTCTATCGCGCGGTCCGCGCCGCCGGCGGCATCTGCATCGCCGACGAGGTCCAGACCGGGCTCGGACGGATCGGCAGCCACCTGTGGGCGTTCGAGGCCCAGGGCGTGGTGCCCGACATCGTCGTGATGGGCAAGCCGCTCGGCAACGGCCATCCGCTCGCCGCGGTCGTGACCACGCGCGCGATCGCCGACGCGTTCGACAACGGCATGGAGTACTTCAGTACGTTCGGCGGCAACACCGTGTCGTGCGCGGCCGGTGCCGCCGTGCTCGACGTGATGCGCGACGAGGCGCTCCAGGCCCACGCCGACGCGGTCGGTGCCGAGCTCGCGGCCGGGCTGCGCGCGCTCGTCGCCCGCCACGCGGTGATCGGCGACGTGCGCGGCTCGGGGCTGTTCCTGGGGGTCGAGCTCGTGACCGATCGCGACACGCTCGCGCCCGCCGCGGCCGAGGCATCCTACCTCGTGAACCGGATGCGGGACGAGCGCATCCTGCTCGGCACCGATGGCCCGCTCCACAACGTCCTGAAGATCCGGCCGCCGATGCCATTCGATCGCTCCGACGGGACCCGCCTGATCGAGACCCTGGATCGCGTGCTCGCCGAGCTCCCGTAGTTCGGAGGCTCGTACGCGCCTCGCCGCACATCCGGCGAGCGCCCAGGCACGGACGCGCGCGACCGCGATCTCCCGACACGCGCGCTTGCCGATCGCGACCGCGCCGGCCACCCTGCCGGAGCTTGCTCCCCCGGGATCTCGATCCCGTGCCGAACCCGCAGGTTCCTGGGAACCATCAGCAGGCTTCATTCGTCGACGCAGTCAAGGAGGAATTCATGCGCAGTATCGCTCGTGCCGCATTCGCGCTGGTCCTGACGTCGCTTCCGGTCGTTGCATCCGCGGCCGGTGTCCGCGTGATGTCCGATGCCCGCGACCCCGACCGCACGCTGTTTCCCAGCGACCGTTTCACGGTGCTCGACTTCACCCAGAACACGTTCCTGCGCGTACACCTGCCCAAGCCCGATTGCCGGGCGCAGCCGGTCGCGTGCGAGGACATCGACGTGCTCAACACGCTCGACGGCTTCAACCCGCAGCCGCGGCTCACGATCCCGTTCACCGGTGCGATCGACGTCGCGAGCGTCACCAGTGACACGGTGTTCCTGGTCAGCCTGGGCAGCACCGTCGGCGGCGGCTCGTTCGGCAAGAAGGTCGGGATCAACCAGATCGTGTGGGACCCGGCGTCGTCGACCCTGCACGCCGAGTCCGACGAGCTGCTCGAGCCGCACACGCGCTACCTCCTCGTCGTGACCAGCGGCGTGCGCGATGCGCACGGTCATGCGATCGCCGGCGGCGGTGGGTTCGACGACGACGTCCGCGACGCGCTGGACCGGACCCGCGACCACCACCACGACCGCGTGGTCGCGGCGACGGTGTTCACCACGCTCAGCACCACCTCCGTGCTCGAGAAGATCCGCGACCAGGTCAAGGCCGGCCGGGTGACGCCGGTCGACTTCCGCCTCGGCGCGAACGGCGAGCGCACCGTGTTCCCGTTCAGCCCGGCGGTGTCCGGAGTCCAGCACCGGCAGGTCGGGACCACCACGTTCGCCAACGTCCCGCTGCCGACCATCCTCCTCACCGGCCTGGCACTGCCGGGCACCGGCGCGATCGGGCAGCTCGCCTATGGCCGGTTCTCGTCGCCAAACTACCTCACGCCCGGCGCGTTCATCACCCCGATCGGCACGCGCTCCGGCAGGCCGGTCGTGCACGACGCGAACACGATCTACTTCAGCCTGTTCACGCCGGCGACGCCGAAGCCCGCCCGCGGCTGGCCGGTCGCGATCGTCGGCCACGGCTTCGGCGACAGCCGGGAAGGCTTGCCATTCACCGTCGCGGGTAGCCTGGCGGCCCAGGGCATCGCCACCCTGGCGATCAACGTCGTCGGCCATGGCGGCGGCGCCGCCGGCACGATCACGATCACGACGCCCGCGGGAGCCGTCACCTTCCCGTCGGGCGGTCGCGGCGTCGACCAGAACGGCGATGGCGTGATCGAGGGCACCGAGGGCGTGAGCGCGGTGCGGCCGAACACGCTGCGCGGCAGCACCGACGGGCTGCGCCAGACCATCACCGATCTGATGCAGCTCGTGCGCGAGGTCCAGGCCGGCATCGACGTCGATGGCGACGGCAGCGCCGATCTCGATCCGGGCCGGATCTACTACACCGGCCAGTCGTTCGGCGGCATCTACGGCACGATGTTCCTCGCGATCGAGCCCGACGTCCGCGTCGGCGTGCCGAACGTGCCGGGCGGCCCCGCGATCGAGATCATCCGCCTGAGCCCGTTCTTCCGCGATTCGCTGTTCGCCCCGTCGGTCGCGCTGCGCGGCCTCGTCAACAACCCCACCGGCGCGACGCCGGGTGCGCAGATCCTCGAGAACCTGCCGCTGCGCAACCAGCCGCCGGTGATCAACCAGATCGCGGGCGCGATGGCGCTGCAGGTGTTCATCGACCGCAGCCACTGGGCGGCGCAGGTCGGCGACCCGGTGAGCTACGCGCCGCACGTGCGCAAGGAGCCGCTGCGCGGCGTCCCGGCCAAGTCGGTGATCATCCAGTTCGCCAAGGGCGACCAGATCGTCCCGAACCCGACCCAGACGGCGCTCGTGCGCGCGGGCGATCTGGCGGATCGGACCACGTTCTTCCGCACCGACCTGTTCTACGCGACCCAGGCGCGCCCGCTGCCGGCGTCGATCTCGCCGCCGATCTACCCGCACACGTTCCTCAACACCTTCAGCCCCGCCGGCGCCGCCGCCGTGTCGCTGGAGGCCCAGGCCCAGATCGCGACGTTCTTCGCCAGCGACGGCGCGGTGACCATCGATCCCGACGGTCCGGGGCCGCTGTTCGAGACCCCGATCGGCCTGCCGCTGCCGGAGAGCCTGAACTTCCTGACGCCGTAGCCGGCGCCGTCCGCGGTCAGCGCGTCAGCTTGCGGTACTCGTTGATGTGGCGGATCGCGGCGCGCGAGTCCCCGGACTGATCGAACAGCGTCGCAAGATTGTAGTGGGCCTCGGCCAGGCGGGGGTCGAGCTCGAGCGCGCGGCGGTAGTGGCCGATCGCTTCCTCCTCCTTGCCGCCATCCTGTGCGATCACGCCGAGGTTGTAGTGCGCCGTGGGATCGTCCGGATCGAGGTCGATCGCGCGCGAGAAGCACTCGTGCGCGGCCTGGGTATCCCCGCTCTCCGCGAACATCCGGCCGAGGTTGATCCAGGCCTCGGTGCACTCCGGCCGCAGCCGCAGGGAGCGCCGGTACGCGTCGATCGCCGCCACCGGATCGCGATCCTCGAGCTGGAGCGCGCGCGCCAGCCATTGCTCCGCGGTCGCCGGGGCCACGGGGAGCAGCACCGGGGCGTCAGGCGCGCGCGGCAGCTCGCGCAGCTCACCGGCCGGCGCCGGGCCGATCGCGGCGGCCACTGGATCGAGCGCCAGCGGCAGCTGACCGCGCAGCGCAGCGCCGGGGTCCGCGCCGCGGACATGGACCTGGCCGCCGCGGGCCTCGATCGTCAGCTCGGCCAGCGTGGCGCCGTCGGGCAACGCGAGCTGGATCCGCACCAGCTCGCGGCGCACCCGGGGTAGCGGCAGGCCGGCGTCGACCAGCGCCTTGACCGTGCGCAGCGCCGACAGGTCGCGAAACGTCAGCTGGGCGGGGACCGTGCCCGGCGTGCCGACCAGGCCGTCGCGGATGCAGCTACGGATCGCAGACTCGGGTAGGCCGATCAGCTGGGCCGCATGGCGCGCCGAGTAACTGGTCCACACCGGGCCATCCTACTCGCCGGGCCCCCGAAATCCCAACTCGGGATCGCGCGCGGTGTTAACGGTCGGCGCGGTCGTCCGTCCTTCTCTCAGACCATCGGAGACCCTCATGCCACGCACCCACCAGCTCCTGACCGTGCTCCTGCTGTCCTCCGCGCCGGCCGGCGCATCGCCCACGACGTCGCACACCCCGCCGGACGACGCCCGGGCGCCGCGCGCGCTGCTCGATCTGCGCGCCGACCTCATCAAGTCCGATCGCGACAAGGTCCAGGCGGACGTCGCACGGTTCCGGCCGCTGTGTGACAAGGACGGCTATCCGCTGGTCGGGAACCTCGCCAACAAGGGCGACCGCTACCAGCCGAGCCAGTTCTGCGCCGACGTGCGCAAGGCCGAGAAGCGCTGGTGACCGCGCGGGCCTTCGAGCTGACGGCGATCGGCGGCCCGTGGGCCCGGCGGCTCGCCCGGCGCCGCGGCTGGATCGACGCGCTGCCGTGGACCGAGGCCCTGCCGCAGGACGCCGCCGGCGCCCGCGTGGTGTGGACCCGCACCGCGTTCAGCGAGTACGCCAGCGCCGCGGCCTTCGCCGAGATCGCCGCGGCGCTCCTCGCCGCAGGCGCGCCGATCGATCTGATCGCGGCCGCCGGCGACTTCGTCGTCGACGAGATCGTCCACACCGAGGCCGCTGCCCGCGTCGCCGCTGCGCTCGGTGGCGCGGTGACGCTCGAGGTCGATCTGGCGCGGCTGGTCCGGCCGCCGACCCCGGCCGCCGCCGGCGATCCGCTGCTCGCCGCCGCCGAGCTCGTCGTGCGCACGTCGTGCGTCGGCGAGGCGCTCACCGTACCGATGCTCAAGCTGGCGCGCCGGACCGCCGGATCGCCGCTGATTGCGGCCGCGCTGGCGAAGATCACCGCCGACGAGGCGAGCCACGCGCAGCTCGGCTGGTGGTTCCTCGACTGGGCCGCGCCGCGGCTCGACGACGCCGCCCGCGGCCACCTCGCCGACGTCGCCGGCGCTGCGATCCGCGCGTTCATCCCGCTGCTCGGCGGCGGCTGCCGGCACAGCGGCCTCGGCGCCGTGGCCTGCGATCGCTTCGATCGCGGCCTGGTCGACGCGGTATCCCGCTCCGTGGTCCACCCGCTCGCCGCGCGCGGCATCGCCGTCGCTGCGACCGACCTGCCTGCCCTGGAGCCGGCCCCTGCCCACGCTTGAGCGGGCCGCCGTGCCGGCGCATGGTCGTGCCGTGGACGCGCGCGAGGTCACCGTCGCGGAGCTGGTGACCCGCGCGCGCCGCGGCGACCGCGCCGCGTTCGGCGGGCTCTACCAGCGCTTCCATCGCGCGGTCCACGCCATCGCGCTCGCCCGCGTCCCGGCGTGCGACGCCGACGACGTCGTCCAGGACGTGTTCGCGGACGCCTGGGCCAAGCTGGCCCGGCTGCGCGAGCCCGCGGCGTTCGCCGGCTGGCTGCTCGCGATCGCCCGCAACCGCGCCACCGACGCGGCCCGCCGCCGCCCGCCCGGCGATGCCGCCGCCGATCTCGCGGTCGATCCGCCGCCGCGCGTCGAGGCCGCCGCCGCGCTGCGCGCGATCCGCGAGCTGCCCGAGACCTACCGCGAGACCCTCGTCATGCGGCTCGTCGAGGGCCTGAGCGGCCCCGAGATCGCCGACCACACCGGGATGTCGCCCGATTCGGTGCGGGTACACTTGCACCGTGGCATGAAGCTCCTGCGCGAGCGCCTCGGCGGCAGCGAAGGAGGCGAGCGATGACCGATCCACTGTTCGACAAGACCGGCGACGAGCCAGACGTGGCCGATCTCCAGGCCCTGCTCCGCGTCTACGCCCACCGTGCGCCACTGCGAGAGCCACCGCCGCGCCGTCCCCGCTGGCGAGCCCCGGCGGCTGCGGGCGTGATCGCGGCCGCCGCGGCGATCACCGCGATCGCGCTGTGGCCGCGCGGCGAGGCGCGCTGCGGCGCGGCCGGCACCGGCTTCGCGTTCGCGGTCGCCGGCGGCGACGCGCGCTGCGGCGGGCACGCGGCCACCCGCGGCACCCTCCCCGTCGGTGCCTGGCTCGAGACCTCGGACCACGCCGTCGCCGACGTCCGGGTTGCGGACATCGGCAACCTCACGGTCTACGGCGACTCGCGGGTCCGTCTGGTCGGCACCGGCGCCGCCGGGCACCACCTCGAGCTGGCGCGCGGCAAGCTCGCCGCGCGGGTCGTCGCGCCGCCGCGGCTGTTCGTCGTCGACACCCCGGTGGCGACCGCGGTCGACCTCGGCTGCGCCTACGAGCTGGACGTCGACGGCGACGGCCGGACCCACCTCCGCGTCACCTCCGGCGCGGTGTCGCTCGAGGGCCGCGGCCTCGTCGCCTACGCGCCGAGGGACACCGAGGTGATCGCCGCCCCCGGCCGCGGCCCGGGCACCCCGGTCGCCCTCGCCGCACCCGCCGCGCTGCGCGCCGCCGTCTCCCGGTTCGACAGCGGCGACGCCGGCGCAGTTGCGGCGATCGTCGCTGCCGCCGAGCTCCGCGATACCATCACGCTGTGGAACCTGCTGTCGCGAACCACCGCGGCCGACCGCGCCTCCGTGGTCGCCCGGCTCGACGCGCTCAGCCCGCTACCGCCGGGGATCCGGGCAGACGATGTCCGCGCCGGCGACGCGGCGGCGATCGCAGCCTGGCGCGACGCGCTCGACAACCGCTGGATCTGCCCCGAGTGCTTCCCCGGCGGAGCGCCGTAGCTGCCATCGTCGGCCGCCAGCCGCGGAACAGGGTCCGCTCGGGTCGGGTGCCCGATGCCGCCGACGCGCCACCGACGACCACGACGACGGCGAGTGCGGATGATGCCGGACGGCAGAAAGAAGACACGTCGGGGAGACCGCGCGACCGGCCTGTGACCGGCCGCGCCCCCGATTGACACGGCACCCACAGTGCGCGCCCGCTCACAGCCCCGTGCCTCGCGTCAACGCTCCCTTTCCGATCTATTTTTTGGGATTTCGGAAAGAGGAGAAGAGAGTGACGGTGTGAAGTAACACGCTCGGCGGATCGCTGGCCGCAGATCGTCACAGTCGTTGCTAGCGTGCATGTGCCCGACGCGTGACCGACCGTTCCGATCACGCGAATCGGTGCTCGTGTCCTGACTACGGGCGAGCGCGTGAGAGATCCGTATAGTAAGCAATCAGTTCTGAATCCGATCCGGAAAAGAACCAAAAAGATCTGCCAGGGAGCGCGGGGTCGAGGGGCAGGGCTGTGGGGAACGGCGGAGGACTGTGAGCCGCGCACGCGTCAACCGGGTCCGTCGAGGCGCGGGTCACAGGCCGACCCGTTGTCCACAGGCCGTCCACGCGATCTACCGAGGTCTGCGCTCGAGGGCGGATCGAGCAGGTTCATCGTCGGTCAGCTTCGAAAAGGCACCGGTGAGCCATCGCGGATCAGGATGCGCACCAACCGCGTCGACCTTAATCATACCGAACGATCGATCTCCAATTGAAGACAACTGTCACGAAGCGGGTACTCTCCGCGTGTACTCGACTATCGCTCTCAACTCGTGCTGGTCAACCACATTTAGTAGTGCCCAATCAGTTGACAGCGTGCGCTCGCATGACTATCAATGACCCATGGCGCCGAGCAAGTCGAAGCGTGCACGCAAGCGGCACGTCCAGCAGCAACTGTTCCGGCGCGGCGGGAAGCGGCGTGGTGCTGGACGAAAGTCGATGGGCGCGCGTGCAGGAGAGCGGCACGCGGCGCGGCCGGAGTTCAAGCCGTACCATCCGCTGCACGTCGTGATGCGGGTGGTGCCGGCGGTGGGCAGCTTGCGGCAACGCAAGATGTACAAGGCGATGCGCGAAGCGACGATCACGGCCGCGATGCGCGAGCGGTTCCGCATCATTCACGTGAGCCTGCAGCGAACCCACGTGCACATGCTCGTGGAGGCCGATCACAAGGCAGCGCTGTCCCGCGGCATGCAAGGTTTCCAGATCTCCGCGGCGCGGAACATCAACACGGCGCTCGGTGATGGGAAGCGGCGGCGGCGCGGCAAGGTGTTCGCCGACCGCTATCACGTCGAGGTGATCACGTCGCCGCGGCGAGCGCGCCACGCGATCGGGTACATCCTCGGGAACTGGCGAAAGCACAAGGAGGACCAGCAAGGCCTGGCGAGCACGTGGCTGGTCGATCCATTTTCGACGGCAATCCTGTTCCCGGATTGGAAGGAGTTGCAGGACAAGGCGTTGATGTGGCCAATCCGTGAGACCTACGATCCGATGATCGTGTTTCGGCCGCGCACCTGGTTACTCGCGGAGGGCTGGAAGATCGGCGGCGGTGTCATCAGCGCGCGCGACGTGCCGAGCAAGCGCTGAACGAGGCATCACGCGATGTGATGTGCACCGGAGCTCGTGGCGGGTGATCGTCGTGCTCGAGCTCGGGCCCAGGTTCACCATCGACATCAACAAAGTGATCGACCTCCGCTGGTTCGCGTGGCTGAGCGAGTTGTCCACGATGGCGGCGGCGGCCAAGCAGCTCGCGGCGATCCGTCAGGACGCCATCCCGCGGTCGAGGCGGCCTGCACGAGCGATCGAGCTACCCGATCGGGCGGTGTCGCCGCACGAACCACCTGTCGTGCGGCCGACAGCCACTCGCCGAGGCGTGCACGCAAGGGTGTGTAGTCGCTGACTCCGAGCTGACGAACGGCTGGCGAGCGCGTTGCACGACGAAGGCGCAGTAGGTCCAACATGTGGAAGCCAGCCAGCCAGTCACGCCCGTCCCGTTCGCTCCCTCTTGGAGCGGCGCTGCTCTCCATGCTCGTTTCGCTCGGAGCGTGCGCCACGGTCGATTCGGGGCAGCGAGGGTTTGCCGGAGCCTCAGCGGCGGAGCCGTCGCCACGGGCGCGCTCGGGGTTCGCGGCGATCGAGGAGTCGCCGCGGTCGACGCGCTGGGGCTACACCAACGTCTCGGAGTCGCCGCAGCCTGAGATCTGGGGGTTCGTCCGGCTCCCTGCGGAGTCCCGCCGGACCGCGCAGGCGTCGCGGGTGTCGGCTCCGGCCAGCGCGCAGCGGTGACCTGAAACTTGCCCGACTGCACGCTCCTTGACCACGGTGGACCCGAGGCCGCGGGGATTCCTCTCGACGATAACCAGCTCGCGAATGCCTAGGTCATCGGCAAGGCGTAGGCCTTGAGCACGTGGCGCAGCTGGTCCTTGATGTCCTTGTCGAGCACCGGGATCCACTTGCGGAGCGCCGCCAGGCACTCGTCGCGCAGCGCGTCGCGCTCGGGGAGCTCGGCCGGCATCTCCATGCCGAAGATCTGCTTGCCCTGGCCGGAGAGCGCGGCCCACGCGTGGGCGAGCTGGAGCACGGCCGCCGGGTCGCTGGTGGCGTCGGGGACATGCTCGGCGAGCTGGTCGCGGATCCATGCAGCGTAGCGATCCGACATACGACCAGAGTATGCAGGATCGCGCCGCCGGCTCAACCGCGAGCCGCATGCGGCGTGATCCAGTGCGCGATGGTGTCGGCGAGCTCGTCGAAGACCTCCCCGCGTGTGCGTCCCGATCGCACCTGGACGTCGAAGCCATGATCGGCGGCCTCGACGACGTGCAGGGTCGCTCGCGCGCCGAGCTTGCGGACCACGGGACGCAGCCGGCGTAGCCCGGCGAGATCGTCGCGATCGCCTTGCACGAACAGCAGCGGGCCGGCGGCCGATGCGAGGTGCTCGGCGCGCTCGGTGCCGGGCTTGTCGGGCGGGTGGAGCGGGAAGCCGAGGAAGATCAGGCCGCGCAGACCGGGGAGCGGCGCCGCGGCGTGAGCGCGCGAGGTCATCCGGCCGCCGAACGACTTGCCGCCGGCGAACAGCGCGAGGTCGCCGAACCGCGATCGCGCGGCGGTCCAGACATCGCGTACGGCGGCCTCGGCGACCTCGGCGCGATCCGGCCGCGCCTTGCCCGCCGCCATGTACGGAAACTCCCAGCGCAGGGTCGCGACCTGGCGCGCCGCGAGTGCCGCGGCGATGGTCTCCAGGAACGCGTGGCGCATGCCCGCCCCGGCGCCATGCGCGAGCACGTACAGCGCGCGCGCCGCACCGGGGCGGAGCAGCAGGCCGGGATGCCCGCCGAGGTCAATGGCCTCCGACGCCGGTGGTGCGCTCGCTCGCTCGCGCTCGGTCACCGGGTCATTCGGCGCAGGTTCCGCCGCGCTGTCAACCGCGCGCGCCGGGTGGCCGGGCGGTCCGCATCGCGAACCTGTTATCCTCGGGCCGTCCGCGCCCGCCGCGCGTACCGTGATCGATGGCCCCGATGCAATCGCTGCTGTGCCGGCTCGCTGCCGGGGCCGGGCTGTCGTGGCTCGGCGGCCTGGGGTGCCACGTGATGGTGCAGAGCGAGACGATGCGCCCGGTGTCGACCGAGCACATCGTGCACCCCGAGGGCGCGATCGCCCACCGCGCCGCGCTGGGGTGGACCGAGACCGGCCGGCTGCGGTTCGTCGAGCCGCTGGAGTGCCCCACCGAGGAGGTCGTGCACCAGCGCTCGACGATCGAGATCGCGACCCGCCCCAACCTGGCGACGTTCACGGTCGGGGTGATCGCCGCGGCGGCCGGTGGCGTGATGCTGACGAGCGGACTGTTCTCGCGCGATCCGGCGGGCAGCCCGTACACGTACCTGGGGGCCGCGAGCGCAGGGGTCGCGCTGCCATTCGTGATCGGGCCGTGGCTCGGCAACCGCGTCGAGGTCTCGAGCGGCGGCGAGCCCGAGGCGGTGCGCCGGCCGGGGCCGAGCCAGCCGTGCGGCGAGCGCCCGGTCGCGGCGCGCTCGGCCACGCTCGCGGTCGGCGGCCTCGAGGTCCACGGCGCGGTCGACGCCAGCGGCGTGTTCGCGGTGTCGCCGTACGAGTGGATCGACGCCTACGGGGCGGCGTCGGCGACGCCGTCCGAGCTCACCGCGGTGATCGAAGGCGATGCGGGGGCGCGCACGATCTCGACGGTGCTCGACGCGGCGGCGCTGGCGACGCACGCCGCCGGGTTCCTCGGGCACGCCGACTTCGATCCGACGATCCAGCCGCTCAAGCTGGTGCCGGGATTCGCCGCCGCGACGCTGCGGCCGAGCCTGGTGGCCGGCGACGGCGGGCCCGCCGTCCGCGTGGTGCTGGCGCTGCGCAACGACGGGCCTGGCGACGCGTGGGCGGTGCGCGGCCAGATCACCGCGCCCGCGGCGCCGGCGATCGACGGCCGGATGATCTACATCGGCAAGCTCGCCCGCGGAGCGGCGGCGGCGCGCGAGCTCGTGATCCCGGTCTCGGCCCGGGCCGCGGCGGCGCTGCGCGGTCAGACGATCGAGCTCTCGGTCGAGCTCCGCGACGCCCACGGCACGGCGCCGTCGGCCCCGGTGCGGTTCCGCGGCGTCCTGCTCGACGAGGCGGCCCGCGGGCCTCGGGGGCCATGACGATGCGGATCGCGATCGTCGGCGCCGGGATCGCAGGGCTCGCGGCGGCGCGCGCGCTGGCCGGCCGCCACACCGTGACGCTGTACGAGGCGGCGGCTCGGCCCGGCGGCCACGTCTACACGGTGGACGCCGGCGGCTGCGCCGTCGACCTCGGGTTCATCGTGTGCAACCGCGAGCGCTACCCGGCGTTCTTCGCGTTGCTCGGCGAGCTCGGCGTCGCGACGCGACCGACCACGATGTCGTTCTCGGTGACGATCCCCGGCGACGGCGGCGACGCGCTCGAGTGGGGCAGCGCGAGCCTGGGCGCGGTGTTCGCCGATCGCCGCCGGCTACTCGATCCGCGCCACTGGCGGTTTCTCACCGAGGTCCTGGGATTCGTGCGCGGCGCGCGCCGCGATCTGGCGGCCGGCCGTGCCGCCGGGGTCTCGCTCGACGACTACCTGGGCCGCCGCCGGGCCAGCCGCGAGCTGCGCGATCGCTTCCTGGTCCCGCTGGCGGCCGCGCTGTGGTCGCTCGCGCCGGATCGCTGCGGCGCGTTCCCGGCCGAGACGTTGCTCGGGTTCCTCGACCAGCACGGCATGCTCCGGCCGCTCCGGCCGCTCGCGTGGCACACGATCGTCGGCGGCAGCCGGCGCTACGTCGACGCGCTGATCGCGCAGCTGCGCCGCACCGCCCGGTTCGCGCTCGAGCTCGACACGCCGGTCGCGGCGATCGCGCGCGATGCCGCCGGCGTGACCGTGGTCGCCCGCGGCCGCGAGCACCGTCACGACCGCATCATCATCGCGACCCACGCCGACACCGCGCTCGCGCTGCTCGCCCGGCCCAGCGCCGGCGAGCGCCGCGTGCTCGGCGCGTTCCGCTACAGCACGAACCGCACCGTGCTCCACACCGATCGCCGGTTCCTGCCGCGCCGGCCGGCCGCCCACGCGTCGTGGAACTACGTCGCCGACGGCGATACCTCGGTCGTGGCCGTGACGTACTCGATGACCCGGCTGCAGGGCCTGCCCGACGTGCCGTACCTGGTGACGCTGAACCCGCGGATGCGCCCGGCGGGCGTCCTGCACGAGGCCGTGTTCTCGCATCCCCAGCTCGATCTCGGGGCGCTCGCCGTCCGGGCCGAGCTGCCGCGGCTCGGCGCCGCGCATCGCACGGCCTACGCCGGTGCGCACTTCGGGTTCGGCTTCCACGAGGACGGGATGCGCGCCGGCATCGCGGCGGCGGCGCGGATCGCGGCCGACGAGCACCGCCCCGCGGAGGCACCGTGCCCGCCATGACGCGGCGCTCGGCGCTGTATCGCGGCAGCCTCGCGCACGCGCGCAACGACGAGCACGCCCGCCGCGCGTTTCGCTATCCGGTCTACGTCGCGGCGATCGATCCCGGCGAGCTCGACGCGCTCGATCGCGAGCTGCGGCTGTTCTCGCATGGCCGCTGGAACCTGTTCGCGCTCGACGACCGCGACTACGAGGGCGGCGCGCCGGGCCTGTCCGCCGCGCTCGCCGATCTGCTCGCGGCCAACCGGCTGCCGCCGGCGCACACCACGCGGCTCGTCACCAACCTCCGGGTCGCCGGCTACGTGTTCAACCCGGTCAGCTTCTTCCTCAACTACGACGCCGCCGGCGCGCTCGCGTCGGTGATCGCCGAGGTCAACAACACGTACGGCGGCCGCCGGCGCTACGTGCTCGGACCCGACCAGCGAATCGACGGGCGCGACCACGCCGGCGTCGGCTTCCGCCACGTCCGCGAGCTGTTCGTGTCGCCGTTCCTCCACGGCCCGGCGATCTACGACTTCTGGTTCGACGCGCCGCTCGACGGCGAGCGCCTGGCGATCGCGATGCACGTGACCCGCCCCGGCGGGCAGCGGATCTTCGCCGCCCGGCTGACCGGGACACGGCGCCCGCTCGACGACCGCGCGCTGCTTGCCGCCGCGGTGCGCTATCCACTGATGACCGTGCAGGTGATCGGCCTGATCCACCTCCAGGCGCTGTGGCTCCGCCTGCGCGGCGTACCGTACGTCCGTCCCGGCCCCGACCACCGTCCGCGGCCGCTCGCGACGCCGATCCGATCACGCAGTTCTCGCGTACCGATCGGCGACCGATCCAGTCGCTTGAAGTAACGTGCGAACGTGCCCGGGGCCATCGCTCATCCGCTGATCGTTGCGCCGCCCCGCGAGCCCCGGCCGCAGCTCGGGCTGCGCGCGCGCGTCGTGCCGCAAGCAGGCCACGCCCTGCGCCGGCTGGCGATCGCGCAGCTCCGCGCCGGCTGGCGCGGCGGCCGCCTCGATCTGGTCCTGCCGTCCGGAGAGCCGGTCCGGATCGGTCCGCCGGGCCCCGCCGAGGCGACCGCGCGGATCCATGACGATCGCGTGTTCCTGCGTGTGGTGCTGCGCGGCGAGATGGGCGCCGGCGAGTCGTTCGTCGCCGGCGAGTGGTCGAGCGACGACGTCGTCGGCGTGCTCCGGGTCGCGCTCCGGGCGACCGGCGCACGCGGTGTCGAGTCGCCGCTGACCCGGCTCGCGCTGCTGCCGGCGCTGGTGCGGCACCGGCGGGCCGGGAACACGCCGCGCGGCAGCCGGCGCAACATCCAGGCCCACTACGACGTCGGCAACGCGTTCTACCAGCTGTTCCTCGATCCCGAGACCCTGGCGTACTCGTGCGCGCACTTCCCCCGGCCCGGCATGTCGCTCGCCGACGGCCAGCGCGCCAAGCTCGACCGGCTGTGCGATCTGCTCGCGCTGTCGCCGCGCGATCACCTGCTCGAGATCGGCTGCGGCTGGGGCGGCATGGCGATCCACGCCGCGCGCACCCGGGGCTGCCGGGTCACCGCGATCACGATGTCGCGCCAGCAGCACCAGCTCGCCGCGGCGCGGGTCGCCGCCGCCGGGCTCGCCGATCGCGTCGAGGTCCAGTACCGCGACTACCGCGAGCTCGACGGCGACCCGGAGCGCTACGACAAGCTGGTCTCGATCGAGATGCTCGAGGCGGTCGGCTACGAGTACCTGCCGCGGTACTTCGCGACCGCGCGGCGGGTGCTCCGGCCCGGCGGGCGGTTCGCGCTGCAATCGATCACGATGCCCGACGCGCGGTTCGCCGCGTATCGCCGCCGCGTCGACTGGATGCAGACCTACGTGTTCCCGGGCTCGCTGATCCCCTCGCTCGGCGCGATCACCGCGGCCGCGGCGCCGGCCGGGTTTCGCATCGCCCGCGCCGACGACATCGGCCCGGACTACGTCACGACCCTGCAGCTGTGGCGGGCGCGGCTGGTCGCCGAGCTGCCGGCGGTGGCCGCGCTCGGCTTCGACGCAGGCTTCGTCCGGACCTGGCTCTTGTACCTGGCGTTCAGCGAGGCGGCGTTCGCCGAGCGCACGCTCGCGGACCACCAGCTGCTGCTCACGCCGAGTGGCTGACCGTCACCGTGGTCGAGATCCCGCCGCGAACCCAGAATTTCCCCGTGACGGTGATCGACCGGGGCGCGATCGCCGCGACCAGATCGTCACAGATCCGGTTGGTCACGGCCTCGTGGAACGCCCCTTCGTCCCGGTAACTCCACAGGTAGAGCTTCAGGCTCTTGAGCTCGACGCAGCGCTGATCGGGGACGTAATCGATCAGGATCGTTGCGAAGTCCGGCTGGCCGGTCATCGGGCACAGGCAGGTGAACTCGGGGCACTCGAACGTGATGTGGTAGTCGCGCCCGGGGCGGGGGTTCTCGAATGTGTCCAGCTGCTTGCTCGGCCTCGTCGTCACCCCGGCGTGCATACCACGGCGGTGATCTGCACGGCCCGCTGGCGCTTTGCTCGCACTTGCCCTACAATGATCTTGCGACCATGTCGCCGAGCACACACGCGATGACCGTCCGGCCATCACGCATCGTGGACTTCGAAACGGGCCGTTGTGCCCATTACGAAGGCCCGACCCCGGGAACCGCTGCAATTCTGCCTGCGGGCCGTTTGGTGTCGGGCTCTGGCTAATGCCAGGGGAGGAAAGAAGAACATGCAATGTACCAGTCACCGCTCTATGGAGGGGCCTTCCTAGCCTCCCGCTAGACCTCAGCTGAAATTTCAGCTGGGTAAGGAACGAGCAAACGGGCCCGGCTAACCGGGCCCGTTCTATTTTGTAGGCTCGTGTGTGTGAAAATTGTGTCGCTCGCGCTCGGCCGGATCGTGCGCGTACGCTCGCGGTATCTTGTTGATTTTTTGGCGGGTTTCTCGGTTCAAGCATGGTAGGCAAAACCCAGAGGCAGAGGTGCCAGGTCAGCTCGTAATCATCGCCGCCCGCCTGCATCCAGGAAGGGTCAGTCAGTGAACGGGAGTGTACTCGTCGTCGATGACGACATCGACACCGCGCAACTTCTGCGTGACGGCTTGCGCCGGCGTGGACTGAGCGTCAACAGCGTCCACTCGGCACGCGACTGTCTCGGCCGGCTCGCCAGTGAGCCAGTCGACGTGGTCGTGACCGATATCTACATGGCCGACATGACGGGCCTGGAGCTCTGCGGACAGATCCGCCAGCGCTACCCGGACGTCCTGCCGATCGTGATCACCGGTCAGAGCACGCTCGACAACGCGATAGGTGCGATCCGCGCCGGCGCTTACGACTTCATCGTGAAGCCGGTCAAGCTCGACACGCTCGCGATCGCGGTCGGTCGCGCGCTCGGGCACCTGGCGCTGCGCCGCGAGCTCAAGCAGCTCCGGGCGATCGTCGGCGACGAGCCGGTCAACGGCATCGCTGGCACCAGCGCCGCGATCCGCGAGACGATCGACATGGTCCACCGCGTCGCCGACAGCGATGCCACCGTGCTGATCACCGGCGAGTCCGGCACCGGCAAGGAGCTGGTCGCGCGCGCGATCCACCGGCTGTCACCGCGGCGCGACGAGCCGTTCGTCGCCGTCAACTGCGCGGCGATGCCCGCGCCGCTGCTCGAGAGCGAGCTGTTCGGTCACGTCCGCGGCGCGTTCACCGACGCGCGCAGCGCGCGATCGGGCCTGTTCATCCAGGCCGGCACCGGCACGATTTTTCTCGACGAGATCGGCGAGATGCCCGCCGAGATGCAGGTCAAGCTGCTCCGCGTGCTCCAGGAGCGCGAGGTCCGCCCGGTCGGCGGCGACGAGGACATCCCGTTCCACGCGCGCGTGCTCGCCGCGACCAACCGCAACCTCGAGACCGAGGTCGAGCAGCGCCGGTTCCGCGAGGACCTGTTCTACCGGATCAACGTCGTCACGCTGCACGTCCCGCCGCTGCGGGCGCGCAGCGGCGACATCCTGCTGCTCGCCCAGCACTTCGTGCGTCGTATCGCGCAGCGCATCGGCAAGCCGGTCAAGGGGTTCTCGTCCCCGGCGGCGCGCATGCTGCTCGACTACGACTGGCCCGGCAACGTCCGCGAGCTCGAGAACTGCATCGAGCGCGCGGTCGCGCTGTGCCGGCTCGACGAGGTCACCGTCGATGACCTGCCGACCAAGGTCCAGGAGTTCCACGTCACCCGCATCGTGATCCCCGCCGGGCCGACCGCGTCGCCGGACGCGATGATCACCATGGAGGAGATGGAGCGCCGTTACGTGCGGCAGGTGCTCGAGGCGGTGCGGGGCAACAAGACCCACGCCGCCCGGATCCTCGGGATCGATCGACGCTCGCTGTATCGCCGGCTCGAGACGCCGTACCAGGCCTCTCAGGCGTCACAGCCGGTGCCGCAGGATCCCTCGCAGATCTCCTCGGCGATCGACGAGCAGAGCTCGGGCGAGGCCGAGCAGAAGACTACCGAAAGCGAGTGACGGCGTAGCGCCGCGAGTGACGGCGTGGCGCCGCGAGCGAGCGCGTAGCGCCAGGAGCGACCGCGTAGCGCCCAGGAGCGACCCGCGTAGCGCCCAGGAGCGACCCGCATAGCGCCCAGGAGCGACCCGCGTAGCGCCCAGGCACGCGTGCGCACAACCTCCGCACATCGTCGGGGTACGGCCGTCTGTCGCGATCCACGTCCACCCGGCGTGAGGTCGCGCGACGCGGTCAGCTTCACGCCTCTCGCACTGCGCGGGCCCGCTCGCGCGGGCGTTTCGCAGCCGCCGTCCACAGTTCCTCGCGCACGGCGCTTGCACCGGGTGTGATGGTCGATGGAACGGTTGTCGCGAGCGCTCATCCAGCTGAACATCGCGACCCGTGAGCAGCATGGCGCGGCGGATGCGCCGTGGCTCGACCTCATGGTGCCAACGGTCGACCGGCACGACTACGTCAAGCACCTGGTCAAGGTCTACGGCTTCGAGGCCGCCCTCGAATCGGCGTTTCACTACACCCCCGGCCTGACGGCGCTGCTCGATCTGCGCAGCCGCAACCGGTCCGGATTCATCGTCCAGGACCTGATGCGGCTGGGGATGGGCGCGGCGCGGATCGCCGAGCTCGCGCAGCGCTTCGTGACCTTCTCGTCGGCGGCCGAGGCGCTCGGCTGGATGTACGTCGCGGATCGCTCGACGCTGCTCCATGGTGCGGTCCGCCGGTACCTGGCGCTGCGGATCCCCGAGGTCGCCGGTGCGTCGAGTTACCTGTCGTGTTGCGATGGGATCGCGGCCACGCGGTGGAATGACCTCGGGGCCGCGCTCGATGCCGTCACGCAGCTGCCCTGGGGCAAGCGCCAGGTCATCCGCGCCGCCCGGCAGGGCTTCGCCGCGCACAGCGAGTGGTTTCACGGCCGAGCCGTCGCGCTGCAGTCGATCGGCGCGTGACGCCCCCGCGGCCACTCCCGGCCGCGCAAAACGAAAACGTCGCCGGCACCAGGAGGCGCGGGCGACGTGCAGGTCAGTCGATGGCGGATCGAGGGCCGGGATCGAAGGCCGGGATCGAGGCCCGGATCGAGCGCCCGATCGCAGCCGGATCCCGGGTCAGAACGTGAAGATCTGCTCCGGTCGCTTCTCGGCCGGCTTGGGCGCGGCGGTGTCCTGCCGAGGCTTGATGATCGGTGGCGGCGGATCGACCGCGAACCGAGCCGCGGCCGAGGTCATCGGCGGCTGCGCGGCCGGCGCCGCGTGCCCGGCCACTCCCGGTGGGCCAGACATGCCAGACGCCCCAGGGCCAGTGCCAGTGCCGGTGGCAGAGCCAGAGGCACTGGAAGACGCGGCGGCCGGCGGGCTGGGCTGCGGCCGCGACTCGACGGGCTTGCTCGCGGCGACGCTGGGCAGCGTGGGCCGGGGCACCAGCGGCCGCGGCGGGCTCGCCGGCAGCATCGTGCCGGTGACCGAAGGGGACACCACGACGTCGTTGCCGAGGAAGTCATTGACCCGCGTCTCGACCAGCTGGCTCATCGAGATGCTGTTGGTCTCGCAGAAAGCCTTCAGCCGCTCGTACGTCGTCCGGCTCACACTGATGCTCCGTCGAGTCTGCTTCTTGGCCATGATCCATTCCTTACGCTACAGGTAGAGCATCGTCAAGGCGTAGCTACTAGCCCTGAGCCCACTCGGTGGACAAAGCCATATCATCCACCTCTGACATCGAAGCGCAGCCGCAGCGCGGCCGCGCCGACCACGCGCGGAACGCCGGTGCGAACCGGTCAGGATCACTCGCAGATCGAGCCGACGAAATCGATCAGCCGGCGCGGCCGAGCCAGTCGATCGGCCGCAGGTGCTTGAGCAGCTCGGCCTCGGGAGAACCGGGAGTGGCCATCACGTCGTAGTCCCACCGCACGAGCGGCGGCAGCGACATCAGGATCGACTCGACGCGGCCCTGGGTCTTGAGGCCGAACAGCGTGCCGCGATCGTAGATCAGGTTGAACTCGACGTAGCGTCCGCGCCGCCGCAGCTGCCAGGCGCGCTCGAGCTCGCCGTACGGCTCGGTCTGGCGGCGCTGTGCGATCGGGACGTACGCCTGGAGGAACGAGCGGCCGAGGTCGCACACGAAGTCGAACACCTGCTGCGCGGGATGCTCGGCCTTGGCACCGAGGTAATCGAAGAACACGCCGCCCACGCCGCGGGTCTCGGCACGATGCGGCAGGAAGAAGTATTCGTCGCACCACGCCTTGAACCGGTCGTAGTCGCCGACCGGCCGGTGGCGATCACACGCGGCGGCGAGCACGCCATGGAAATGCACCGCGTCGTCGCGGAACAAGTAGTACGGCGTGAGGTCGGAACCACCACCGAACCACAGCGCGTCGCCCTTGGTCAGGCAGCGGAAGTTGGCATGCGTGGTCGGCACCATCGGCGAGCGCGGGTGCAGGACCAGCGACACGCCGCTGGCGCGGAACGTCCGGCCCTCGCCCGGCATGTGGTCGGCGAGCTCGGCCGGGAGCTCGCCCTCGACGCTCGACCAGTTGACGCCGGCCTTCTCGAACAGCGCGCCGCCCTCGAGCACGCGGGCCACGCCACCGCCGCCGCCCTGGCGCTCCCAGCGGTCGGAGCCGAACTCCGCCGCGCCATCGAGCTCGGCGAGCGCGCGGCAGATGTCGGTCTGGAGCTCCGAGAAGAACTTCGCCGCGCGTTCGAAAAGATCCGACACGACCACATGCTACCATCGTCAGAGCGGCCGAGCCGTGGACTGATGTCAGCTGCCATTCGCCTAGTGCGCGCGTTGCGGGTGTTCGTGGTCATCTTCCTCAGTTACATGTGGCAGATGTCCTGGGCGCGGCTGTGGCCTCGGCGCTACGACACCCGGGCGCGCTGGAAGGTGATCAACCGGCGCAACGCCCGCCGGATGTACAAGGGCTTCGTCCGGCTGCGCGGCGTGTACATCAAGCTCGGCCAGATCCTCTCGGTGATGGGCACGTTCCTGCCGCGCGAGTACACCGAGGAGCTCGAGGCGCTGCAGGACGACGTCCCGCCGCAGTCGTACGCCAAGATCCGCAAGACCTTCGTCGACTCCTTCGGCAAGCAGCCGCACGAGGTGTTCGCGCACTTCGAACAGGAGCCGATCGCGGCGGCCTCGCTCGGCCAGGTCCACGAGGCGCGCGGCGCCGCCGGCGAGCGCCTCGCGGTCAAGATCCTCTATCCCAACGTGGTCACGATCATCAACGTCGACCTCCGCGTCCTGGGCTGGGCGCTGCGGGTGTATCGCAACTTCGTCCCGCTGCAGCAGATCGAGCGCGTCCACGAGCAGCTCGCGGACATGCTCGCGCGAGAGACCGACCTCGCCAACGAGGCGCGGTGCATCGCGCGGATGGCGCGGAACTTCGAGAGCGACCCCGACGTCATCTTCCCCCAGGTGTTCCCGGAGTGGTCGAGCTCCACGGTGATGACCATGACGTTCATGGATGGCGTCAAGATCACCAAGAAGGATGCGCTCGCGAGCCTGAAGCTCGACCCGTACGACGTCGCGACCAAGCTGATCAAGGTGTTCTACAAGCAGCTGTTCGTCGACCGGTTCTTCCACGCCGACCCGCACCCCGGCAACTTCTTCGTCCAGAAGGGCCCGGCCGGCCAGGTCCGGATCGTCGTGCTCGACCTCGGCTCGGCGACCGAGCTGCGCGACAACCTCGCCGACGGCATGTTCGGCATCCTGTCGGGCCTGATGACCCGCAAGGACGACCTCGTGGTCCGCGGCATCGACACGATGGGGTTCATGGCCGCGGGCGGCGACCGCGCGCTGCTCGAGCGCACGACGCGCAAGTACTTCGAGAAGCTGCTCAACCTCAACATCACCGACTTCGGCAAGATCGATCCCGCGGTCGCGCAGCAGCTCGCGGACCCCGACATGAAACGCGAGGAGCTGCGCGAGCTGATGAAGTCGATCGCGTATCCCGAGGGCTGGTTCTACGTCGAGCGCGCGAGCGTGATCATGTTCGGCCTGCAGGCGACGCTGGCGCCGAAGCTCAACGGCATCCAGGTCGGCTTCCCGTACGTGATGCAGTTCCTGATGGAGAAGCAGCAGGCGCGCATGGCCGCTGCAAAGCCCGCGGAGCCGCCGAAGGATCCCGACGAAGTGATCCTTAACTAGTGCGCGCTCTTGAGCGCTTCGCGCGCCGCGGATAGCTCGCCGTCGTCGTCGCCGGGCGGCATCTTCTCGGCGATCGCAACCGCGCGGCGCGCCGCGGCGATACCCGACAGGCCCTTCGCGGTCTGCATGTTCGCGAGCTCGGTCAGCGCGCCGATCAGCCGCGGCTCGCTCGACGGGCCAAGCGCATCGAGCAGCGCGATGCCCTTCTGCGCCTCGGGAATCGCTTCGTCGAGCTTCTGCGCGAGCGCGAGCGAGTACGCGATATCGCGATGCATCAGCGATGCTTCTTCCGACGCCGGCCCGGCGACGCGCTCGACGATCACCAGCGCCTGGCGGTAATCCGCGGTCGCGGCATCGAAGTGGTTCTCCGCGGTCTCGACCTCGGCGAGG
>DASWRS010000033.1:0-6885 GCA_036403075.1 Kofleriaceae bacterium
CAAGGACCGAACAAGGTTCTGTGCGCAGATGCTCACACGCCTCGGTCCGGGCCTCGGCTCCGACGGGAGCGCGCCGGCGGGACCGATCGCGGGGGTGATCGCCTGCGCCGGCCCTCTCGTCGGGCCAACCGAACGTTGATCGGTCGCGCGGCGACCTGCTAACGTGTGCCAGATGTTGGCCGCTCGGGAAGAGACGGCTTGTTCGAACAAGTTCGTGATTCTGCGTTCGCTCGCGATGGGGGGGATGGCAGAGATTCTGCTCGCTCGCGTTCGCGAACCGGCCAGGCCCGAGCGTCTGGTCGTGCTCAAGCGCATGCACCGCCAGCTCGCGGCCGATCGCGAGTACGTCAAGATGTTCGTGGACGAGGCGCGGATCGCCACCACGCTGCGCCACCCCAACGTCGTCGAGGTCTACGAGAGCGGCGAGGACGACGGCCAGTACTTCATCGCCATGGAGTACCTCCACGGCCACGATCTCCGGCACGTGCTGAGCGAGATGGCGCGGCAGCACGTCCCGATGCGGCTCGCCAACGCCCTGGCGATCACGCGTGCGGTGTGCCGTGGGCTCGATTACACCCACGAGCGCACCGATGCCAGCGGCGAGCTGCTCGGCATCGTCCACCGCGACGTATCGCCGCACAACGTGCTGCTGACCTACGGCGGCCGGGTCAAGCTCGTCGACTTCGGCATCGCCAAGACCAGCATCCAGATCTCGCGGACGCGGACCGGGATCCTCAAGGGCAAGGTCGCTTATATGTCGCCCGAGCAGGCGCTCGGCGAGGCGCTGGACCGGCGCAGCGACGTGTTCTGCATCGGCATCCTGCTCTGGGAGATGACGACCGGGCAGTGGCTGTACCGCCGCAAGTCCGAGCTCGAGTCGCTCAAGGCGGTGGTCGAGCACGACGCGCCGCTGCCGTCGCTGGTGACCTCGGGCTATCCCAAGGAGCTCGAGCAGATCGTGATGAAGACCCTGGCGCGCAAGCGCGAGGACCGCTGGGCGACCGCGGGCGAGCTGGGCGAGGCGCTGAGCGCGTTTGCCAAGCAGCGCCGGCTCGACCTGCGGCCGGCCGCGCTGAGCGCGCTGATGTCGGCGACGTTTCGCGACGAGGTCTCGTCGTGGCATGCCGCGCGGTCGTCCGGGCTCACGCTCGGCGAGCACCTGGTCTCGACGCTCGACGGCGACGGCACCGTCCCGGTGCTCAACGAGCGCGACACCTCCAACCCGTTCTCGAGCGAGGACCTGCCGACGACGGTGGTCTGGCCGCAGCCGCCGGCGCAGGCGTCCTCGCCGGGGTGGCGGCCGCAGTGGCTGCAGCCGCCGACGTGGCTGCAACCGCCGCAGTGGCTGCAGCTGCGCCGGCGCTGGCTGGTCGCGAGCGCGATCATCGCGATCGCGGCGCTGGCCTGGCTCGCGGTCGAGCTGCTCCGGGAGTCTGAGCCGGCCGCGGCGATCGCGCCCGCGCCCGCCCCGACGACCAGCCGCGAGCTGCCCGCGCCGCCGCCCTTGGCGCCAACCGCGACGCCGCCGATGCCCACCACAGGCACAGGCACCGACCCGCCCGCCGCGGGCGCGCCGGCCCACGGGGCTCCGACACCGGTCCCCAGGGCTCCTACCCGGGCTCCCGCCGAGCCGCCGAAGTCCGGCAGCGCCGGGTGATCGCGACACCGGCGAACCGGCCGGCCGAACCGGTGCCGGGGGCGCGACCGCGTGAGCCCTGGCGCGGGCGCTGGACACCACCTGTGTTCGTGCGAGACTGACGCCTTCAGCGATCATGGAGACGCGTGCCAAAGTCATGCACTGGTTCATCCGCGGCGGCACGCTCACCGTGCCCAGCGGAGCAACCTATCCGATCGACGTCGAGCCGATCGTCGTCGGACGCAGTGAAGGCGCCACCGTCGTGCTCGACGACAGCGAGGTCAGCGGCGTGCACTGCGAGCTGCGCGCGATCACCGAGGGCATCGCCGTGCGCGATCTCGGCAGCACGAACGGCACGTTCTGCTCCGGGGTGCGGATCCGCGATGCGGTGATCACGACCAACGCCGAGCTGACCATCGGCGGCACCCGGCTGGCGATCACGCCGTCGGGCCACAAGCAGCGGGTCGAGCTCGGCTACGCCGATCGCTTCGGCTCGATCGTCGGCGCGTCGCCCAAGATGCGCCGGGTGTTCTCGGTGCTCGAGAAGGTCGCCGCGACGCCGCTCAGCGTCCTCGTGCTCGGCGAGACCGGCACGGGCAAGGAGGGCGTCGCGCGCGCGATCCACGACGCGAGCAGCCGCCGGACCGGGCCGTTCGTCGTGGTCGATTGCGGCTCGATCCCGCAGACCCTGGCCGAGAGCATCCTGTTCGGCCACGAGAAGGGCGCGTTCACCGGTGCGAGTGAGCGCCGGCTCGGCGCGCTGGCCGAGGCCCACGGCGGCACGCTGTTCCTCGACGAGCTCGGCGAGCTCCCGATCGACCTCCAGCCCAAGCTGCTGCGCGCGCTGTCCGAGCGCCAGGTCAAGCGGCTCGGCGGCACCGCGTTCGACAGCATCGACGTCCGGATCATCGCGGCGACCCGGCGCGACCTGAGCACGGAGATGAACGCCGGGCGGTTCCGCTCCGACCTGTTCTTCCGGATCGCGCAGGTCCGGATCGAGCTGCCGCCGCTGCGCGAGCGGCTGTCCGACCTGCCGATGCTGATCGAGGACATCTGCACGCGCGTTCACCAGCCGTGGGCCGCGCGGGTCGTCCACGACTGGATCGAGCGCCGCATGGCGTCGCACGACTGGCCCGGCAACGTCCGCGAGCTGGTCAACGTGGTGTCGGTCGCGGCGACGCTGGCCAACACTCCGGATGCGATCGACGACGTCCTGCTGCTCGCCCGCGACGAGCAGCAGTCGACCCAGTCGACCCAGCCCGCGACCGCGTTCTCCGATGCCAAGCGCCAGGCGATCGAGATGTTCGAGCGCAACTACTTCACCGAGCTCAGCCGCCGCGCCAAAGGCAACGTCAGCGAGATGGCGCGGCAGAGCGGCATGGAGCGCCACCACGTCCGCGCGTACCTGCGCAAGTACGGCGTCGACAAGGCCGGCAACTAGCCCGGTGGGCTCCTTCGGGTCTGTGTAGGCAACGGGGCTGTGTAGGCAATGCCGGCGAGTCGTCGTCGACCGCAACGTGCGGATTGCGACACCGGGCAACAATCAGCTGCACCCTGATGATTGCGCCGGGGAATCCACTACAGCGCTGTCGGTACGAACCGCGATCGCATAGGCTACACGACGGCTCTCGATGCGCGCGCGCATGCTCACGATCCGCTACGTCGGAGCATTGCTGGTGGTGGCCGGCCTGCTGGTCGCAGGCCAGACCGTCGTCCACCAGGTGCTGTCGCGACAGGAAGGTGACGCGCGCGTGATCAACCTGGCGGGCCGCCAGCGCATGCTCGGCCAGCGGCTGTGCACGCTGCTGCTCGCGCTCGACGTCGATCCCGGGCGCGCTCCCGGGCGCGACCTGCGCGGCGAGCTGTCGCGGACCGCCGACGACTGGGAGCGCAGCCAGGCGTCGCTGCGCGGCGGGCGTCCGGAGACCGGACTTCGCGCCGGCAACTCCGGCGTGATCGAGGGCCTGTTCGCCCGGATCGACGCCGACCACCACGCCATGCTGGCCGCCGCGCGCGACGCGCTCGCGCCGGGCCCGGGCGACGCCGCGGCCGATCGCGCGCGCACCGCGTGCGATCACCAGGAGGTGTTCCTCGCCGGGATGGACCGGATCGTGACCGAGTACGAGCGCGAAGCCCGGCAGCGGATCGTCGCGCTGCGCCGGCTCGAGCTCGTGCTGCTGGGGCTCGCCTTGCTGGTGCTCGCGCTCGAGGGCGTGTTCGTGTTCCGGCCGGCGGTGCGCGGGCTGCGGCTCTACCTGGCCGAGCGCGACCTGGTCCAGCGCCAGCTGCTGCAGGTCACCGACCGCGAGCAGCTCCGGATCGCGCAGGACCTCCATGACGGGCTCGGCCAGCAGCTGATCGGCGCGGCGTACCTGCTCCGGCCGCTGCGCAAGCAGCTCGACGGCAGCCCCGCCGCGGCGCAGCTCGACGAGATCTCCCGCCTGCTCGGCGACGCGATCCGGCAGATCCGGGACCTCGCGCGCAGCCTGCACTCCCCCACGCTCGACGCCGCGGGCCTCGCCGCCGCGCTCGGCGAGCTCGCGGACCACACCGCGCGCGTGTTCGGCGTCGAGTGCCGGCTGCGTGATCGCGCGGGGGTCGAGCCGCCGGCGGCGAGCCGCGGCCACCTGCACCGGATCGCATGCGAGGCGGTGATCAACGCCGCCAAGCACGCCGGCGCCACGGCGATCGACATCGAGCTCGCCTCCGACGGCGACCAGCTCGTGCTGGTGGTGCGCGACGACGGCATCGGGATCGCCGCGCGGCAGCCCGCCGGGATGGGGCTCCAGCTGATGGCGCACCGCGCCCGGATGCTCGGCGGCTCGCTCGCCATCACCGCCGGGCCGCGCGGCGGTACCACGGTGACCTGCCGCGTGCCGCTGGGCGAGCTCGCCGCCGGGGACCCGCGCCCGTGATCCGCGTGTTCCTGGTCGACGATCACCCGATCGTCCGGCACGGCCTGGCCCAGCTGCTCGCCGCCGAGCCCGGCCTCGAGATCTGCGGTCAGGCCGACGACGCCGCGTCCGCGCTCGACGCGCTCGTGGCGGCGGCGCCCGGCGTGGTCACGGTCGACGTCTCGCTCGGCTCGAGCAGCGGGCTCGATCTGATCCGGGAGATCAAGCAGCGCCTGCCGCGCGCCGCGGTCCTGGTGCTGTCGATGCACGACGAGCAGCTCTACGCCGAGCGCTCGCTGCGCGCCGGGGCGTCCGGCTACGTCATGAAGCAGGAGCCGACCGACGTGATCGTCCGCGCGATCCGCACGGTCGCCACCGGCGGGATGTTCGTGACCGACGAGGTCTCGCTCCGCTTGCTCCGGCTGTGGGCCGCCAACGGCGCGCCACGCGACGGCGCGCCGCTCGACGCGCTCAGCAACCGCGAGCTGCACGTGCTCGAGCTGATCGGCCAAGGTCTGGGGACCCGCGCGATCGCCGAGCGGCTGCAGATCAGCGTCAAGACCGTCGAGTCGTATCGCGCGCGGCTCAAGGAGAAGATGAACCTGCGCTCCGGCATGGAGCTGATCCGGTTTGCGATCCGCCGGGCCGCGGACCCGCCGGAACGCGCCACCGCTGAGCCCGGCAAGCCGGGCGACAGCGACGAACCCGACCGCGGCGCGTGACCCCTGCCGGACCGCCCGGCGCGGCCTGCGGGTGATGTCACACATGAGGCGGGCCTGGACGGAATCCGGTGCACCCCTGGAACGCGGAGCGTGCAGGTGGATGTGGGGGCGCTCCTACGTGGTTCAAGATAGTTATCTGGCAAACCAGGCTGGCGTCAGTTGTGCAATTTACCGCCGGCATGACCGCCTCGAAGTCCGTGATCCTGGTGAGCCTGCTGGCGAGCGTGGGCTGTGCCGTCGAGGTCGGGGAGGCCACGGACGGCGGGGACTCCGAGGACGCGGTCGAGTCGGCCGAGCTCGACGAGGTTGTCGCCCGTCACTGCGACGACCACAATCGCCTACCCAACAACGTCCCGGTCGCCGACGCCACCGGCGTGTTCACCACGGTCAGCGCGCACGGCTCGATCGACCTCGAGAACGAGTTCTTCCAGGACCTCGGCTCGAATGGCCGGCGCTGCGTCAGCTGCCACGTGCCCACGGTCGGCTGGACGATCACCCCGCACCAGCTCCAGAAGACGTTCGAGCTCACCGACGGCGGCAAGTTCGACGACGGCCTGGGCCTGTCGGCGGTGTTTCGCACGGTCGACGGCTCCAACTCGCCCAAGGCCGATGTCTCGAGCCTGGCCAGGCGCCGCAGCGCGTACAGCATGCTGCTCAGCAAGGGCGTCATCCGCATCGGCCTGCCGATCCCGGCGACCGCCGAGTTCGAGCTGGTCGCGGTCGACGACCCGTATCACTTCGCGAGCGCGGCCGAGCTATCGCTGTTCCGCCGGCCGCTGCCGACCACCAACCTCAAGTTCGACAGCACGGTGATGTGGGACGGCCGCGAGGTCGTCGCCGGCCAGAGCGTCGCGGCCGACCTCGCGACCCAGTCGAGCGATGCGGTGACGACCCACGCCCAGGGCAAGCCGCTGACCGCCGCGCAGCGTCAGTCGATCGTCGACTTCGAGCTCGGCCTGGCCAGCGCGCAGATCTTCGACCGCCAGGCCGGTAACCTCCACGACGACGGCGCCAAGGGCGGCCCGAGCGAGATCCTCGCCCAGCCGTTCTACATCGGCATCAACGACAACTTCGGCGACAGCAAGACCGGGGCGGCGTTCAGCCCGGTGGTGTTCAACCTGTTCGACAAATGGACCCACATCAAGGGCAGCCGCCGCGGCGACGACGACCGCCACGGCCATGGCCACGACGACGACGATGACGACGATCACGATGACGGCCACGGCCATGGCGACGGCGTCAGCAAGCTCGACGAGGCGCGCCGCGCCATCGCGCGCGGCCAGGCGATCTTCAACACCCGCCGGATCGCGATCTCGGGCGTGTCGGGCATCAACGACGAGGCCGCGTTCGGCAAGCCCGCCGTGCTGATGGGCACCTGCACCAGCTGCCACAACACCCCCAACGGCGGCAACCACTCGGTGGTCGCGCCGCTCAACATCGGCCTGACCGACGCGTCGCGCCGGACCAAGGACATGCCGCTCTACACCCTGCGCAACAAGACCACCGGCCAGACCGTCCAGGTCACCGACCCGGGCCGCGCGATGATCGATGGCAAGTGGAGCCACATCGGCCGGTTCAAGGGCCCGATGCTGCGCAACCTCGCGCCCCGCGCCCCGTACTTCCACAACGGCTT
>DASWRS010000034.1:0-13750 GCA_036403075.1 Kofleriaceae bacterium
TCGATGAAGCCGGCGCGGTGGTGGCGCTCGAACTCGGTCCAGGTGGTGAACGTGCTCGGGTCGGCGCGGTCGACGAACAGCTTGCCGTGCAGGTGATCGACCTCGTGCTGGTAGGTCCCGGCCTTGAGCCCGTGGACGACCTCGTCGATCGGCGCGCCGTGGCGGTCCCAGGCGCGGACGTGGAGGTGGACCGCTCGCTTGACCATGCCGCGCAGGTTCGGGACCGACAGGCAGCCCTCGTAGTTGTCGAACTGTTCGTCGCCGACCTGGGTGAGCACCGGATTGACCAGCACCGTGAGCGGGATCGGCGGCTTGTACGGATAGCGCGGGTTGTTCCGGACCTCGATCGCACAGATCCGGATCGGCTCGTAGACCTGGATCGCGGCGAGCCCGGCGCCGTCGGCGTCGTGCATGGTCTCGATCAGGTCGTCGATGAAGCGCTGGGTGTCGGCGCGTGCGAGCTCGTCGCGATCGACCTCGCGCGCGATCTGGCGCAGCACGGGGTGACCGATCTGTGCGATCTTGCGGATGGCCATACGAGGCGAGACTGTACCAGGGCTACCCGTCGCTGCCGATCGCCTGCTCGATCGAGCCGAGCCCGGCGGCGCGGACCCGGGCGGCGAGCTCGCGGTGGATCCGGCGCGGCCAGCCCGGGCCGCCGTAGATGAAGCCGGTGTAGGCCTGGACCAGCGTGGCGCCGGCGCAGATCCGCTGCCACGCATCGTCGGCGGTGGCGATGCCGCCGGCCGCGATCAGCGTGACGCGGGAGCCGACCCGGGCGCGCAGGCGGCGGAGCACGGCCAGCGCGCGCGGCGCGAGCGGGGCGCCCGACAGCCCGCCGGCCCCCAGTGCCGCGACGGTGGTCTCGGGCGTGGCGAGCCCGGCGAGCGCGATCGTGGTGTTCGTGGCGATGATGCCGTCGAGCCCGAGCTCGAGCGCGAGATCGGCCACCGCGTCGATGTCGGCATCGGCGAGGTCGGGCGCGATCTTGACCACCAGCGGCACCCGGCGGGTCGGCGACGCGAGATCGCAGGCCGCGCGCACGGCGACGAGCAGCGGGCGGAGCTTGTCGACCGCCTGCAGGTCGCGCAGCCCCGGCGTGTTCGGCGAGCTGACGTTGACCACGAGGTAGTCGGCGTTGGGCGCGAGCCGCCGCGCGCTGTCGGTGAAGTCGGCGATCGCGTCGGCCTCGGCGACGCGCTTGGTCTTGCCGATGTTGGCGCCGACGGTCCCCGGGCCGCGGTGCGAGAGCCGGCGCGCGGCGGCCGCGGCGCCCGCGTTGTTGAAGCCCATGCGGTTGACCAGCGCGCGATCGCGCGGCAGCCGGAACAGCCGCGGCCGCGGGTTGCCGGGCTGCGGCTCCGCGGTGACCGTGCCGACCTCGACGAACCCGAAGCCCAGCGCGAGCAGCGCGGCCACGCCCTCGGCGTCCTTGTCGAACCCGGCGGCGAGCCCGAGCGGCCCGGGCAACTCGCGGCCGAACGCGTGGACGCGGAGCTCGGGCGCGCGGGGCCCGAGCACGCGCTGCATCAGCCTGGCCGCACCCGGCAGCGCGACCATCGCGCGAAGCAGCGCGAACGACACCCGGTGCGTGGCCTCGGCCGGGAGCCGGCGCAGCACGAGCCAGTAGAGCAGGCGGTACATCCGCATCCATACTATCGTGGCGCGTGGCCGAGTTCGCGTTCGCGACGTGTCTGCCGGGCATGGAGCCGGCGCTCAAGCTCGACGTGGCGCGCGGGCGCCCCGAGCTGCGGCTTTCGTACTCGCGGCCGGGGCTGGTGACGTTCAAGTCGGCGGGCGCGGTGTCCGCCGACGACCCCGCGGGCTCGGTGTTCGCGTGGGTCTGGGGCCGATCGATCGGCGCGGCCGGCGATCCCGCGGCGGCCGCGGCGCAGCTCGCGGCGCTCGGGGCGACCCGCGTGCACGTGTTCGTCCGGGACCCGGGCGCGCCGGCCCTCGACCTGGCCGCGTGGCAGACGCTCGGTCCGGGCGGGCCGGCCGAGCCCGGCGAGCTCGTCGCCGACGTGATCGTCGCGCTGCCCGGCGAGCCCGCGTGGCTCGGCGTCCACCGCCACGACCGATCTCGCTCGCCGCACGCCGGGGGCATGTTCCCGGTGGCGGTTCCGGGCGACGCCCCGTCGCGTGCCTACGCCAAGATCGAGGAGGCGATCGCGTGGGCGAACCTGCCGGTCCGGCGCGGCCAGGTCGCGCTCGAGATCGGGGCCGCGCCCGGAGGCGCCGCGCTCGCGCTGGCCCGCCGCGGGCTCGAGGTCTGGGCGGTCGACACCGGCGCGCTCGCGCCGCAGGTCGCCGCGCTGCCGGGCGTGCATCACCTCGCCAGGAAGGCCGGCGCGGTGCGCTGGGAGGAGCTGCCGCCGCGGGTCGACTGGCTGCTGGTCGACGTCAACCTCGCGCCCCAGGTGGCGCTGCACGAGGTGGGCCGGCTGATGCCGCGGCTCCGGGCGGCGCTGCGTGGGGCGGTGTTCACGCTCAAGCTCAACGACTGGACGTTCGTACCGGAGCTGCCGGCACTCGCGGAACGCATCCGGCAGATGGGCTTGCCGGACGTCCGGATGCGGCATCTGCCGTCCAACCGCAAGGAGATCTGTGCGCTGGCGCTCCCTCTGGGCTCGGGGCTGTAGCCCCGCCCTGGTCCGACGCCGGTCCACCTGGACAACGCAGGAGGTTCCCTCCGCGTCTGCGAACATCCCGTAAATGACGTCGCGGTCTCACATTCGCCATCGTTGCTCCGGACGAAGGCGGCAAGGACCCCGCCGAAGCCCGCTGGCGACGCCGGGCACGTGCGATGCACTGGCCGGCATCATCCACGAACAGCGGCCGTAGCTCGCGTCGCGCCTGGTGGCGTGTCGAGCGGCGTTCGCGCTGCCACGGAGATAGCCTTGACCGAACACGATCCAGCCTCGCACCTCTACGCTGTCGAGATCTCCGCGCTCGTCCGCGTGCTCGGAGACAGGGTCCGGCAGCGCGTCTGCCAGCTGCGCAACATCTCCCTCGGCGGCACGTTCCTCGAGGTCGGCCGCCTGCCGATGGGCACGCTGGTCAACATCACCTTCGGCCTGCCGTCGATCGGCGAGCGGTTGTCGCTCGACGCCGTCGTGCAGTGGAGCACCGACGACGGCGTCGGCGTCCAGTTCGAGGGCATGCGGGCGCGCGAGGTCTGGGCGCTGTGGCGCTACCTCGAGTCGGTCGCCGGCGCGGGCCCGGACTCGCTGCTCTGTGCCTCCGGCAGCCTCGCGAACTGACGATCACCGCACCGCGCCGGGCGCCGTACCTGCGCGCCCCGGGCGGCGGTCGCGCTCGGCGTACCCGCGCTCGAAGTCCTCGGGCGTATCGCGCGCGCCGAGCGGCGGCGGCGGATCGATCTGGATCAACGCATTGTCCCGGATCCGGAGCGCCCGAATCCGGGCGAGCACCGCCTCGGGCTGGGTCGCGCCCGCGCTGCGCTCGAGGATCGCGACGGCGGCATCGAGCGCGCGCGGCGACACCGGGATGCCGCTTTCGTCCTCGCGGCGGACCTCGCACGCGGCGAGCGCGACCCGTGCGATGGCCCACGACGGCGACGACACCGCGGCGACCAGCGACTCGAACTTGCCGGCCTCGAGGTCGTCGCACGCCAGGCGCTCGAGCGACAGCTCCACGCTGTCGCGGACCGGCGGTGCGTCCTGGGCGACGATCCGGTCCATCGTGTCGGCGAGGTCGGCGGCGAGCTCGCGGCCGATGTCACCGGGGCCGTCGCCGTCCGGCACGAGCTCGCCGGCCGCCTTGGCGTAGCGCAGGGCATCGACATGGCGGCCCTGGCCGGCGAGCGAGCGTGCCATGGCGTGCAGTCCGGCGAGCCGGGCACCGCGATCGGCCTCGCCGATCAGCTGCTGCGCGAGCTGCTCGCACTCGACGAACTCGCCGATGCGATACAGGCTGGTCGCGAGCGCGGCGCGCACCGCCGGGTCCCGGGTGCCGAGCTCGACCGCGCGGCGGCCCGCGGCGGCGGCGATCGCGTCGTCGCCGGCGCGATGTGCGGCGGCGGCGAACATCGCCCAGTCCTCGGCGGTGCGGAACCACCGCGCCGCGTAGGCGAGGATCGGCACCGCCTCGGCATCGCGGCCCGCGTCGACCAGCACGCGGCCGACCAGGCGCGGTGCGTCGCTGCGCTCGTGCGGCGCCAGCACGCGGATCGCCTCGTGAGCGCGGCCGAGCCGGCCGAGCACGATCGCCAGGCTGTGCGCGCGCCGGGCGTTGCTCGGGTCGACCGCCGCCGCCCACCGCAGGTGTCCCGCCGCGGCCTCGAGCCGATCGTCGGCCGCCTCCGCGATGCCGAGCTCGAACGCCCGGGCGTTGTCGATCGGCGTCGCGAGCCCGGCCGCCGCCCACGCCGGCGCCAGCCCGGCCAGCGCCTGCGTCCGGGCGCGGGCCGCGGTCGCCGCCATGCCGCGGCACGCCGCCGCGAAGCCGTCGTCGGTCGCGCCGGTGGCCAGCAGGGCGCGCGCGAGCGCCAGCCACGGCTCGGGGACGCCGGTCGGGTTAGCCAGCGCCGCGGTCCAGTGGACGTCGAGCCGCGCCGCGGCGGCCACGGCCTCCGTGGCGGAGGCGCTCGCGGCGGCCACGGACCACGCGCGCAGCGCGCCGCCACCCTCGATCGCCCGCGCGGCCCGGGCGAACAGCGTCGCGGCCGGCTCGTACTGCGACGGATCGCCGGCGAGGTCGTGGGCGAGCCGCAGCTCCCAGCCGATCCGCTCGTCGCCGCGCAGCAGCCGCTGCACCGCCGGCATCTCGGCGATCATGCCGTCGAGGTACGCGCCGTGCTCGGCCTCGAGATCGAGCGCGCGCTCGACCCGCAGCAGCCACGGATCGAGCAGCCAGTCCGGCGTGTCGCCGAACCAGTCGATCATCCGCAGGAGCGCCGAGATCGCCCCGGGGTCGATCTGGTAGCGCGCGCGCCGCACCAGGTGCAGCGCCTCGGTCGCAATGTGGCGGTAGGCGCCGGCGATCGGTGACGGCGGCCCGGACACGGCGACCAGGTAGTTCGCGAGCGCAAGCCCGAGCGCGAGCACGGTTCCCGCGGCGTGGGCGTCGCGATCGCGCGCGGCGGGGACCAGCGCGGACCACCACTCGGCGGCGAGCGCGTCCGCGGCGGCGAGCGTGGCGTGCTGCGGCGGCGCGAGCCGGGCGATGATCGCCGCCGACGACGACTGCGCCGCCGGCACCGCGGCGATCAGCTCGGCGAGCCACACCGGATCGATCGCGAGCCGGCGGCGGTCGCCGAGCGCGCGCCGGGTCGCGGCGGTGTCGAGCCCGGGCACGAAGTCGCACAGGTCGCGCGCGGCCATCCGGGCGAGCGTCGTCGCGCCCCGCGCGAGCCGGCGCTCGATCACCGGCGCCCATTCGCTCGCCGGCCGGGTCGCGGCGAGCCGCAGCAGCCGGTTGATCTCGGCCTCGAGCCGGCTCTGGCTGCGCCGCAGCTGGACGATCTGGATCTGGTCGAGCGCCTCGTCGAGGTCGCCGGTCAGGATCAGCGCGCGGGCGCCGGCCAGCCGCGCCTTGCCGTCGCCGAGGATCCCGGTGCCGTCGAGCCCGGCGCACTGCCAGTACGCGGTCACCGCCTGATCGGCGCGGCCGATCGTGCACAGCGCCTCGATCAGCATCATCGCGTCATCGTCGTCGGCCGGCCGGCCGCGGGTCAGGCCGGTCAGCACCCGGCCGACGTCGCCGCGGTGGTGACCCTCCCAGGCGTAGGCGCGCGCGAACAGCCCCGGGTCGGCCTTCCAGTGCGCGATCCGCCGGGCGGCCCAGGCGAACGCCTCGCGGGTCGCCGGATCGTCGGGCAGCTGCGCCATGACCTGGTCGGCGAGCTCGATCGCCTCGGCGATCCGGCCGACGTCGAGGTGGACGAACGCGATCAACAGCGCGGCGTGGTGCGGCGCCTGCCAGTCGTTGCCCGAGAGCTTGCCGGCGGCGGCGCGGTCGAGGATCTCGCGGCAGCGATACTGCGCCTCGGCGAAGGCCTGGCCGGGCCGGCCGACCTGGCGCAGCCGGCGCACGCAGTCGAGGTGCGCCGCCCCGAACTGCGGCGCCGCCACCGTCGCGCGATCCGCCCAGCGGTAGCTTTCCTCGCGGCGCTCGACCGCGGCGAGCTGGAGCGAGTAGTTGTGGCAGGCATACGGGTTGGCCGGCATCAGGCTCGCCGCGATGCCCTGGTGGCGCACGCCCATGTTCTCGAGCGGGCGCTCTGCCGCGAACGGCTCGCCCCAGACCGAGAGGTGCGGCCGGGCGTACATCGGCGCCTCGTCGATCAGCGGCAGGATCGCGCGGCGGTGGGTCTCGCCGGTCGCCAGGCCGGCGACGTAGCGGTTGCGCCGCGCCACCGGGTGCGTAGGATCGACCTTGAGGATCGCCGGATCGAGCGTGCGCGCGTCGTCGCGCGACAGCTCGGCCAGGACGCGCAGGAACGGCACCGGCAGCCGCGGCGGGGCCTGGGTCAGCGAGCGCGGCACGATCCCGAGATCGCGGCCCTGCACGAGCAGCTCCTCGGTGATCGCCAGGCGCTCGGCGCTCTCGAGCAGCTCGTCGACCGTGAACGCGGGCACCGGGCCGACCGGCGGCAACCGCCGCGCCGCGAGCCACTGCGCGAGGCACTGGCCGATCTGCTGCGACGCCGCGAGCTCGCGGCTCGCGTGCCACTCGTCGATCAGGCCCACGCCCGGGCCCAGACTGAACGGCCGGCGCGAGCGCAGCACCGCCGGCTGCGGCCGCGCGGGATCGAGGCCGAGCTCGAACCACAGGACCTCGTGGCGGCGCGACACCCGGAAGAACCAGTCGATCGACTCTTCGAGCTGGGGGTGCGCGGCGTCGAGCAGCCGGCCGGTGTCGTCGGTCAGGCGCTCGTCGTCGTGATCGCCGAGCGTGACCACGGGATGGCGCACCAGGTGATCGAAGACGATCACCGAGATCAGCCGCGCGACGTAGGGCGCCAGCGCGTCCTGCCCGGACGGCACGGTCAGCGTGCTCGCGAGGAACGTCGCGCGATGCGGATACGGCAGCGCTGCCATCGACCGCGCACAGGATACGGCAAGACCCTGATCACGGCGCGTCGCGGCGGCGAGGACCGCCCGGTGCCGGCGGCGCGGCGAATCAAGGTCACAGGGAGCCTGCGCGCGACGCGACACGGAGGGTGATCGACCGCTTGTGCCGGTCCATCCTCAGACGGGTTCCGGGGAAGCCCCTCTGGATCGTTCAGTGCGGCAGGCCCAGGAACGGGAACGCGCTCTTCACGTCGGCATGGGCTGCCACCTTGTCATCGATCCGGGGGGTGAGATCGTTGAGCCGGTCGAGGCCATCGATCCCCGCCGCGAGCAGCGAATACATCGTGTCGACCACGTCGTGAGTCGGCATGCGGCCGCCGCAGGTGCTGTGGGGAGTTCCGCCCAGGCTGGCGAACTCGATCTCGAGCGCGAGGTACTGCGTGCAGGTCGTCTTCGCCGTATCGACGTAGAGCTGGTCGTCGGCGAACAGGTCGGCGGCGACCTTGTACGACGTCGCGCCGGCTGGCCCCGCGTAGCGGATCGCGTTGCCGCATCCCGGCGCCATCACCGCGAGCCCCGGGTCGAGCGCGTCGAACACGGCGAGGTTGTTCGCGAGCTCGCGCTCGATGCTGAGGTTGGTCTGCAGCATCGCGGTCCTCCACGCCGCCGGATCCGAGGCCAGGTGGTAGGCGGCCTGGAGCGCGGTCCGGGCCGGATCGGCCGCGAACGTACCGACCAGCAGCGTGCTGATCCCGGCGCGGCCGGCTCGATCGAGCTGGGCGCCGAGCGCGGGCGGGTCGGGGATTCCGGCGCCGTCGAGCGGCCCGCCGTCGTGATGCGTGGATGCATCGGAGCTGGCCGAGTTTCCGCCGCAGCCGGGGGCGGCGGCGGCTGCGACGACGAGCAAGGTCAACCGGGTGGTCTGCATGGCCGGCTCACTGTCCTGCGTGCGTGGATCCCCACACCGCGACCACCGTGTTGGGGCTCGTGTTGACCAGCGACTTGTCGACTTGCACGACGAGCGCCATGACGTTGCTGGTTGCGAAGTTGTCCGAGCCCATCGCGAGCGTCGTACGCAGCCCGGTGGCCTTGCCGCCATCGACGCCGGTGGGGCAGCCGGCGAGATCCGGCGCGCTGCCGGCATAGCCTGCGAACGTGGTCATCGCGGCGTTGAAGCCCGAGAGGTTGAAGAACGCCGGATCCGAGCGTCGCCCGGCGAATACCTTGACCTTGCCGCTCGGGGAGATCACGCCGGCGAGGTTGCTGGGGTCGCCCGCGACGTAGTCCTTGGTCCCGGCGGCGGAGGTCACCCAGCACTGCACGCTGGTGTTCGACGCGAACCGGCAGATCACCCGGGTCTCGGGGCCGGCGGACGAGTTGACGTCGAGCCCGGGCCTGCTCGTCAGATGGAACACGTACACGACGCCCGGACCAAAGCCCAGCGTGCCGCTGTCCTGCGGTGATACGTCCATGATCAGCTCGAGGTTGGAGCCCTCCATCCAGGCGTAGACGTCGGTGATGTCGGCCATCGGGTTGGTGGCGAGCGCCGGCGACACTGCCCGGTCGGCCGCCTGTCCCTTGCCGGCGAGCACGGCAGCGATGGCCAACCCCGCCAGCCCGCCGCCCGTGAGCCCGCGGCCGGTCAGCCCAAGAGAGGCAAGTTTCGTCAAGGTATCCCCCTAGGCCACGGAATCTAGCCCCAAACGTCACATCCGAGACAGTTCCTAACCGGGGGATGTGATCTGTACGCCAGCTGCCGTGATAGGCTCGGAGCGAATCGGCTGCATCTCCAGGAGAACCGTCCGTGGGTACGAAGCTCTACGTGGGCAATCTGAATTACAACACGACCGAGGAGTCACTGAGAGTAGCGTTCAGCGCCAACGGTCGTGAGGTAACGAGCGTCTCCATCATCATGGACCGTGAGACCGGGCGATCCCGTGGATTCGCGTTCGTGGAGATGTCGACCTCCGAGTTCGCGCAGCAAGCGCTGCAAGAGCTCGACGGTCAGGAGCTCGACGGCCGGATGCTTCGCATCAACGAAGCTCGGGAGCGCGAGGCGCGCGGTCCCGGCGGCCCGCCACGCTCGTTCGGCGGCCCGCGGCCTGGCGGCGGTGGCGGCTACGGCGGTGGTCCAGGTGGCCCGCCCACCGGGGGTGGCTATGGCCGTCCGCCCGCTGGCCCCGGGGGTCCCGGTGGTCCCGGCGGCCCTGCCGGTGGTGGCTACGGCGGCGGCCCAGCCGGCGGTGGCTACGGCGGCGGCCCTGCCGGCGGTGGCTACGGCGGCGGCCCAGCCGGCGGTGGCTACGGCGGCGGCCGGCCGCCCGGTGGCGGCGGCTACGGCGGCAGGCCCGCCGGCGGTCCTCCGGCCAGCAACTTCGGCCCGCCCGCCAGCCCGGGGGGACCGTCCAGCGATCGGCGCCGGAAGGAAAAGGAGAAGGAGCGGGAGCGCGGCGGCGAAGACGACCGCAAGAAGAAGCGTCGCAACATGGGCGACGACGGCGACGATTGGTAGCCGGGCACGCGGTCAGCTCCCCGCCCGGTAACCGCACATGATCACCCGGTTCGAGGTCGCGGCCGACGAGACCGGCCTGCGGCTCGATCAGGTCGTGCCCAGGCACGTCTCCGGGCTGTCGCGGCGCAAGGCGCGCGCGGTGATCGACCTCGGCGGCGTGTTCGTCGACCGCACGCGGGTCAAGATCGCGGGGCGCCCGGTCCGGGCCGGCCAGGTGATCGAGGTCAACGTCGGCGGCGCGATCGAGCGCACGGAACCTCCGCCCGTGCCCGAGATCGTGTTCGCCGACGATCACGTGATCGTCGCCGACAAGCCGGCGGGCCTGGTCACGGCGCCGACCCCCGAGAGCGATCGCGGCGACCTGCTCGATCAGCTGATCCGGCGCTACGGCGAGGTCTACCTCGTCCACCGGCTCGACCTGCCGACCAGCGGGCTGCTCGTGTTCGCGCGCACGCGCGACGCCAACAAGCGGCTCGGCGACGCCTTCGTGCGCCACGACGTGGATCGCGAGTACCGCGCGGTCGCCCTCGGCGAGGTCGCGGCGCAGACCGTCGATCAGCCGATCCACGGCAAGCGCGCGGTCACTCACCTGGGCGTGATCGAGCCGCTGGTGGGCGCGACGCTGGTCTCGGCCCGGCTCGAGACCGGGCGCACCCACCAGATCCGCATCCACCTCGCAGGCCTGGGGCACCCGGTCGCGGGCGATTCGCAGCACGGCGGCGAGCTGTCCCGGACGTTCATCCCGCGCGCGCCGCGGCTCGCGCTGCACGCCGCGGTGCTCGGCTTCACGCACCCCGCGACCGGCGAGCGCGTCCGGTTCGAGCGCGCGGTGCCGGCCGACCTGGCGAGCTGGATCGCGCGCCTGCGCCCGCCGGCTGCCGCGCCGGCGCCGGGCGACGCGTGATCCCGGGCGCTACGGGACGCTACGGATCCGCCGACTCGAACGTCCACGCCTTGACCACCGCGGCGCGCGGCGCGAGCTCGTCGAACACCGCCCGCATCGCCGGGATCTGGGCGAGCGCGTTCCAGGCCTCGAGCGAGGCCGCGGCGATCACGATCGACAGATCCCAGCGCGCCGCGCTGTCATCGGCAGGCACGCCGACCACGGCGTCGGCGCCGGCCTCGCGCAGCTGGGCCGAGAGCAGCTGGGCGAGATCGCCGCGGGTCGCGACCTCGTCGTCGCGCAGCTTCACGAAGCAGAACCGCTGGATCACGGCACGATGGTAGCCAGCAGGTAGTCCGGCGCAATGGCCGCGGTCGGATCCCAGCGCGAAACCCCGGCGAGCAGCGCGGCGTCGATCCCCGCCGCCCGGGCGCCGGCGATGTCGGTCTCGAGCTGGTCGCCGATCATGACCATGCGGCCGCCGCCGAGCCGCCGCCGGGCCTCGGCAAACAGGTGCGGCGCCGGTTTTCCCAGGTGGTCGAAGCGCAGGTCCCGGCCGGGGAACCGCCGGGCGAGCCCGGCCTCGATCAGCAGCGCCATCGATCCGGCGGTGAAGCCGTATTCGGCGCCACCCTTGGGATAGATCAGGTCGGGGTTGGGCAGGACCAGCGCCGGGCGCCGTCCGGCGTCGATGGCGCGCGCGACCGCCGAGAACGCGAGCTCGACGCCCTCGACGAACGGCGTGCCCGAGTCGTCGCACACCGCGAGCACGTCGATCGCCATGCCGGGCGCGAGCGCGACCGGCACGCCGCCGCCGTCGCGGACGTACGCGACCGAGTCGTCGGTGCCCAGGACGCAGGTCCGGGCGCCGGCCAGGCCGCGGTCGCGGAAGTACCCCGGGAGCAGGCTGCCCGCGGTCACGACCTGCTCGGGGGCGAGCGCGATGCCGTGGGCGGCGAACCGCGCGGCATAGGTCCGGGGCAGGCGCGACGCGTCGTTGGTGACGATCGCGAACGGCGTGGCGCGCCGGGCGAGCTCGGCGAACAGCGCGGCCGTACCGGGCAGGAGGCCGCCGGCGTCGACCAGCACGCCGTAGGCATCGAGCAGCACGCCGTCGTAGCGCTCGAGCAGGGCGGCGATCGTCGTGTGCTCCGGCGCCTGCGCCGGGGGCTGCGTCTGCGGGGCCGTCGGGGGCGGGGGCGGATCCACGTGGGCATCATACGCAGGTGCTATATGCAGGCCATGCGGCCGTACCTCGATCTCCTGCGCCACGTGCTCGAGCACGGCGAGCGCCGCACGGACCGCACCGGGACCGGGACGATCGCCGTGTTCGGTGCCCAGACCCGGTACGACCTGCGCGACGGCTTCCCGCTGGTCACCACCAAGAAGGTGCTGTTCCCGGCGGTGGTCCGCGAGCTGCTCTGGTTCCTGCGCGGCTCGACCAACATCCACGACGATCTGACCCAGCACACGCCGATCTGGGACGCCTGGGCCGATCCCGGCGGCGAGCTCGGGCCGATCTACGGCCACCAGTGGCGCAGCTGGGGCGGCCGCCCGGGCAGCGATGGCAGCGAAGGCACGCCCGGCATCGACCAGATCAGCGCCGCGATCGCCACGATCAAGCGCGATCCGTCGTCGCGCCGGATCCTCGTCAGCGCCTGGAACGTGGCCGACCTGCCCGACATGCGGCTGCCGCCCTGCCACGCGCTGTTCCAGTTCCACGTCCACGCCGGCCAGCTCGACTGCCAGCTCTACCAGCGCTCGGCGGACCTCGCGCTCGGCGTGCCGTTCAACATCGCGAGCTACGCGCTCCTGACCGCGATGATCGCCCGGGAATGCCGGCTCGAGCCGCGCTACTTCATCCACACGCTCGGCGATGCCCACATCTACCTGAACCACGTTGAAGGCGTGAAGCTGCAGCTCGAGCGCGCGCCGTTCCCGCTGCCGCGGCTGGTGCTCGCCGACAAGCCGGTGCTCGACCAGCGCTACGAGGACATCGCGCTCGAGGGCTACCAGCACCACCCGTTCATCAAGTTCCCGGTCGCGGTGTGACTCACCGGGCCGGGGGACGCAGCCGCTCGATCCGGTAGCGGACCTCGAACTCCTCGGCCTCGCGCTCGCCTTCCCAGGCGTCGCGGACGAAGCCGCGCGCGTCGAGATCGGCCATCCGGACGTCGCAGTCGAAGCGCTGCTCGATCCGGGTGAGGTAGACGAACCGCACGTCGGCGCGCTCGATCACGTCGCGGACCAGCACCGCGCCGCCGACGACGAAGATGGTCTCGACCCCGTCGACCGCGAGCGCGTCGTCGATCGAGCGCGCCGCGATCACCCCGGCGGGGACGGTCAGCGCGGCGCGCGACACCACGACGTTGAGCCGGTTGGGCAGCGGCTTGCCCGCGACCTCCTTGCTCTCCCAGGTCTTGCGGCCCATCACGATCGCGTTGCGCTGGCCTTCGCTCGCGGTCGAGGTGATGCGCTTGAAGTGCTGGAGGTCGCCGCGCAGCTTCGGCCACGGCAGCCCGTTGGCTTTTCCGATCCCCCAGTCGAGATCGGCGGCGACCACGATATCGAACACGTCGCGACGCTAGCACGCGGACCGGGCGAGCGGCACGCACCGGATCGCGGTGGATCGCGCCGGATCGCGCCGGATCGCGCCGGATCGCGACAGTGGCAGCCGATCGCCGGCCGTGGGTGGTCAGTTGAGCAGCGCCTCGGACTCGTCGACGACCTTGAGCGCGGGATCGGTCGCGGACTGCTTGGCGGGGACGGCGGCGGGCCCGGCGGCCTTGAGCGCGGCCTGCTCGGCGAGCCGCCGGCTGTTGCGCTCCATGATGAACTGGGTGACGTAGGGGAAGCCGACGTGGATCCCGTTGAGCCGCGGCGCGAGCGTCGACGACAGCCCGAACATGATCACCGCGGCGCGCTCGACGTAGAACCAGCCCTCGGGGTACGCGACCGACTTCATCAGCTCGCGCAGGTCCTCGCGCTTCATGTGGGGATCCGCGAGCTGCTGCGCGACCGCCGGATCGATCTTGCCGAAATCGGTGATGTGGATGCTGAGCAGCTTCTCGAAGTAGCGCCGCACCGTGCGATCGAGCAGCGCGCGGTCGCCGCCCTCGGCCATGAACCCCATGGTGTCGATCCCGCGGACCACGAGGTCGTCCTTGCGCGTCATCAGGCCCGACAGGATGTCGAACATGCCGTCGGCGAGGTTGTGCGTGAGCTCGGTGGCAGAGCCGAGGTCGAGCACGACGATGCGCACCTGGCCCTCGGGGCCGCGCTGGACGAAGAAGTTTCCCGGATGAGGGTCGGCGTGGA
>DASWRS010000035.1:0-15243 GCA_036403075.1 Kofleriaceae bacterium
CAGCTCCGGGCGCTCCTGCAGGTGTGCGGCGTCGCGGCGCTCGTGGCGCAGGCGGGCTGCGAGCGGCGAGCAGCAGCGCGGGTGGGCGACGCGCCCGGTGGCCCTCGCAGCGACGCGCCGATCGACTCGAAGCCGGCGACCTGGACGTGCACATCGAGCCCGTGTCCGTGGGGCGCCTCGCTGACCAACCACGTCGTGGCCTGGCCGGCGTCGGTGCAGCCGGTGGCAGCGCGCCTGGGCTACACGACGTCGCCGCCGGTCTACGCGCCGGCGTCGAGCGTGAACGGCGCGACGCTCGCGATCGCATCGGGCAAGGCCAGCGTGCACGCGGGCAAGTCCTCCGAGCTGTCGCACCGGCTCCTCGCCACGGTCTCGGCGGGCCAGCGGTACCAGATCTCGGGCCTGGCGGCCGATGACGTGCTGAGCGTGCAATCCGACGCGGGCTTCGGCTATCGCCTGACGCTGCCGGAGCACCCCGCGGCGCCGGCACCGGCACCGGCACCCGCACCGACACCGACACCGGCGCCCGCACCGGCGCGGGGGCCCGAGCCACCGCCCGGCGCCGTGATTCACGCCCGGCGGGCGCTGTGGCGCTGCAAGAACACGCCGGGTTGCTTCAGTGATCCCTGGCCCGGCGCGGCGATCCCCTGGCCGGCGTGGGCCGCGCACCAGAGCAACGGCCGCTCGGGCAACGTGCTGCGCTTCGTGTTCGCGACCGACGGCACGCCGCTCTATCCGTACATGGGCCCCTGGGCGGAGGGCTGCGAGGTCACCGCCGAGTCCGGGGCCGTGACCGTCGTCGAGTGGCAGCGCGGTGCGAGCGAGTGGCGGCACACCGATCTGCGCCCGCGCGAGTCCCACGTCATCCACCTGGTGCCGCCCGAGGACGGCGCGCTGATCGAGGCCCAGGAGGGCACGTTCGAGTTCAGCGTGTCGCTCAGGAACTGCACGCCGAAGCCGCTCCCACCGCCGCCGGACGCGGGCCAGCCACGGGGCAAGCCGGGCGAACCGATGACGCCGCGTTGACGCATGGTACCGTGGTGGTCGCCGGCAGGAACCTCGCTTCGAGCAACCGGGTCCGCACCGAGAACATGCGTGGTCGGCGCTTCACCGGCTGGCGTAGTTGCTGCTCGCGGAGCTGTGATGACCCGCAACGTATTCTGGCTGGAGCCATATCGCACCGAGATCGAGACCCGCGTCCGTGATGTGGACGGCAATCACATCACGGTCGAGGACACCATCTTCTACGCGTTCTCGGGTGGCCAGGAGAGCGACCGCGGGTCGATCGGGGGCCATGTCGTGCTCGAGGCGCGCAAGGCCGACCCTGACATTCTCTACACGCTGGCGGAAGGTCACGGCCTGTCGCCGGGCGATCCGGTGACGATCACGATCGACTGGGCGAGGCGCTACCGGCTGATGCGGCTGCACTTCGCGGCCGAGCTCGTGCTCGAGCTGGTCGGTCGCCGGATCACGTCGATCGAGAAGATCGGCGCGCACATCGCGCAGGACAAGGCGCGGATCGACTTCCAGCACGACCGCAACATCGCCGACATCCTCCCCGAGCTGGCGAGCGAGGCGCTTCGCATCGTCCGGGCCGATCAGCCGATCATCAGCGCATTTTCCGACGAGGCCAGTGGCCAGCGCTACTGGGAGATCGCCGGGTTCTCGCGCGTCCCGTGCGGCGGTACCCACCTCAGGCGCACGGGCGAGGTCGGCGAGCTCGAGCTCAAGCGCAAGAACATCGGCAAGGGCAAGGAACGGATCGAGATCTACCTGAAGGATGGAGACCACGGCCTTGTCACAGCGTGAGTTGTTCCGCGAATACGATCACGTTCCATCCCGATCCCTCTACGAAGGCCTGCTCGAGCTCGTCCTCCGGCACCCTCCGGGTGCCCCTGACGAGCCTGGAATCGCGGTGACTCGCGTGCTATCGAACACCTCGGGTGACCCGCGATGCCTGACGACGCGGAAACGCTGACGATGTCGGACGGCGCGCGCGCCGGCACGTACGACGATCCGCTTGCCACGCGGTCGGCGTCTCCGTCGTCGATCGTCGCGCCCGGTGCGGCGTCGGCCGCCCGGCGTTCCGCGGCGACCCAGCTCCGCGACCCGGCGCGCTACGACGTCATCGGCGAGCACGGCCGCGGTGGCCTCGGCCGGGTGTCGCGCGCGCACGACCGCGATCTCGGCCGCGACGTCGCGATCAAGGAGCTGATCTCGCGCGACCACGTCAGCGAGCTGCGCTTCGTCCGCGAGTCGTTGATCACGGCGCGGCTCGAGCATCCCGGCATCGTCCCGGTGTACGAGGCCGGGCGCTGGCCCGACGGTACGCCGTTCTACGCGATGAAGCTGGTCGCCGGCCGCTCGCTGCGCGAGCTGATCGCCGAGCGAACCACGGTCGAGGACCGGATCGCGCTGCTCCACCACGTCATCGCCGTGGCCGACGCGATCGCCTACGCCCACGGCCGCAACATCATCCACCGCGATCTCAAGCCCGCCAACGTCATCATCGGCGACTTCGGCGAGACCATCGTCATCGACTGGGGCCTGGCCAAGGACCTGACCACGCCCGACGATGCCGGTGCCGGCGGCGGGGTGGGGGCGCAGCGCGACGCCGAGCTCACCTCGGCCGGCAGCGTCCTGGGGACCCCGGCCTACATGGCTCCCGAGCAGCGCCGCGGCGAGCAGGTCGATCAGCGCGCCGACGTGTTCGCGATCGGCGCCATGCTGTGGGAGCTGTGCGCGCTGCAGAAGCAGCCGGAGGCCGACTCGCAGCTCCGCCGCCGGATCCTCGACGCCGCGGGCATCGACCAGGACCTCGTCACCATCATCGACAAGGCGCTCGCGCCCGACCCCGCGCAGCGCTACCGCGACGCCGGCGCGCTCGCCGCCGATCTCAAGGCCTTCAAGTCGGGGGCGCGGATCACCGCGCGCAGCTACTCGCTGCTCGCGATGCTCGGCCACTGGACCCGGCGGCACCGCAGGCTCGCGCTGTCGGCGCTGGCCGCCGCCGTGCTCCTGGTCGCCGGCGTCGCCGCGCTCGCCGTGCTCTACCGGTCGTCGAGCCACAACGCCGCCGCGGCCCGGGAGCGCCTGGTGCAGTCGTACCTGGAACAGGGCCGCCGGCTGCTGCTCGACGGCGAGTACCTGCGGGCGCTGCCGTACCTGAGCGAGGCCTACACCGAGGGCGATCGCTCGACGGCGGTGCAGGTCCTGCTCGCGCGCGCGGAGCGCTTCGCCGGGCTCCAGCTCGGCGTCCACGTCCACGCCGCGCGCGCCCGCGCCGCCGCGTTCCGCCCCGACGGGCGCCACATCCTGTCGGTCAGCGATGACGGCGAGGCCGTGATCTGGGACGCGTCGACCGGCCGGGTCGACGCCGCCATGCCCAGGCCGCCGCCGCCACCACCGCGACCGGGGCTCGAGACCATGTACTACAGCCGGATCAGCCGGGACGGCGGGTTCGTGGCGGTCCCGCTCCCCGGCGGGGTCACGCTGTGGGACGGCGTGCACACCCGCTCGATCGGCCCGCCCGGGGCGGAGCGGCTCGGGATCGACACCGGCGGGGCGCGGCTCGCCGTCACCGTCGGCGGCGAGCTGTCGGCGTGGCGGGTCGCGACCGGCGAACGGCTGTGGACGGCGTCGATCGGCGTCGCGATGTTGCACGTCGCGTGGAGCGGCGACGTCGTCGTCGCGCTCTGCGCCGACAAGATCGTGCGCGTCGTCGACGGCGGCAGCGTCGTCCGGCTCGCGGCGCGCGGTCGGGTCGACAAGATCTCGGTCGGCGCGAACGGCGGGATCGCGACGGTGTCGGGCATGGTGGTCGAGCTGTGGGACCCGAGCGGCGCGCGGCGCGGCGAGCTCGAGAGCCGCAGCGCGGTCACCGCCGCGAGCTTCAGCCCGGACACCGGCCGGATCGCCGTCGCCGGCGACAACGGCGTCATCGGGCTCCACGACGCGAGCACCGGCGCGGCGCTCGGCGAGCTCGTCGGCCACCGCGGCGGGGTCTCCAGCATCGAGTTCAGCGCCGATGGCGCGCGACTGGCGACCGCCGGATACGACCTGACGGTGCGGATCTGGGACGCCGCCGACCACCGCCCGATCCTGAGCCTGCGCGGCCCGCGCGACCTGCCGATCGTGATCGCGCTGCGGATCGACGACGCCGGCAAGCGGGTGCTGATCCCGACCGCCGACGGGGCGGTGTACGCGTTCGGCACGGCCGATCCGGACATCGAGCTCGGCGTCGAGACCGGGGACACGATCCGCTCCGCGGAGTTCCTCGCCGATGGCCAGCGGTTCGCCACGTTCGGCGCGCATGCGCTCGGCGTGTGGTCGGTCGCCACCGGGCGCCAGCTCGATCACGTCGACGCGCCCGGGGCGATGCTGGTCACGATCAGCCCCGACGCGGCCAAGCTGGCGATCCTCGACGGCGACACCGCCCACATCGAGATCCGCAACCGCGCCAGCGGGGCGCAGATGGCGCGCCTGACCTGCGCCGGCCACTTCTGGCAGGTGACCTTCGATCACGCCAGCGAGCGGGTCGTCACCGGCTGCGATGACCTGGTCGAGCTCTGGAACCTGCGCGGCGAGCGGCTCGCGAGGCTGGCCGGACATCAGGGCCTGATCGGCGCGACGGCGTTCAGCCCCGACGACCGCCGCGTGATCTCGGGGAGCAACGACCACACGTTCCGGATCTGGGACCTCGCGTCCGGCCGCGAGATCGGCCAGGCGACGACCAGCGGCTCGCCCGGCAGCGTCGCGTTCGACGTCACCGGCACGCGGATCGTCACCGGGACCTCGGATCGGATCGCGCGGGTGTGGGACGCGGCCACGCTCCAGCCGCTGCGCGGGTTCGAGCACGCGAGCGCGGTCGAGGGTGCGGCGCTCTCGGCCGACGGCAGCCTGGTTGCAGCCGCGACCCGCGACGGCATCGTTGGCCTCTGGGACGCCACGACCTCCGCCCTGCTCGCGGAGCTTCACCACCCGTTGCGCGCGCTGAGCGTGGCGTTCTCACCGGACGGGACCCACCTGCTCAGCACCGGCGAAGCGCCTCGGGCGATCGTCTCGCGCATCGAGCGGGAGACCCGATCTCCGGAGGTCGTGGCGGCGTTCGTGCGATGCCACGCGCCGTACCGGCTCAAGGACACCCGGCTCGAGAGCGCGACGCCGGTGTGCGATCCGAGATGACTCGTCCGGCGGGGGAGCCGCCGCGCCGTCCGATCGCCTCGCCGGATCAGTTCACCGGGGCACCGACCGCCGCGTCGGCAGGGTCGCCGGCCTCGCCGGCATCGCCGCCCTCTTCGCCGACCTGCGGCTGATCCGCGGTCGCGCGCGCGCGCTCGGCGTTCGCCGTGTACTGCTGCCTGCGCTTGGGATCGGTCTCGCGATCCGCCGCGCGCTCCCACAGCCGCCCGGCCTCGCGCCAGGCATGCTCGTAGGCCGTGGCGTCCTTCGCGCTCAGCGCCTTCTGCTCCGCGGCTTCCGCCTTCGCGACATGAACGTTTCGTCCAAAGCTCATCGTTGCGTACCTCGCGCGCATGCATACCGCGCGGCTCTGACGCTCGAGGCGACGGCTACGCCGGGGCCGCCGGATCCATCAGATCAGCGCGCGCAGCGCGAGCTCGACGGTGCGCGTCGTGTCGCCGTGGCGGACCTCGAGCCGGACGCGCTGGCCCGCCCGCTTGAGCCGGGTCCGGATCGCCTCGAGGGTGAGCCCGGCGACCGGCAGGCCGTCGACCGTGACGATCTCGTCGTCGGGCGCGAGCCCGGCGTCGGCCGCCGGCGAGCCGGGGAGCACGCTCTTGACCACCGCGCGGCGGAAGCTGTCGTCGGGGGATTCGAGCAGCGCGCCGCTCGCGTCGTAGTCGAACGGCTCGCCGAAATGCGCGTTCTTGCGCACCCACATCTGACGCCGCGGGTAGTCGACCCAGACGGTCAGCTGCTTCATGAGCGCGCTGCCGAGCTGCGCCTGGAGGTCGTCGTCCGCGGTCGCGCCGCCGGTGTCCTCGTGGAAGCTGGTCAGGACGTCGCGGAACACCAGGGGACCCAGGTGCACCGCGGCGACGCGGCCGAGCGCCTGCTTGGTCTGGCCGCCGACCCCGAAGCCCAGCGGCGCGCGCAGCACCGGGCCGGGGCCGTCGGCGAGGTGGTGCAGCCGGACGAACGTGGAGCTGAGCGAGAACGCGCCGCGGTCGCCGGTATCGATCAGCGTGTCGACCGAGAACGTGCGGCCGTCGGCGAGCTCGATCGACAGCGTGACGATCGGCTTGGTGTCCCAGAAGTAGAACGGCAGCGCCGTGGCGTCCGGTGGCGGCCGGAAGCTGGCCGCGTCGTGCAGCCGCACCGCAGGCGCGGCGTAGTCGAACTCGGTGACGTAGTGGCCGAGCAGCTCGTAGCCGAAGATGCCCTCCATGGCGCGGCCCTCGCGGTGCGACAGCGCGGTGAGCGGCGCCGTCTCGGCCGCCTCGAAGGTGAACTGGGTCCCGCCGAGATCGACGGTGGGCAGCGCGGCGAGCTGCGACGACAGCTTGCCATCCCCGGCGCCGTGCAGCGACACGCTGCCCGCGCCGCGCAGGCCGAGCTGGGCCGCGCGGGTCTGGTCGATGACCAGGCTGCCGGCGCCGGTATCGACGAGCAGCGCCACCGGCCCCTGGCCGTTGACCCGGGCCTGCACGTACACGTGGTTCTGGGTCAGCTCGGCGGGCATCTCGAGCGGCGCCGCGAGGTGCGGCACGCGGGCGCGCGGATCGATGCCGGGCGCGCGGAACAGCGCGGGGTCGAGCGCCACGTTGGCGCGGGTCGCCGTGTACACGACGCGCTGCTCGTCGCCGCGGCTGGTCTTGATCGCCACCTCGCCCGGCAGCCTGACGCCGTCGACGGTGGTCCACCGCGGCCACGTGATCGTCACGTGGGTGGCGCCGGTCTGATGCTCCTGCTGCCGCGGCAGGCAGGTCGCGGGATCGAGCACGATCGTCTCGTCGCGGCCGCCGTCGGCGGCGACGATCAAGCTGTACGGCCGCGCGCCGGCGCGAACGTGGCCGGCCATGCGCCCGGGAGCGACCGGCCCGAAGCTCTCGAGGTAGGTCGCAGTCTTGAGCCGCGCGAGCTCCTGGTGCGTCATCTCGAGCGGCGCGCCCAGGCCGGCGCGGGACCAGCCGCGGCCGTCGGCGTACACCGTCATGTCCGAGCTCGGCCCCAGGCTCTCCTCCTCGCGGTACGCGCCATCCGCGCGCGACCAGCTGTGGAACTTCCCGGTCAGCCCGTCGGCCTCGACGCGCGCCTCGCGCTCGATCGACCGGATCGCGGCGAGCCGGTCGCCGCCGCCGAGCGCGTCGCGCCAGCACGCGACCAGCGCGGCCGCATCGGAGCCGCCCGGCCGCGGCGGCGCCGCGCCGCAGGCGAGGAGGGTTGGCAGGGCGAGCAGGAAGGGGGTGCGCATCGGGGAACCTCGACTAGTACGTTTCGTACTAGTATACGATACCCGGCGGAGAAGGAACATGGCGAACGCCGTACCGCTGACCGAGGTCGAGGGCTGCGCGCTGGGCGTGGTGTGGCAGCGCGGCCCGTGCACCGCCTACGAGGTGCGCATGGAGTTCGCGGTGTCATCGACGCCGCGCTGGAGCGCGAGCGCCGGCTCGATCTACCCCGCGCTCGAGCGGCTGCGGGCGCGCAAGCTGGTCGACGCCGAGGCCCTGGACTGGGGCCCGCGCAGCAAGACCCGGTTCTCGATCACCCGCCGCGGCCTCGCCGCGCTGCAGCGCTGGATCGGCCCGCCGCTCGGCCCCGAGCTCGCCGGCCCGACGTTTGATCCGATCCGCACCCGCTCGTGTTTCCTCGGCGCGATGCCCCGGCCGGCCCGCGAGCGCTTCGTGACCCAGGCGCAGCGCGACACGCGCGCGGTGCTCGAGGCGCTGCGCGCCCAGGCCGCCATCCCATTCGCCGACGGCGACTTCGACGCGATCTCGCTGCGCGGATCGATCCTCGAGCTCGAGGCCCGCCTGCGCTGGCTCGACGAGCTGATCCACCAGCTCGGCAGCCGCGCCCCGGTCATCACCCCGGCGGCGACCGCCCGTCAGCGCAACGGCGCCCGGCCGCGCCGGCCCCGCCCCGACGCCCGCGGCGGGTAGCCGCGGCGACGATCACTGCGAGCGCCACCGTGCTTTCAACGTTCGGCGCGGGGTGGATCTCGCGCGGCGGACGAAACCGCGGTATAGGAAAGCAGGGCGGTGCGAGGGCCGGCTAGAACCCATTCGATCGCGAGCACCGGGTGCACGCACTGTCCTGCAAACCGAGTGTTGCTCGTGAAGGAGAGACGGGATGTCCAGGATCGACATGTGGTGTCTTGTGACCGTGATGGTGGGGCTCGGCGCGTGCGGCGAGGGGATGACGGCGGACGCGGCGCCGCCCGAGACCGAACCGCCGGCGGTTCTGGTCCGCACCGATGCCGCCAGCCCGGCGGATTGCGCACACGGTGGTTCTGTCGTCACGTCGGGGCTGGACGACAATCGCAATGGCCAGCTCGACGATGGCGAGATCCGGACGCGCACGGTGCTGTGCCGCGATTTGCCGCCCAGCGTTGTCGTTCGGCTGGTCGCCGAGCCGCCGGGCCTGCACTGTGCCCAGGGCGGTACCGCGGTGCTGTCGGGCGCGGATGACAACGGCAATGGCCAGCTGGACGATGCGGAGGTCGCGCACGTCGACTACGCGTGCGGTGAGGCACTGCTGACCCGGTTCGTCGCGGAGCCGCCGGGCACCAACTGCGTCGCCGGCGGCGTGGTCTTCTTCGTCGGCCGTGACCGCAACGGCGACGGCCAGCTGGGCAACGACGAGATCGAACAGACCAAGTATCAATGCGGCGACATCGTGTCGGGTGACATCACGATCGCGTCCGCACAGGATGTTGCGGCGCTGGCAAGTATCCGCGTCATCGAGGGCACCTTGCGCGTCGTGAACGCGAGCGTCGGCGAGCTCTCGCTCCCGGCGCTCCAGCATGTTGGCCTCGGTGTCCTGATCTCCCAGAACACGGCGCTGCAGCGGGTCAGCTTGCCGCGGCTACTCGACGTCGAGTGGTTCGTCTCGATCACCGACAATGCGTCGCTGACGGCGGTCGATCTGACGGGCCTGACCAGGGTTGGAACCAGCCTCGATATCAGCGGCAATCCAGCGCTCTTGGACCTGACCAAGCTCACCTTGAGCTCGGTGGGCGGCCGGCTGTCGCTTCGCGATAACAGGTCTCTGCCCGCGGCCACCATCGGGGGCACGCTCGGTGGATCTCTCGAGGTGACCAACAACGCGGCGCTCGCCACGCTCGACCTGTTTCCGCAGGCGGCAGGGCAGGTCCACGTCGCGAACAATGGAATCCAGAAGCTGACCATCGCCACAGCGGCGCTCGGCGACGTGAGCATCCGGGACAACGCGGCGCTGAGCACGCTGATCATCTTGACGCACCGCCTCGCGACACTCGTCGTCACCGGCAACACGGCGCTGACCACGCTGGACATGGCCAACACGGTGATCACCGGTGACGTGACGGTGTCGAGCCCGCAGCTCGGGGGCCTGTACCTGGACAGTTCGCACCTCCAGGGTTCGCTGTCCGTGTCGGGCCCGGTGTCGTTCATGGGCTTCCACATCATCGTGGACGGCGATCTCACGCTGGACGGTACCCGCTTCACCGGGTTCGTGCCCGAGCAGCCGTTTCTGAGCGTGGGTGGCACGCTGCGGCTCAGCCACAACGACGCGCTGGACGGCGCCTGGTTCCAGACTCCCGGCGGCGGCATCGAGCTGATCGAGAACGCCGTGCTCGGCGGGGTGATCTTCGGTGGCTGGCCGCTCGGCAGCCCGCAATCCGATGTCCTCCACGGCGACGTGATCGTCTCGGGCAATCCGAACCTCCGCATGAACCAGTTCCTCTTCAACATCCGGCGCATCGAGGGCTCGCTCCGGGTCGTCGACAACCCTCAATTCCGCAATACCGCCTCTGCCGGGCTCAGGGAGGTCGCCGGCGAGATCGAGGTCCGCAACAATCCGCTGCTCGAGCGCGCGGGCTTCGACCAGCTTCAGAGCGTCGCGGGGCGCATCACCGTCGCGCAGAACGCGACGCTGCCGATCGTCGAGTTCCCCCTGCTCTCTGCCACCGACTGGGGCATCGAGATCTCGAGCAACCCGGAGCTGCAGCACGTCAGTGCTGCGGTGCTCCAGAGTGCGAGTATGACGGTGGTGAACAACCCCGTGCTGCCGGCCTGTGAAGTCGCAGCACTGTTCGGGAGGCTCGGACGTGGTTCGCAGTCCGGCAACGACGAGAACGCGACCTGTCCTTGACCGGTCGCCGACGGAGCTATCACGTCAGGTCGGCCACGTCCGTTTTTTTGCTCTCGCGTGACCTCGTGCGATGGTCGCCGCGGTGACCCGCACACCGTTCGCGGAGTCTACGAGAGCCCCCCGCTCCACTGCACGCGGCTGGTGGTGGTGAACGAGCTACCCGTGGCGCGCGACACGCTGCTCGTGCCCCTGCTCGGCGCCGGCTCGGTGCTGAAGCAGGCGATCGCCGAGCTTCATGCCCTGCCGGCGGACGCACCGGAACGTAGGCTCGCGCTGCCGGTTCTGCTACGGTTGCGCTTGACCGTGCCGACCGACCCTGCGCAGCAAACCCACGATGACCAGGAGTTTCTGATGAACACCCAGGATATCGTCGAGAACTGGCGTCGGGAAGCGATCCAGGAAGGCCTGGCACAAGGCGAACGGAAGGTGCTCCTGCGCCTGCTGCGGCGACGCTTCGGAGCCGCAGTCGACGGCGAGGTCGAGCGCCGCGTTCAGGCGGCAACGGCCGGGCAGGTCGAGGTCTGGGCCGAGCGGGTGCTGTCGGCCGCGACGCTCGCCGAGCTCCTGGCAGACTGACTCGTTCGCGACGGCGGCGACCGGCTACAACGCCGGGCGCTCGAGCCGCTCGGCGAGGTACGCCGCGACGCGGTCCAGGGCGATCCGCTCCTGCTGGCCGGTGTCGCGGTCGCGCGCGGTCACGGTCTGGTCCTGGAGGGTCTGGCCGTCGATCGTGAAGCAGTACGGGCAGCCGGCCTCGTCCATGCGCGCGTAGCGCTTGCCGATGCTCGCCCGCGCGTCGTGCTCGATGAAGCCCAGGCCGCGGAACCGGCGCGACAGCTCGGCGTGGAGCCGCGCGCTGATCTCGGGCATGCCCTCCTTGTTGACCAGCGGGAACACCGCGGCCTTGATCGGCGCCAGGCTGGGGTGCAGCCGCAACAGCTCGGGGCTGGGCCGCGACGCGTCCTCGGTGAACGCCTCGCACAGGATCGCCAGCACGCCGCGGTCGAGGCCGGCCGACGGCTCGATCACGTGCGGCAGGTAGCGCTCGCCCTTGCGACCGCCGGTGGGCAAGATCTCGCCGCGATCCGGATCGAAGTACTCGAGCTTGGTGCGCGCGTGCTTCTGGTGGGTCGCCAGGTCGAAGTCGGCGCGGTGGGCGACGCCCTCGATCTCGCCGAAATCGGGATCGGTGAACGGGAACCGGTACTCGATATCGCTGGTGCCGGCACCGTCCTTGGCGTAGTGCGCCAGCTCGTCTCTGGACTGCTCGCGGACGCGCAGGTTGTCGCCGGCCAGGCCGATCGACTTCCACCACGCGAGCCGCACCGTGCGCCAGAACTCGTACCAGGCGCGGGCCTGGTCGGGGTGGCAGAAGAACTCGAGCTCCATCTGCTCGAACTCGCGCGAGCGGAACGTGAAGTTGCGCGGCGTGACCTCGTTGCGGAACGCCTTGCCGGTCTGCGCGATCCCGAACGGCAGCTTGACCCGGGTCGAGTCGACGACGTTCTTGAACTGGACGAAGATGCCCTGCGCGGTCTCGGGCCGCAGGTACGCGACGTCGTCCTCGGTCGCGGTCGCGCCGACGTAGGTCTTGAACATCAGGTTGAACGCGCGCGGCTCGGTCAGCGTCCCGGGCTTGTCGGCGTCGGGCGCGATCACCCGGGCCCAGGCCTCGACCGGCAGCTGCGCCAGCGCGACGACGGTGACCTCGCCGAACGCCTTCTCGGCCTTCTTGCGCTGCCGGGCCTCGCTCGGCGTCCCGGCGACGAACGCGAACCGCGGCTTCGCCTCGTCGGCGGCATCCCCGGCCGGGACGAACACGCTGACGTGATCGAAGCGATAGCGCGCCTTGGTCTCGCGGCAGTCGACCATCGGATCGTTGAACGTCTCGGTGTGGCCGCTCGCGACCCACACGCGCGGGTGCTGGATGATGCAGGTGTCGAGGCCGACGACCTCGACCGGCTGGCCGTCGGCCCCGAGCGCACCGCCGCACGGATCCATCACGGTGTCGTGCCACCAGCGGTCGCGCAGGTTCTTCTTCAGCTGTGCGCCCAGCGGGCCGTAGTCCCAGAAGCCGTTCAGGCCGCCGTACAGATCCGACGCCTGGTAGATGAAACCGCGGCGCTTGCACAGCGCCATGATCTTCTCCATCGACTTGGGAGGCATGATCGAGCTTGTACCGCAGGCTACAGGCGGCGACCGTGGCCCCGGCCGCGGTTCTGCGGTCCGGGAACGCTTGATCGGCGGGAGCGGCGGCGCGCGCTCCGATGACACGGCGGTGCGTGGTCCCGACGACCAAAGCTGCTGCCGGCGGGGCTTCCGGTGCGACGGATCCAGCCTATGATACGGCGACCGATGGTCGTGCGCGTGCTCGAGGTACCGTGTCCGTAGGCAAGCGCGCGACGCGCGGGGCAATCTGGAACGTGGGCGCCAGCACCGCGACCCGCGCGATCGGCCTGATCGGAACGCTGTTCATGACCCGGCTGCTCCGGCCCGACGTGATCGGCGAGGTGTCGCAGGCGTCGGTGATCGCGCAGACGGCGAACTGGCTGTCGCACTGGGGCTTCAACCAGTACATGATCGTGCACGGGCCCAAGGGCGACGAGGAGAGCTACCACGTCGCGATCGTCAACCTCGCGTTCGGCATCTTCGGGCTGTGCGTGGTGGCCGGCACCGGCTCGCTGTTCTCGCCGCTGTTCAACGCGCCGCACCTGGCGAGCTACCTGCCGGGCATGGCGCTCGCGATCCTGATCCGCCGGATCGGCGCGGTGCCCGACAAGGTGCTCGCGCGCGAGATGCGGTTCCGCGAGCTGGCGATCGCCAACGGCGTGGGCGATCTGGCGTACACGATCAGCGCGATCACGCTGGCCGCGACCACCGAGCTCGGCGGTCAGGCGATCGTGCTGGGCAACATCATCCAGTCGACGATCGCGACCGTGCTGATCCTGCGCGCGACCGGGTTTGGCTGGCTGCGGCGCACGCCGTGGCGCTGGGCACGGGTCCGCGAGATCCTGCACTTCGGCATCCCGCTCGGCTTCGCGCAGCTGTTCGACTTCGCGACCCGGTTCTGGGACAACCTCGCGTTCGGCGCGTACTTCGGTCCCAAGGTCGTCGGCTTCTACAACATGGCCTACAACCTCGCCGACATCCCGGCGGTGCAGGTCGGCGAGCAGATCACCGGCGTGCTGCTGCCGGCGATGGCCGGGCTCGACGAGAAGGATCGCAAGATCGCGCTGATCCGCTCGACCGCGCTGATGTCGCTCGCGGTGTTCCCGCTCGCGGTCGGCCTCGGCGCGGTGGCGCCGACCTTGATCCGCTGCCTGCTCAACGACGCCTGGCAGGGCGTGGCGCCGCTCCTGACCGTGCTGTCGGTGCTGTCGGTGGCGCGGCCGATGGCGTGGGGCGTCGGCGCCTACCTCGCCAGCTACTCGCGGACCAAGGCGATCATGCTGCTCGATCTGTTCAAGCTGGTGCTGCTGTTCGGCTGCATCGTCGCGTTCTCGCGGCTCGGGCCGCTGTGGACCGCGGCGTCGGTCGGGATCGCGTTCGGCGTCCAGTCGCTGGCGAAGATGGGGCTGGTGGTCTACACCGACGGGGTTCCGCTCGGCGCCCTCGCGAGCGCGGTGCTGCGGCCGCTCGCGGCGTGCGCCGTGATGGCCGGCGCGGTTCTCGGCGTGCGCCACGGGCTGGATACGCTCGGCCTCGACTCGCCCAGGCTGGTGCTACCGATCGAGATCGTCGTCGGCGCGGTGACCTACGTCGCGGCGGCGCTCGTGATCGCGGCGCAGACCTCGCGCGACTTCCTGGGGCTGCTGCGCCGCGCGCTCAAGCGCGGCGCGTGATGCCCGGGTACGATGCCCGCGTGGAGGACCCGGGCACGCCGACTCGCTCGCCCGACCGGCCCGAGCCGCCCGACCCACGTCACGTCGCGCCGGCGCCCGGTCCCGCCGCCGGCGGCACGATCCCGGCGCTCGACGGCGTGCGCGGCCTGGCGATCCTGCTGGTGCTGGCGCACAACCTCGATCCGTTCGAGGGCGGCGGCCGGCTGCTCCAGCACTCGGTGGAGCTGGCGTTCAACTTCGGCTGGGTCGGGGTCCAGCTGTTCTTCGTGCTGTCCGGCTTTCTGATCAGCGGGATCCTGCTCGACACGCGCGGCGCGCCCAACTACTACCGCGCATTCTTCGGCCGCCGGGTGCTGCGGATCTTTCCACTGTATTACGGCGTGCTGCTGGTGTCGTTCGTGATCCTGCCCGAGCTCGGGCTGGCGCCGGAGCGGCTGATGGCCGACCGCGATCACCGGATCTGGCTGTGGACCTACCTCGTCAACTGGGCCGAGCCGCTCGGCGCCGGCGTCGCGGCGTTTCCCCACTTCTGGTCGCTCGCGGTCGAGGAGCAGTTCTACCTGGTGTGGCCGTTCGTGGTCCGCCGCACGACGCCGCGCCGGCTCCTGCAGATCGGGATCGCGGTGGCGGTGGTGGCGCTGGCGTCGCGGATCGGACTGCTCGTCGCCGGCCTCGGCCCCGGCGGACCGTACATGTTCACGATCTGCCGGATGGACGCGCTCGCCCTGGGCGGCGTGGTGGCCGCGGTGATCCGGATCCCGGCGTACCGCGAGCGCGTCGCGCGACATCGCGGCCGGATCGCCGTGGCCGCGTGCGCGCTGTTCGTGCTCGGCCTGTTCGCGACCCACGGCTACCCCCGGGCGGCGTACTGGGATCAGACGTTTGGCTACACGATCCTCGCGGTCACGTTCGCGGCGCTCGTGCTCCTGGTCGTGCTCGATCACGAGCGCGGGTACGGCTGGCTCGCCGGGGCGTTCGACAACGCCGCGCTGCGCTCGTTCGGCAAGTACAGCTACGGGATCTACGTGTTCCACCAGCCGCTGAACCAGATGATCGGCGAGCCGCTGTTGCGCTCGCTCCGGCCCGA
>DASWRS010000036.1:0-36568 GCA_036403075.1 Kofleriaceae bacterium
CGCGCGCAAGCACGCCGCCCAGCGCGGCGAGACCTACCCGCCCGGCTACGTCGATCCGTACTCGTCGGCGGGCGCGCCCGACCTGGCGTTGCCGTCAGCCCAGACCTGGCTCCTACGCGTGGGCTGGAAGCGAGCGGGGCCATGAGCCGCAGTGGCCGACGCCCCGCACGGGGTCAGCGGCCCAGCCCGAGTTGTGGGCCGGTGCCGCCGACGAACCCGCCGGGTCGGCCGGCCGAGTTGCCCAGTGCAGCCGGAGCACGACGTGCGCGACGTGCGGATCAAGCGCGCAGCGCGGCCAGATCACCTGGGGGCGGGTCGACCTCGACGCCGAGGTGCCCGCCGATCACGAGGTGCGTGCGATCGCCTTCCACGTCCAGCTCGCCACCACCACGGACGCCGCGCGCGCCATCGTTGGCGTCAGCGTCACCAACCGCGGCTCCGACCAAGGCCAAGTCACCCCCATGCTCGAATAGATCGAGGCCCGCACCGGCGTCCGCCCCACCGAGTTGCTCGTCGATGGTGGCTACCCCAGTCACGACGCCATCGACGAGGCCACCGCCGCGGGCGTGACCCTCTACGCCCCGGTGCCCAGGCCGCGCAACAAAGCGTCCGAGACGCCCGACCAGCCACCGATCGACCCTCATTGTCTGCCCAAGCCTGGCGACAGCGACGCCGTCGCCGCCTGGCGCGTCCGCATGGGTACCGACGACGCCAAGCAGCGGAAGATGATCGGCGGAGACACCGGCCCAGTCGTGTCGCGGACCCACGCCAGGTCGCGATGTCGGCAATCGGCCGCCGACATCCGGAACATCAGCCACTGCAGCACCGGCAAGCGATCCCCCGGGACCGCTCGGCATCGGGTCCGGCCATCAGGTATCTCGAGAACGCGGTGCGGGCCGAACGCGGTCGCGCGGTCAGGCCGGCGGCGGCGCGTTGACCAGCATCCAGTACATCCCGAGCCGGTTCACCGCCTCGGAGAACTGGCGAAAGTCGACCGGCTTGCGGACGTAGCTGTTGGCGCCGAGGCCATAGCCGGCGAGCTTGTCGCTGTCCTCGCCCGACGAGGTCAGGATCACCACCGGGAGGCGGCGGGTGCGCTCGTCGGCGCGGATCCGCCGCAGCACCTCGAGCCCGTCGATCATCGGCAGGTTGAGATCGAGCAGCACGACCTGCGGCAGGTGCGCCGGGTTGCGGCCGGCGTGTGCGCCGGTGCCGTGGAGATAGTCGAGCGCCTCGATCCCGTCGCGCGCGACCACGACGTGGTTGCCGAGCGGGCCGGTGCGAAACGCGCGCAGCGTCAGGTCGACGTCGTTGGGATCGTCGTCGACGAGCAAGATCACCCTGGGCTCGTGCCTCGCCACACCAGACGCCATTGTATGTCAGCTCGCCGCGCCCCCACCACGCCGGCCGGCGGCACAATGCGTTTCGTGCCCGCCGATCTCCCAGCCAGGTGCAACGGATTCGCAGCGGCGCAAGACCTGCATGTGCATCAGGGGCAGCTGACGCGGACCTCGAGCACGTTGTTGTCTTCGCGGCACTCGCGCGCGATGCCGGTGCCGGTGCCGCGATCGTCGGCCACGATCGCGCCGTCGCCCGACGGGCCGAGCCAGGTGCAGCTGACCGCGACGCAGCTGCCCGGCACCATGGCCGCGGTGGTCTGGGCCTGGCAGCGCAGCCGCGACGGCGTGGTCGTCGCGTAGACCGCGACCGGCACGCCGGCGGCGACGAGCTGGTTGCCCCGGTTGCAGACCTCGGCGCTGACGGTCGGCCCGGTGGCGTCGCAGGTGACCTTGGCCTGGCGCACCGTGAGGTCGGGCTGGGCGCGCGGCGCCGACGGATCGGCCGGCAGGTTCGCGCGGAAGCTGTTGAGGCTCGGCACGGTCCAGTTGCGCAGCCACTGGCTGGTGCGCGGCACGTGGCCGGCGGAATCGACGTTGGTGACGTTGTACGCGTGCTGGTTCCAGATCGGCCGCGCCCCGATCCAGCGATCGGCCAGATCGGCGAGCACGTGCACGCCGGTCCCCGCCGCCGCGGCGTGCGAGGCGCGGCACACCTTGCCCGCCGGCGATGCCCCGGCGATCGGATCGCGGCACGCCAGGCCGTCGCCGCAGTCGGCGTCCTGGGTACAGCGGCAGCGACCGATCGCGTCGCCGCGCTGGTCCCGGCCGCAGCGCATCGCGTTGCCGCAGTCGCCATCGTCGGCGCACGCCACGCCGTCGAACCGCGGATCGATCGCGGGACACATGACGTTGCAGCTAGTGTTCGACGTGGTGACGAGCTCGGCGTTGGCGTCGCCGTCGGTGTCGGCGATCACCGGGTTCTCGTACCAGGTGCACGACGTGCGGTGGTGCGAGGCCAGGACCTTGCCGGTCGCGCCGTCGTACACCCGGGTGAAGCACTGGTCGCCGTAGACGACCTCGGCGCGGCCGTCGCCGTCGAGGTCGAACGCGGACGAGCCGCCGAGGTCTCCGATCCGGTTCTGGGTCGGCGAGGTCCACAGCACGCCGTCGGTGGCCAGCGACGCGCAGGTCGCCGCGTCCGGCGCTCCCCGGCAGTCCGGATCGAACACGTGATAGGCGGTGGCACCGGCCGAGCCGATCTCGACCCGGCCGTCGCCGTCGAAGTCGGCGATCACCGGCGGGCCGCCCTCGGCCGCTCCGGTCCCGCCGTGAAACCGGGCCTGGAACACCTCGCGGCCGGCGGTGTTGAACACCTGCACCATGCCCTGGAACACCACGGCGATCTCGGCGATGCCGTCGGTGTGCGAGCGATCGTCCTGGCCGATCGCCGGAAACGTGCCGAAGTCGCCGACCGCGACCAGGCCGGACGCGCCGGGCAGCGGCCGCTTCGCCGTCCAGCGCCGCGCTTGCCGGTCCCAGGCATAGAGGTTGGCGCCGGTGATCAGCTCGGGCGCGCCGTCGCCGTCGACGTCGGCGACCACCGGGACGTAGCCGACGCCGATCGCGTCGAGCGTGCCGGCGAGCGACTCGTCGATCACGGCGCCGGTCCGGCCGTTGTAGACCGCGCCGTAGAAGATCACCTCGGGCACGCCGTCATCGTCGAGATCGTGGATCGCCGGGCCGGCCCAGTCGCACAGGCCCGCGCCCACCGTCGTCGAGGTCTGCCACAGCACCTCCCAGCCGGCCGCGCGGTGGGTGAACGCGACCAGGCCGCCCTGGGTGCGCGCCGCGACGATCTCCGGGGTCGCGTCGTCGCCGCCGAGATCGGCGATCGCGAGGGATGCCGAGCCGATCACGCTCGGCGCTCCGAGCGTCGCGCGCTGCTGGCAGGTCCGGCCATCGATCACGCGGATCACGCCGTAGGACCGCGGATCGCTGCCGGCGCACGACGCGCCGCCGTGGTCGTCGCTGCCGTTGTACGACGTGAACACGATCGACGGCGTCGTGCGATCGTCGAGCGTCGCGACCATCGGCGTCGCCAGCACGTTGACGTGGCCGGGGAACGCGTCGCCCGCCGGCGGGCCGAGCCACTCGCACTGCACGCCCGGGAAGAACACGCCGGGCGCGGGCGGCGCCGCGGCCGCGCAACTCCGGTCGCTGGTGCCGCCCGGTCCGACGCCCCACGGCAGGCACTCCATGGCCGAGGCGTCGCAGTACTGGTCTCCCGGGCAGCCGGTGCTCGCGCTGCACGCCGCCGGCCGCGGAACGCAGGTCGCGTAGCGACACACCTGCTCGTTGCTGCACGCCGTCGCGCACGTGTCGCCGGAGCCATCGCTGTGCTGGCACGCGGCCAGCGCTGCGCACGCGATGGCGAGGCACCACTTCATCGCGGGCGAGCGTACTCCGCGATCTGGCCCCGCGGATACCGCGCGCGCGGCGCGGCGTGACCGCGACGACAGCCGGCACGGCGGATGGTGCGCGCTCACGCAGCATCGAGCCCGGCGCCGGTCCGGAGGTCACGGCGACCATGCCGGGCGCGGGTGCGTCGCGCGAATCGCCCGCGGCGCAAGAAGCGCCGCCGATAGCTCATCGAGGCATGAGGGACAGAAACGCGATCAGCTGCAGCCCTTGGCCAGCGGGTTCTCGAGGCACTCCTTGGACAGGTGCACCCCCTTGGCGCGCTCGGCCTTGGCCGCGGCGTTCCGCGCCTCCTGGATCCGCTTCTCCATCTCGAACTTCTGCTGGCGCAGCTTGTCGAGGTTGGCCTGCGCCGCCTTGCGATCGGCGTCGGTCTGCGCGGTCCTGAGCGCCTGGTCGGCCGAGTTGAGCCGGTCGTCCTGATCCTTCATGTCCTTCGACAGCTGGTCGACCCGATCCTGGGCTTCCCTGGCGAGCGCCTCGGCCTTGGCCTTGGCTTGCTCGGCCTGCTGCGCGGCCTGACGATCCGCGGCGGCCTGGTGCATGCGCTGCACGGCGAAGATCACCAGGGCAATGGTCAGCAGCACCGCGGCGCCGGTGACCACGAGCATCCAGGTCGGCCGCTTCTTGGCGACCTCGGCGCGGCGCAGCTCCATCTCCTGCTGCAGCCGCTGCTGCTCGAGCGCGGCCTGGACGCGCTGGCGCTCCATGGCCTCGGCGGACTCGACCCGCATCCGCGCCTCGCGCTCCGCGTTCTCGCGCGCGGTCTCGATCCGCAGCAGCTCCTCGCGCTCGGCGCGGGCCTTGGCCTCCTCGGCCTCGCGGCGCTGACGCTCGGCGGCCTGCGCCGCGGCGATCCGCGCCTCCTCGGCGGTTCGAACAGCATGCTCCTCTTCCTGGACGCGGCTCTCCTCGATCTGGCGGAGCTCGCGTAGGGAGAACAACACGGAATTCTCGCGCTTCTCAGGCTGTGCCATGGACCGTCCTTGGTCGCGGGAGACCTCCCCCGGACGATCGATCTCTATCACGCAGGATCTCCTGGGGCAACGAGCACAATTGTGCCCGCCGTCCTACTGCGATACACACACCTCCCCCATGGGCTTCGTCGATCTCCACAGCCACGTGCTTCACGGCGTGGACGACGGCGCGCCGGACGAGGCGACTGCGATTGCCATGCTGGACGGCCTCGCTGCGCTCGGGGTCACAGAGCAGTGCGTGACGCCTCACCAGAAGTCCGGCCAGTACCTGCCGAGCTGGGACCGGGTCGAGGCCACGCTGGCCGCGGTCGAGCGCGTCCGCAAACCCGGACACCCGGTGCTGCGCCTCGGGGCGGAGAGCATGTGGGATGATGTATTCTTGCAGCGGCTCGCCGCCGACCAGATTCCTTATTACCGTGACACCGTCGCGTTCCTGGTCGAGATTCCACCGCCGCTGATGCCGCCGGGAATGATCGATCAGCTGTTCAAGCTCCGGCTCCGGCAGAAGTTACCGGTGCTGGCGCACCCGGAGCGCTACCACGCGCTGTGGGGCGACGACGAGCTGGCACGGTCGCTGCGGCGGGTCTGCGCGTTCGTGGTCGACCTCGGAGCGGTCGGCGGCTTCCACGGCCGGCGCGAGACCAAGGCGGCGCGCCACCTGCTCGAGACCGGCATCGCGTGCGGCGTCGCCACCGACGCGCACCAGGTCGCCGACTTGCAGCGCGCCGCGGCCGGACTGGCCTGGATCGACAAGAAGCTCGGACACGCCGCGGTCGTGAGGTTGTTCGATCACGCGCCGCGCACCATCCTGTCCGGAGAGCTGCCGGACTGAGCCGGAGTGATATGCGCCTCGCGATCAACCTGATCCTGTCACTCGGCATGCTGGCGCTGTGCACCTGGCTGGTGTGGCCGGACGCCGCCGAACGCGTGCAGCTGCAGCAGGTGATGGCCGGGCTGCGCTGGGCCGACTTCGCGCCGTACCTCGCCGCGTACCTCGGGCTGCAGCTGATGGTCCACCTGAGCCGCTCGCTGCGCTGGAACCACCTGCTCGCGCCGCTCGGCGTCAAGGTGCCACCGGGGCCGCTGCTCGCGATCTCGTCGGTCGGGTTCATGGCGATCCTCGCGTTCCCGGCGCGGCTCGGCGAGTTCGTGCGGCCGGGCCTGTTGCGCAAGGCCGGCTACACCACGGCGTCGGCGGCGCTCGGCACGGTCGCGGTCGAGCGCATCGTCGACGGCCTGATCATCTCGCTGCTCGTGTTCGGCGCGTTCTTCGTCCACCGCGGCCCGGGCGCGCCGGGCTGGATGATGCCGACCGCGTACGCCGCGCTCGGCGTGTTCACCGCCGCGCTGGTGTTCCTGGTGTTCGCGATGCGGCGGCCCGAGCCCACCGTGCGGTTCTGCGTCCGGCTCACGCTGCTGCCGCGGTTCGCGCCCCGGTTCGCCGGGGTGATCGAGCACCGCCTGGTCGACATGATCCGCGGGTTCACGGTGCTCCGCGACGCCCGCAGCATGACTCTGTTCCTGATCTGGAGCATCGCATACTGGGCGATCAACGGCCTGGGCATGTGGATCCTGGCGCGCGGGTTCGGCCTGCCGCTGTCGCTGATCGGCGCCTACGCGACCATGGGCCTGCTCGGGGTCGGCATCTCGCTGCCCAACTCGCCCGGCCTGGTCGGCCAGTTCCAGTGGTTCACGCTGCTCGGGCTGTCGCTCTACCTGGGCTTCGACGTCGGCGACCCCGCGACCAAGCACACCGCGGTCTACGCGCTCGCGCTCGCGTTCGCGATCACCCAGCACCTGCTGCAGGTCGCGTGGTACGTGGCGATGGGTGCGCTCGGGCTGGCGAGCCCGTGGGTGTCGTTCCACGATCTCTGGAGCGCCCGCCAGGTGCCCGGCGACGCCTCCGACGCGCCCCCGCCGCCGGCCGCGCTGCCGCGCGCCACCGTCGAGCGCCTGGCCGACGGCCAGAAACTGGCGCCCGGGGCGCACAGCACCGACGATCCGGTGCATGCGCCCGATCGACCGTGACCCGCCGCGCCGCCGCGCCCGGCGTGCCGGGGCGTGGTTGCTCGCCGCCGCCCTCGGTGCCGCCCTCGCCGCCGCCCTTGCTGCCATCCCGACGCCGGCGTGGGCGCGGTCGGAGAAGACCCTCGCGTATCCCCGCGACCAGGCGTGGCCGGCCGCGGTGCGGTTCCTCGCCGTCGACGAGCACCTGAAGATCACCGACAAGGACCCCGACGCCGGCTACGTGATGTTCGAGCTGCGCGACGAGGGCAAGGTGTTCCGCGGCGCGCTCGAGGTCGTGACCGTGGTGCGCGATGGCCGGACCCAGATCACGTTCGTGCTCCAGATCGCCGATCGCCCGAGCTGGCTCGAGATCGCGATGCTGCGGCGGCTCGAGGCCAAGCTCCGCGCCGAGCTCGGCTCGCCGTCGCCGCCGGCCACCTCGCCGCCGCCGAAGAAGGACGAGCCCCGCCCGGATGGGCCGAAAGATGGTCCCAAGGACGGCCCCAAGGACGGCGGCAAGGAGGCCCCCAAGGACGGCGGCAAGGACGCCCCGGCGCGCGACGACGGCCCGCCGATCTCGTCCACGCCCTGACGCCGACGGCGCCCCGCGACGCGGCGGCGTGAGCCGTCGCTCTACCGCCGGCGGTTTCCTTGGTAGGCTGCGCGGCGATGGCGACGATCGATCTGCGAAGCGATACCGTGACCCGGCCGACCGCGGCGATGCGCAAGGCGATGGCGGAGGCCGAGGTCGGCGACGACGTCTACGGCGACGACCCCACCGTCCACCGGCTCCAGGACCGGATCGCCGAGCTGTTCGGCACCGAGGCCGCGCTGCTGGTGCCGAGCGGCACCATGGCCAACCAGATCGCGCTGCGCGCCCACACCCACCACGGCGACGAGGTCATCGTCGGCCGCGATGTCCACTGCTGGCGCAACGAGTCCGGCGCGCTCGCCGCGCTCGCCGGCGTCCAGGCCCACGTCACCGCGGAGGCCACGTTCACCGCCGACGAGGTCCGCGCGGCGTACCGCGGCGGCGACGATCCGCACCTGTCGCTGACCCGGGTGGTCGCGGTCGAGAACACCCACAGCGTCAGCGGCGGCACGTGCTGGGATCGCGCGCGGCTCGCCGGCGTGATCGAGGCCGCGCACGGCCTGGGCCTGGCGGTCCACTGCGACGGCGCGCGGATCTGGAACGCCGCCGTCGCGTGCGGCGTCGCCGAGCGCGAGCTGGTCGCCGGCATCGACTCGATCAGCGCGTGCCTGTCCAAGGGCCTCGGCGCGCCGATCGGCTCGATGATCGCCGGCCGCCGCGACTTCATCAAGCGCTGCCTCAAGCTGCGCAAGATGTACGGCGGCGGCATGCGCCAGGCCGGCATCCTTGCCGCCGCCGGGCTGTACGCGCTCGACCACCACCGCGCGCGGCTCGCCGACGACCACGGCAACGCGCGCGCGTTCGCCGAGCGGCTCGCCGGCGCCCGAAATCTGCGGATCGATCCGGCGCGGGTCCAGACCAACATCGTGATGGTCGAGCTCGAGCGCGGCACGCCCGCCGCCGTGATCCAGCGGGCGCGCGACGCGGGCGTCCTGGTCGGCGCCTCGGGCGCGCACCGGATCCGCGCGGTCACCCACCTCGACGTCGACCGCGCCGCGGTGCTGCGCGCGGCCGAGGTCATCGCGGACGCCGCCGCGGCCCTGTGAGCCGCTCCGGCTGCGATCGATCCCGCGAAGCAGGCGCCCCGCTCCACGGCCCGGGCACGCGGCGTCCGCACCCGCCGCGATCTCGCCTCGCGCGTCGCCCACACGTCCGAGGCGATCGAGCGGGGCAAGATCACGCCGGGACACCTGGGCTGCCGGGTCGCGTTCGTCGCTGGCCTCATCCGGGGTTCGGCGTTGCTGCGCCGGCGGTGGTCGGCGCCGCCGTCGTTGCGGCCCTGGCGTGCTCGGCGCCGGCCACGCTGTCCGATCTCCGGACCGCCGAGCAGCGCGCCGACGCCGGCGATGTCGACGGCGCGGTCGCCGCCTACCGCACGGCGCAGACCACGTGCCGCGCGCTCCGGCCGGCGCGCCGGGCCCGCGCGGCGTGCGGCGAGGCGCTGCTCGGCGAGGCCGAGGTCCTCGAGCACGCGGGGCGCACCGCGCCGGCGATCCAGACCTACCTCGCGATCCCGCCGCGCGCCGGCGACGACGCCGCGACGGCCGCGACCGCGGTGTACCGCGCCGGGCTGCTGCTGCTCGCCGATCACCAGGACACCGCGGCGTGGACCGCGCTGTGGCGGGTCGTCACCGATCACCCCGACGAGCCGATCGCCGGCGACGCGCTGCGCGCGCTGGTCACGGACGGCCGGCGCCGCGATCCGCGCGCCCTGTCCGACGAGCTCGGCCGGCTCCTGACCCCGCTCGCCGAGACCGAGCTCGCCGACAACCTGCTGTGGTCGCTCGCCGATCTCGCCGAGCACGAGCTCGGCAACCCCGAGGCCGCGCGCGCGTTCTACGACCGGATCCCCACCGACACGCCGGGCAGCGGGATGCGCGACGACGCGCGCTGGCACGCCGCGCGGATCTCGCGCGCCCTGCACGATCCGCGCGGCGCCGTGGCCCGGCTGCGTGCCCTGCTGGCGACCCGCGAGGTCGCGATCGGCGCCGGCTCGTACTTCTCGATCTGGCTCGACGATGCCCAGCTCGAGCTCGGCAAGATCCTGCGCGACGACCTCCACGACCTGCCCGGCGCCGCCGCGGCGTTCCGCCGCCTGCCCGACGACTACCCGGCGTCGATCCTGCGCGACGACGCGCTCTACGAGCTCGCGGTCACGCTCGCCCAGGCCCGCGACCGCGCCGGCGCCTGCGCCGCGCTCGCCCGGCTCGCCCGCCAGTTCCCCGACTCGAAGTACGTCGCGCGCGGCAAGGAGCTCGGCTGCCCGTGACCGTCGCGCCCCGTGCCGTCCGGCTCCGCGATGTCCACAAGCGCTACGGCCGGCACGACGTGCTCGCCGGCGTCTCGCTCGATCTCGCGCCCGGCGCGCGGCTCGGCCTGATCGGCCCCGCCGCCTCGGGCAAGACCGTGATCTGCAAGCTGGTGTGCGGCCTCGAGCGCCCCGACCGCGGCGCGATCGAGGTCCTCGGCGAGCCGCTCGCCGGCAAGCGCGAGGCCGAGCTCGGCGCGCTGCGCCGGCGGATCGGCATGCTGTTCCAGAGCCCCGCGCTGTTCGACTTCCTGACCGTGGCCGGCAACGTGGCGTTCCCGCTCGAGCAGCGCGGCGCCCTCGGGCCCGGCGACATCGCCGCCCGGGTCGCCGATCGGCTGCGCGCGGTCGGCCTGGCCGGCAGCGAGGCCAAGCTGACCGCCGAGCTGTCCGGCGGCATGAAGAAGCGCGCCGGCATCGCCCGCGCCACCGTCACCGACGCCGAGCTCGTGATCTACGACGAGCCGACCGCCGGCCTCGATCCGGTCACCACGCAGAAGATCTACGACCTGATGGCCGCCGACCACGCCCGGACCGGCGCCGCCGTGCTCGCCGTGTCCTCCGACGTCGCCGCGCTGTCGGGCTTCGTCGACGAGATCGCGTTCCTCTACCGCGGCCAGCTGATCTACCGCGGCCCGGCGCGCACGATCGCCGACGCCCCCGATCCCATCGTCCGCCAGTTCGTGCGCGGCGAGCTCGACGGCCCGCTCGACGATGACCGCGGCGGTGCATAGCGGCACGGCACCTGCCCCGCTCGCACCGGCGACACCACCGGATCTCGCCGGCGCTGGATCTACGGGACCGGACTGCAGACCACACTCGATGTGGTCTTGGGGTAATAATAGATGAACGCGTTGCAGTGTTCGCTGAGATCCGTGTTGCCGCCGAAGGTGTAGCAGCAGTCGTTCTGTTGCATCGGGTCCTTCGCGTCGAGATCGGCGCAGGTGAAGCCGGTCGGTGGTTGCCACTCGAAATTGCAATCCCACCAGACCCCGGTGTTCGCCGGTAGCTTGATGTCCAGGCCGGTGGCCATCGGCGGCTCGTTCCAGTTCAGGCTCTCGTAGAACTTGGTTCCATCCGCCGGGTGGGCGAGCGCCGCGCCGTCCCACGTGGACATCGTGAAGCGCTGGCCGCGCTTGTGGAAATGGCCATTGGCAGCGGACAGCGTCACGTCGCTGGGAAACCGGCACGTACCCGAGAACATCGACCTGGGCTGGCTGGCGCAGATCCGGATGTTCCGCTGGGTGGAGGTCAGGGCGCCGAGCTCGATCGGCGCGGCGGCCTTCTGATAGCGATAGAAGTTGATCCCGACGCGCGCGCCGTATGTCGTGGGCTGGTCGGTGCTGTTCACGTAGTGCGTCTGCACCATCAACATCGCACCGGGCGTGAGCCGGATCGCCACGCCGTCCGGCAGCTTCCAGTCGGTCTTGAGGTTGGCGAGGTTGGCTTGCTGTGAGTTGGCGACGAACGGCCAGTCAGCCCAGTTCGCGTTGGCCCAGCACGGGTTGGCCTTGTAGTCGTCCCCGCCCTCGACCACGGTGCCCTGATACTTCCCCAGCATCACGGGCGTGCCCTTTGCGGGATCGAGGGCGACGATCGTCTTGACGAGGAAGACGTTCACGTGATGGCTGCCGGGGTTGATCGCGGTGAGGACGCGATCGATCCAGACATCCTGGCCGCCCGCGACGTCGGGCACCCGCACGAAGTAACAGTTCTGGCTCTCGTGACCCGCCGGCACCTGGTACTCCGGTACGCGCAGCGAGAAGCCATTGGCCTCCTGGAGATCCTCGAGCTGCCAGGGTGCGAAGGAGCTGTCATCCGAGCTGCAGCCGAGCTCGATGCAGGTTGCCAGTGCCATGGTTGATAACAGGAATTTCATCGACGAACCTCACTGAGCGTTGTGGACGTGCCGATACAGCTGGGGGGGAGTCCTGCGGTCATGAAAGCGTCCCCGAAAACAGCGCTGGCTCGCCCCCGGTGTGGATGAACACCACGCCACCGGAGACCCGCCCCGCGCGCGCGAGGTCGATGAGACCGGCGAACGCCTTGCCGGTATAGGTCGGGTCGAGAAAGATCCCGGCGTGGCGCGCTGCGGTCCGGATCGCGGCCGCGCCGGCTGCCGTCGGGATCCCGTAGCCGTCACCCAGGTACTCGCCGTGGATCACGATGTCTTCGGGGAGGATGGATGGCGGCAGGCCGGCGAGCACCGCCGCCTGGCCCGCGAGCTCGCGCACCCGCGCACGGGCCTCGTCGACCGGGCGGCTGACGGTCACGCCCTGGACCTGCCAGCGCGCACCGACGAGCTTGGTGCCGAGCAGCCAGCCGGCGAGCGTGCCGCCCGAGCCGACGGCGAGCATCACCACCGCCGGCTCGATGCCCGCCGCGCGACACTGCGCGTCGAGCTCGCACGCCGCGAGGACGTGCGCCAGGACGCCGCGTGCGCAGGCCCCACCGCGCGGGATCGTGTACGGGCGGCGGCCCTCGGCGCGCAGCCGGTCTGCGGTGGCGATGATCTCGCGGTCGACGCTGGCGCGGTCCGGATCGCCGGTGAACCGCAGGCGCGCGTCGAGCAGGCGGGTCAGCGCCAGGTTGCCGGTGGCGGTTGCGGGCTCGTCCCCGAAGAACACGGCGACGAGGTCGAGGCCGGCGTGCGCGGCGGCCACCGCGGTCGCGCGCACGTGGTTCGACTGCGTCCCCGCGCCGGTCACCAGCACATCGGCCCCGGTCGCCAGCGCGTCGGCGACCAGGAGCTCGAGCCCGCGCACCTTGTTGCCACCGAAGCCGAAGCCGAGCAGCTCGTCGCGCTTGATCCACAGCGCGGGCAGACCGATCGCGCCGGCCAGCTCGGGCGCGAGCATCAGCGGCGACGGCACGATCGCAAGCCGCCGGCGTGGCATCTGGACGATGCGCTCGAGGGCGGGGGTCACGTGTCACGCCTCCCGCGGAGGAATCGCTCGACGAGCGCCGCACACTGACCGGCGTGCCGGCGGACGTCGAACATCGCGGCCACGTCGTCGCGCGACAGGTGCGCCATGATCTCGCGGCTGTCGCGCACCGCGTCGTCGAGAGACCGACCGTGCAGCCGCGCATCATTGGCCGCGGCGGTGACCAGGCGGTGTGCGGTCTCACGACCGACGTGCTGCGCGAGCGCGAGCATCACGGCTTCGGACACCACGAAGCCGCGAGTCATCTCGAGGTTCTGCAGCATCCGGTCGGCGTGGACGACGAGCCCGCGCGCGAGGTCGGCGAGGAGCTCGACGGCCCGCGCCGCGAGCATCGTGATCTCGGGGACGACGTGCCATTCGACCTTCCATGCACGGCCGTCGCGCTCGTGATCGTGGACGAGCCCTTCGCCGAGGCAGGCGGCCTGGTGCCGGACGATGCGCGCGAGGCTGCCGATGTGCTCGGCAGCCTCGGGATTGCGCTTGTGCGGCATGGTGATGCTGCCGATCACGCCTGCGGGGGCGGACTCGCCGAGCTCGCCGATCTCGCTGCGCGCCAGGTTGTAGACTTCGTGGCCGATCCGGTCGGCGGTGCCGGTCGCGAGCGTCAGCAGCGCGCCCCATTCGGCCACCACGTCGCGGCTGGCCGTCCACGGCAGCACCGGCGCGCGCAGGCCGAGTCGCTCGCAGAACGCCGCCTGGATGGCGAGGGCACGCGGGCCGAGCGACGACAGGCTCCCCACGCCGCCGGCGAGCTGGCCGATGTCCATGCGCGCGGCGACCTCGTCGAGGCGACGGCGGTGCCGGTGGATCTCCGCGGCCCAGCCGGCCGCCTTGAGCCCGAACGTGATCGGCAGGCCGTGTTGCCCGTGGGTTCGCCCGAGCATCGGCGTGGCGCGGTGACGTGCGGCGTGAGCGGTCAGGGCGTCGTCGGCAGCCGCCAGCGCTTGCGCGATCGGGGCGCGCGCGTCCCGCAGGGCGAGCATGAGCCAGGTGTCGGTGATGTCCTGCACCGTCGCGCCGAAGTGCACCCACTCACCACTCGTCCCGGGGCAGCGGCGGGCGACGGCGCGCAGCAGGCCCGCGGTCGAGTGCCCGGTCGCCTCCCGGCCGGCGCGCAGCTCGTCGAGGAACGCGGCGTCGACGACGATCGCGCGGCACACGGCGGCCACGTCGATCGCGGCCTGGCGAGGGATCAGCTCGGCCTCGCCCTCGGTCTCGGCGAGGACGGCGAGGATCTCCAGCCAGGACCGCGTGCGCCGGGTCTCCTCGAAGATCGCCTTCACGGGCGCGCTCGCCCACAGTTCGCCGTAGATCACCGAGTCGATGATCGCCGCCGGCATCATCGGCTCCCGGAGAGCTTGCGGGCGAGCGCGACCAGCGCGGCGTCCGCGGTCGCCGTGCGTGTCGTGGCAGCCGCGTGCCAGGCATCGTGGTCGCCGAGCCGGGTGCGGAGCTCCACGATCAGCGCATCGATCGCCGCGGGCGCGGCGCCGCCGGGACCGCCGCGCGCATGCACCGCCGCTGCCGGATCGAGCGCTCGCGCCAGCACACCGGCGTCGATGACGAGCGGCGCGCCGAGGACACGCATGGCCGCCGCCGCCACGTCTGCGGGCGTGAGGCTCGACGGCGTGGAGCCGGAGTCCGCGAGCTTGCGCGCGAGCGCACCGACCACGCGGTGCGCCGCCCGGAAATCGATCCCTGCTTCCGTCGCCAGCACCTCGGCGAGATCGGTGGCCGCGATGAAGCTCGCGGCCAGGTGCTCCGCCGCGCGCGCGGGGTGGAACTGCAGCCCGGTGAACACCGCCGCGCACAGGTTGATCGCCGCGGCTGCGTCGGCGATCACCTGCGGGATGGCGCCGTATGCGAACAGCCGGTTGTCGACCTGACCCGAGGGTGTCCGTCCGGATGCCGCCATCGCCGCCTGTACACCGATCGCGCGATTCGCCGCGGCGCGGACGTACGCCAGCGCGTACGGGTTCTTCTTGTGCGGCATGATCTTGCTCGCCCGCGCGTGTGCGTCGGACAGCTCGACGAACCCGACCTCGGCGGCGGAAAAGAACAGCAGATCCTCGGCGAGCCGATCGACGTTGACCAGGGCGGCGACCGCGGCCGCGGCGGTCTCGATCGGCAGGTCGGCCTGCCACATCGCGTCGCGCGCATGCTCGACGATGCCGGGGAAGCCGAGCAGCTCGGCCATGCGCCGCCGGTCCTGCGGAATGCGCGAGCCATTGGCGCTGCCGCAGCCCGCCGGGCTGAGATCCCAGTGCGCGAGACACGTGCGAACGCGATCGAGGTCGCGCAGGATCCCGGGGACCGTTGCGAGCAACGTGTGGCCGAAGCTCGTCGGCTGGGCGGCCTGCAGGTACGTGTAGTCGGGCGCGAGGGCGTCGCGCAGCGATGCGGCCTTGTCGGCGAGCGCCCGGCCGCAGCCGACGAGCGCGCGCGCGAGGCCGGACATCCGGCCGCGCATGACCAGGTGCAGCGCGATCGTCGTCGCCTCGCGACGCGCGCGGCCGGCACCGAGCCAGCCCGCCGCCGTGGTGTGCTCGACCAACCACGCCTCGCGGTTGGTGTACAGATCGCCGCGCCGTGGATCGAGCACGAGTCGTTCTGGCCGGTCATGCAGCGCGAGCAGCGCCGCGAGCAGCGCTGCGCCGGGTTCCAGCGGGATGACGCCGCCCTCGACCAGGACCACGGTGTGCGCCAGATCGGCGAGCCCGATCTCGGCAACGAGCCCGCGCTGGGCCTCGAGCTCCGCGGCGAACGCGCTGGCGATCATCTCCTCCGACGGCGCATCGGCCAGGCGGGCGCCGATCTCGAGCTCGTCACTGCTCGTCATGACCGTCCCTCGCGATCGGCGCCAGATCGCTCGGATCGGGCTGCCAGCGCCCGGTGCGCTGCAGCGCCTCGGCGATCGGCTTGAGCGTCTCGAACCGCAGCCCCGCGCGCAACGCCTCGAGCGCGAGCACCTTCCGCGGATCGATGTTGCCGAGGCCGACGTTCTGGCCGAAGCGCTGGATCAACGCCGACTGCTGCGCCTTGAGCGGCGCTTCCCAGATCAGCCGGTCGACGTGGTCCCCCATGGTGCGCGCGATCGCGTCGACGGCGTCGATGCTGATATTGCCGTCGTCGTCGTAGACCCCCACGCCGAGGCCAGACTCGCGCGCCTCGATGATGACATGCTCGGCGCCCCACCTCAGATCCTGCAGCGCCTGCTCGGCGAGCTGGACCGGCGGCGGCTGCTCTGCCGGATCTTTCTTGCCGACCTCGCAGATCGGGATCAGCCCGACCTCGCGCGCGCAGTCGATGGTCCGCTGGCGACGCGACGGCGGCAGGGGGATCGTGCCATCCGAGATCTCGACCGCGGTGAACCCGAGGGCGCGGGCGCGTGTCATGTAGTCGCGGCAGTGCTGCTGGACGACCGCTGCCTCGAACAGCGTGCCGCCGGGGCACGTCATGATGCCGCGCGCGTTGATCAGCGCGAGCTTCTGCGTGAGCACCGAGGTCGGCATGAACACCGAGGTGCCGAAGCTGAGCTTCCACAGATCGATGTGCGCTCCGCTGATCTCCACCACGTCCTGGGTCTCGCGCATGCCGAGGCCGCAGTCGAGGATCATGGTGAGGCCGGTGTCGCGCGGCGCCACGGTGCGACGGCGGCGCAGCTCGTCGACGATGGTGATGCCACTCCAGGGTTCCTCAGCCATGGGTCACCTCCGTCGTAATCCGGTAAAGCAGGGTCGGGGCGATCGCGCGGTACGTCATCGGCGCTCCGCGAGCAGCGACCGGAGACCGGCGCGGTTCACCTTGCCGCGCGACGTCTTCGCGACGGCCTCGACGAACACGATCCGCTCGGGGCACTTGTACGCCGCCAGGACCTCGCGACAGAACTGTACGAGGTCGCGATCGGACACGGTGGCGGCGGGGCGCCGCACGACGCAGGCGGCCACCTGCTCGCCGAGCACCGCGTGCTCGATGCCCAGGACGTAGGCCTCCGCGACCTCGGGGTGCGCGAGCAGCCTGCGCTCGACCTCGGCGGGATAGATGTTCGCGCCGGCGCGGATGATCAGGTCCTTGATCCGCCCCGCGAGGAACACCCGGCCGGCCTCGTCGACCGAGCCGAGGTCGCCGGTCGCGAGCCAGCCGTCGCGAAGCACGCGCGCGGTGGCCTCGGGATCATCGCGGTAACCGAGCATCACGCTCGGCCCGGCGATCTGCAGCTCGCCGATCTCGCCGGGCGGCAACGGAGCGGATGGCTCGTCGGTGCTGACCGCACGCATCCGGCAGCCGGTGGCGGTGCCGATCGACCGGCGGTCGCGATCGGGCGCGTTGGGCGACAGCGCCGACCAGGTCCCCGCCTCGGTGAGGCCGTAGCAGTTGAGCAGCGGGACGCCGAACCGTGATTCGAAGCCGGCGATGTCCTCGGGATGGAGCGGGGCCGACGCGCAGGTGACGAACGCCAGGCGGCCAGCGCGCGGCGGCGCGATCGCCGGGTTGCGCAACAGCAGCCGGATGATCGTGGGCACCGACGAGAACGTGGTGACGCGGTACTCGTCGGCGAGCGCGAACACGCGCGGCAGGAGCTCGAGGTCGAACGGCCGGCACAGGACCAGCGTGCCGGTGTAGGACAGGGTCGTCAGGCAGGAGCACACGAGGCCGTGACCGAAGTGGGTCGGCAGCATGCACAGCGCCGAGTCGCCGTCGCCGAGGCCGAACCAGCTCGCGATCGCGCGGACCTTGGCGAGGATGCCCGCGTGGGAGTGCATCGCGCCGCGCGGCGTGCCCGTCGTCCCGGAGGTGTAGAGGACGAGCGCGGGCGCGTCGGACACGACCGCCGGCGGTGACGCGGCGGGTGCGGGGGTGTCGGCGGGGACCTCGAGCAGCGCGGCGCCGAGCGGCGCGAACACCCGGGCAGACGCGCCATCGACGATGACGGCGTGCGGGTCGACGTGCGCGAGCACGTTCGCGAGCTCGGTGGCGGTGAGGCCGGAATCGATCGGGATGGCGGTCAACCCGGCGCGCGCCGCTCCGAGCAGCGCGACGAACATCTCGGGCGTGTTGCCGTTGGCCAGCACGAGGCGGTCGCCGGGCGCGGCGCCTCGGTCGTGCAGCGTCCGGGCGAACGCCGACACCCGGGCATCGAGCTCGCCGTACGTGACCGCGCCGCGGCCCGGGACGACGATCGCGGCTCGATCGGGACAGTGCGCCGCGCCATGCGCCGCCAGCTGGTCGATCGACGCGGCGCCCGAGGCGATATCCGCGGTCACGCCACCGCCGTTTCGCGCGACGTGCCGCGCACCGCGGCACCGACGGCGGCGACCAGCGTGGTCACCGTGGCGACGTCGCTCAGCTGGAGATCGAGCGCGATGCCGAGGTCGGCCTGGAGCGCCGTGACCAGCTCGATCGCGCCGATCGAGTCGACGAACCCCGAGGCCAGGAGCGCTTCCTCGACGCTGCCGCGGGTGCGGTGGATCACCGCCTCGATCCGTGGCCTCAGCACCTGTTCGCTGTCCGGCGCCGGCACCGGCGCGGTGTGGGCCGGATCGATCGTGAACACGTGCGAGGGGTCGCGGAACGACTTGAACTCCAGCGCGTTGCCCGACGGGTCGTAGACGAACAGCGTGTCGTGCTCGCCGACCTGCCCCGCCATCCTGGTGTGGGGATATTCCCGGAAGTTGCACCGCGAGCTCTTCAAGCGCTCGGCGAGCTGCTCCCAGGTGGCGCGATCGAGGTTGAGCCCGAAATGTGGCACCGGCACTTCGTGACCGTCGAATTCGCTCGGCGAGGCGCGCGGCTCGGCGGCGCCGAGGTGCGCCACGACGTGGTGGCCGAACATGTTGAGGTCGATGTGGTTCCAGGTCTCCCGGCCGAGCGTACAGCCGAGGATCCCGACGTAGAACGCCCTGGCCGCTTCGAGATCGCGTACCGGGAAGGCGAGGTGAAATTGAGCGATCGACATGCGGGTCTCCTGGGTCAGCCCCGGCTCCTGACCGTGCGCGGTGGGAAGTGTGGGGTCGGCACGGCGGCTATCGAGCCCACCGCCCGAGGTCGACCCCATCGCCGGCGACCGCGATTGCCAGCCGGTCTCCGGCGGCCAGGATGGCGAGGGCGTTGCAATAGACCAGCGCGCGCGCCGACATCACGATGCGGCGACCGATCGGCCGTTGGGTCGAGATCGCGATCCCGAGCATCAGGAACACGTCGGCGGCTCCGATGTGGCCCAGGACCGGGATCGTCGCCAGCGTCCGATCGCGCGGGATCCCGAGCTCTTCGAGCAGCTTGAGCTGCGGCTCGGGGTTCAGCGGAGAGCACGCGACGAAGTCGATGTCGGCAAAGCCGGTCTGCCGCCGGAGCTCGGCGTAGTTGTGGCGGTCGGCGTCCGCGGTGAACCGGGCGATCCCGTCGAGCTCCCGGATCGAGAGCTGCCCGCGCCACTGGTGCAGGTGCTCGGCGACGGCGACGGGATCGAGCGGTTGCCGGCTGCCACCGGCCAGCGGTGCCCGGAGCCGGTGCGACGACAGATCGGGGTTGACGAAGCTGGAGAACCCGACGATCGCGTTGCCGGCGTCGCGAGACACGATCGCGGTGGCCGCGCCGGCGCTGTACACCGCGCCGGTGGCGAACTCGGCCCGCCGCTCGCTCCCGAGCAGGTAATCGAAGCGCTCGGCACAGCAGACCGCGACGTTGCGATAGGTCCCGGCTTCGACGAGCATCCTGGCGAGCCACAGCGCATCGATCCCACCCGCGCAGCGGTTCGATAGATCGAAGCCCGCGCTGCGCGTCGCGCCGAGCTCGTGCAGCACGCCGAACGCAGCGATCCACGGCGCCGGCCAGTCCCGGGTGACGCCGACGAAGATGAGGAGATCGAGATCTTCGACCGAGAGCTTGGCCGCCTCGAGCGCCCGGCGCGTCGCGCGTGCACCCATGGTCGACGGATGATCGGCGTCGCCGGCCACCGGCTGTCCGATCAGGCCGAGCCGCGCGACCGCCTCGCGGGGAATGCCATAGGCAGTCGCGAGGTCGTCGGCCGACCGCCACTCGCTCGGAATCCACCAGCCGATCGAACGGATCCCGGCGCCTGAAGTCGACGCGTTGCGATCGGAAACAGCGAGGGTCGTCATCAGGCTTGCTCCGATCCGTGCCTCAGTTCCCTCGGCGGCCGTGTTCGGGGACATGTTCGGTATAGACGGTGGTCCAGAATGAATCCCAGGTCGCGGTGCCGTAATCAAAGCCGTCGGACAGCTCCGCGACATCCTGCGCTCCATCGTCGCGATGCAGGAACTCTCGGACTGCCGCGCGCACGAGCTCGTTGTGCTCGAGGTCCGCGTGTCCGGCATGGATGTCCCAGAATGCCCAGTCGATCTCCGCCTCGTGCTGGAGGATGAACGGGTGCCGGCGGAGGTGGACGTGCATGACATTGAAGTACACGCCGCAGACGCATTCACCGCCGAGGCCGCGCATGCCGATCGCGTAGAGTAGCGGCCGGTGGGCCGTACGGTCGCGAAGCTCGTCGATCAGCGCGCGCACCCGCGGATGCGCCTGCTCGCGCAGTTGCCCCGCGGGAGTGCCGGGTTCGATCGCGCCGATGCTGTAGAGGAAGCGATCGTAGAGCCGCATGTGTGCTCTCTCGGGGTCGCCCTCCCCGAGCTCCTCGTTGACGAGCTGGCCGAGCAGCGATCGCAGCGGCCCCTCGGGGCACCTCGCGACGAGGAACGCGAGGTCGGTCACGAACGCCTGGGTGAAGTAGCGATACTGGAACGCGATCGCCCGGAGCTGCTCGATCGGCAGGCGCGGGAGTGCCTCCATCTCCTTGGCCACCGCGAACTTCGCCTGGAGCTTGCTGATCGCCGCTCGCTCCCAGAATGCCTCCAGCGACGGCCTGGATCTCGGCGAAGCGGGCCTATCACTGATTCGAGACACGGTTTCAACTCCCGGAACGTCTCGCCCTGTTTTCGACACCAGCTGAGCTCCCTTATCTGGGTAGGTATGAGCACGCTGCACAACCCTGCCGCCGCGGCACGATAGGCGAATGAATTCTGCAGGAGCAAGATCGATTGCTGCCGCATAATAGGTCAGTTGCAATTGTGGATACCGTCCGGTCGGCTCCTTTGGTGTGGCTCCCGCCTGCGGTGGTGCGGCGCCGCGGTGGCGTACGAGCACGCGACTCTTTATAGTGACGAGACGACGTGCCACAGCTCGAACCGTCGACCCTTGTCCGGCCCGCGCGTGCGCCGGGTGACCGCGCGGTGGGCGGCATTGGCCGCGCGCTTCGCCATCGCAACTACCGCCTGTACCTCACCGGCCAGGGCATCTCGATCATCGGCACCTGGCTGACCCGGTTCGCGACCTCGTGGATGGCGTACCGGCTCACCGGCTCGGCGCTGATCCTCGGCCTGGTCGGCTTCTTCGGCCAGGCGCCGACCTCGTTGATCGCGCCGTTCGCCGGCGTGCTCATCGATCGCTGGGACCGCCACCGGACGATCGTCATCGCCCAGGTCGCGGCGATGCTGCAATCGGCGGCACTGGCCGCGTTCGCGCTGACCGGCACGATGACGGTCTGGCACCTGATCGTGCTCGGCGCGATACAGGCCGTGATCAACGCATTCGATATCCCGGCCCGCCAGTCGTTCATGGGCCAGATGATCGACGACCGCGCCGATCTGCCCAATGCGATCGCGCTCAACGCGTCGATCGTCAACTGCGCCCGGCTGGTCGGACCGGTGATCGCCGCGGTGCTTGTCGGCCTGTTCGGTGAGGGCATCTGCTTCACGATCGACGCGGTGAGTTATGTGGCAGTGATCGGGTCGCTGCTGATGATACGTGTCGAGAAGCGGCCGCCCCGCGTCCGCGCCGGCCACGTCCTCGCCGAGCTCGGCGATGGGGTGCGTTATGCGCGGAGCCTGCCGCTCGTGTGGTCTGCGCTGATCCTGCTCGCGGTCTCGAGCGTGCTCGGTGGCGCGTACGCGACGCTGTTGCCGCTCGTCGCGGTGTCGACCCTGCACGGCGGGCCGCACATGCTCGGTATCCTGATGGGTTCGGCGGGGTGCGGCGCGCTCACCGGCGCGCTCTACCTCGCGGGCCGCAGCACGGTGCGCGGCGTGCCGACCCTGCTCGGGCGCTGTGTGCTCGGCCTCGGCGCGGCCCTGGTCGCGCTCGAGCTGGCGACCACGACGTGGATCGCCATCCCGCTGCTGTTCGTGGTCGGGTTGACGACGGTGGTGCAGATCGCCTCGACCAACACCCTCGTGCAGACGCTCGTCGACGACAAGATGCTCGGCCGGGTGATCAGCCTGCACGCCGTCGCGTTCATCGGCGGAGCGCCGCTGGGCGCGCTGCTCGAAGGCGCGCTGGCCAGCCAGATCGGCGCGATTCACACGTTCGCGATCGCCGGGGTGCTGTGCCTCGCGAGCGGGGCGATCTTCGTCTCCGTGCTGCCCGGGCTGCGCCGGGCCAGCCGTCCGCTCTATGCCCAGCTCGGGCTGCTCGATGACGAGTCGACCCGGTGTCCCGGGTGATGGAAATCGAACCAACGTGGAAGCAACGTCAGAACACAGAGGTGCAACATGGGTCGAAGGCAGGTCCTGGCTCCGCTCTTGTCGCTCGTGCTCGGCACGACCTCCTGCGGCGAGCCGGCGGAGAGCCTGGGAGTCGCGAACAATGCGCTGGTGAGTCCGCAGTCGCACGAGCGGCCGAACGCGCGCCGGGGCGTCCTGCACGCACGTGTGGTGGCGACCGGGATCCCGGGCGCCGGTGCGATCACCGAGGTCGGCGTCCACCTGCCGGGTGGCGCGCTCCACGATACGCCGCAGCTCGCCGCCTTCACGGGGCCTGGCCAGGTGTTCGATCCCAGGCGCCTGCTGGTCGCCACCACGTCCAACTTCGGTGCGCCGCTGGCGCGGCCAGGGGACGCCGCCGGTGCGATCCTGTCGATCGATCCGGGCGGCGATCCGGTGGCGGTGCCGCCCGATTTCGCCGCGGCCGGCACGCAGGCGTCGGCGCTCGGCGGCAAGGTCCAGCTGTTCACCGCGCAGAGCCCGCAGTTCAGCCATCCAGCCAATACGCCCGCGACCAGCGAATTTACCTCGGTCGGTCTGCCCACCGGCATCTCGCTCAACAACGGCAACGGCCGGCCGTGGCTGTCCAATGCGCCGACCGGCAGCGCGGGAGAGGGCACGATCACCATTCTCAACCCGAACGGCTTGCCGATCTCGGTGTTCGCCGGAGATCGGACCAACCACGGCACCACCACGCACGGGCTCAGCACGGGCTCGCTCGGGCTCGCGCTCCTCAACAAGTCGCCCGACGCGACCGCGAAGCCGGTCTTCGCCGCGGTCGAGGCCGACGGCAGCGTGCTGCAGGTGCACGCCACCAACGGGGTCGACGCGCTCGCCCCGCCCGGCACGATCACGCCGCTCGCCGGTGTGAGCCGCGACGCGGCCGAATCGACCGAGCGAGGCGTGGTCGCGCGCGCCGGCATGGTCTTCAACTGGACGCCCACGAGCAACCTGGTCATCGCCGATCCGCAGGCCGATCGCCTGGTGGTCATCGACCTCTCCGACGACGGCCTGCTGTTCTCGGCGTCCAGGATCCGCGAGATCAGGGCCGATGAGCTGGACGTCCCGATCGACATCGCGCCCACGACCCGAGAAGTCGCGGCTGCGAACTTCGCCGGCAATACCATGCTCGGCGGCGGCTCCGATCTCTACGTGCTGAACCGCGGCAACAACACCATCGTGCGCATGCGGCTCGACGGCGAGGTGACCGCGACGCGCACGATCGACGCACCGGCGCCGGGCTTCCGGGTCAACGGCATCGGCGTGTCCTCGGACAACCAGACCTTGTACGTGACCGCGACGACCCCCGGACGGCAGGGCGTGGTGCTCGCCATGCCGGCGTTCGACGCCGGCGAGACCACCGATCAGCTGGTCGCCGCCGCCCGGGCGGCGGGTGCGACCGACATGACCAGCATCGGAGCGGTGCTGTTTTCTCTCGATATGACTCCGGACCAAGGCCTCGGACCGCTGTTCAACGCGCAGTCGTGCAACGGCTGCCATGGTTCTCCGTTCCCCGGAGGCATGGGGGTCACGGCGGAAGCGACCGAGCGCCTCGAGGGACGTCTCGATCGCGACGGCACGTTCCGGCCGCTCCACGGCCACCGCGGGCCTGCCGTGCGCGCACATTCGATCGCCGAGCTGGGCGTCGCATGCGGCCTGCCGACCGGGCCGGCGCACCGCGCCAACGTGGTCTCGCTGCGCAGCACCATGACCCTGCGCGGCGACGGGCTCATCGACGCCGTCCGGTCGCGCGACGTGCTCGCCAACCAGGCGCTCGAACCGCCGGCGGTGCGAGGCCGGCCCAACCTGCTCGCCGACGGCCGGATCGGCAAGTTTGGCTGGAAGGCCAACGTGGCGACCCTGGTCGAGTTCATGGGCGATGCGTATCGCAACGAGATGGGCGTCACGAACCCGATCGATACACAGGACGAGGTCCATGGCTGCGGCGCGCGCCACGGCGTCGAGATGGACGGCGTTCCACTCACCGCCGTGACCGCGTTCCTCAACACGCTCGATCCACCGGCGCCGACGCTCGCGTGCCTGGGTTCGCCCGGCGCGACGCTGTTCCACTCCGTCGGCTGCACGAGCTGTCACACACCCGCGTTGCCGGGCCGCTCGATCCAGGTGCATCTCTATTCGGACTTGCTGCTGCACGACATGGGGCCGGGCCTGGCCGACCAGATCCAGCAGGAGTCCGCCACCGGCAGCGAGTGGCGCACCATGCCGCTGTGGCGCGCTGTGGAGCGCCAGAAGTTTCTGCACGACGCCCGCGCGTCGACGGTGCGGGAGGCGATCGCCGCGCACGGTGGGCAGGCAGCAGGGGCGCGGGCTGGCTTCGACACGCTGGATGTTGCCAGCCAGCAGGCAGTGCTCGACTTCATCAACTGCATCTGACGCGGTCCGCCGCCGCGCGTCCCGGTCCGTGATTCGACGATCCCGCCAGATTTCACAGGCCAGATTTCACAGGAGTGTGTGGCCATGCAGATGAGTCTCCGACGACTTCCAAGGTGCGGCCTGGTCGCGGCCGCGCTCGCAGCAGCACTCGCGATCGCCCCCCTGGCCCGCGCCGACGAGCGGTCGTGCTGCGCGCCGACATCGACGGTCCCGGGCAGCGAGGAGCAGGGCTGGACCATGACCGTCGAGGAGCTGGCGAAGCTCGGGGAGGTGTCATTTCCGATCTCCTGCAACGCCGCGGCGCAGCGCGCGTTCGTCCAGGGCGTCGCGATGCTGCACTCGTTCTGGTTCGAGGAAGCCGGTCGCGCGTTCGCGCGGGTCGCCGCGGCAGATCCTTCGTGCGCCATGGCGCACTGGGGGGTCGCGATGTCGCTCTATCACCCGCTGTGGGCGCCGCCGACGAACGAGATGCTGGCCCGTGGCGCGGCCGAGGTCGAGAAGGCCAAGGCGGCGGGCGGCAAGACCGCGCGTGAGGCGGACTACATCGCCGCGATCGGGGCGTTCTACAAGGACTGGAGCACGCGCTACCACGCGCAGCGCGCAGGCGCCTATCTGAAGGCGATGGAGCAGGTCCATCGCACGTATCCCAAGGATACCGAGGCGGCGCTGTTCTATGCCTTGTCCCTGATCTCCAACGCATCGTCATTCGACAAGAAGCTGATCGATCAGCACAAGGCGGGTGAGATCGCAGAGAAGATCTTCGCAGCGCAACCCGAGCACCCGGGCGCCGCGCATTACATCATCCACGCGTACGATTACCCCGAGCTCGCCAGCCGCGCGCTGCCGGCCGCGCGCCGATATGCCAGGATCGCGCCGTCAGTGCCCCACGCGCTGCACATGCCGTCGCACACGTTCACGCAGGTCGGTGCGTGGCAGGAGTCGATCGAGTCCAACCGCGCGTCGATGGCAGCAGCCAAGGCCTACGGCATGCGGACCCTCATGAAGGGCGCCTGGGAGGAGCAGCTCCATGCCATGGACTACCTCGAGTATGCGTATCTGCAGCTGGGGCGAGACGGTGAGGCGCAGGCCATCGTGCGCGAGCTGGCTGCGATTCGCGAGTCCACGCCGGAAAAGAGCCGCAAATCGGCCTACGCGTTCGACGCGATTCCGGCGCGCTACGCGATCGAGCGCCGGCGCTGGGCCGAGGCGGCCGCGCTCGAGCCGCGGCCCGGGCCGTTCCCTCGCGCGGCCGCGTTGAGCTATTTCGCGCGTGGCTATGCGCGTGCGCGGCTCGGTGATCTGGCCGGGGCGCGTGCCGACCTCGCGCTCCTGGCGGATACCCGCGAGCGCCTCGAGGCGAAATCCGACGAGGGGATCAACGCCGCCAGCTTCGTCGAGGTCCAGCGCCTCGCGGTGGCCGCCTGGCTCGCGCACGCCGAGAAGCGCGATGACGAAGCACTCAAGCTGATGCGTGCGGCCGCCCAGCTGGAGGACAACACCGACGACGGCCCGATCACCCCGGGCCCGATCGTGCGCGCACGCGAGTTGCTCGGCGAGCTGCTGCTCGAGCTCGGGCAGCCCAGGGCGGCGCTCGTCGAGTTCAAGGCGGCGCTCGCCACGGCGCCGCTTCGCTTCAACGGCGTGTTCGGCGCCGCGCGCGCTGCGCAGAAGCTGGGCAACCGCGCTCAGCTGGCGGCGTTTCAGCGCCAGCTCGACGCGCTGTGCAGCCCCAGCGACTGCGACCGGCCGGAGCTGGCCGAGCTGAAGACCTCGCCGAACCGTCCATGACGCCGGTCAACGCCATGGCCACGTGGGTGGCTCGCTTGCCCACGAACGTGGCACGCGATGCAGGTCGGGCGGAACCGCCGTTACTTCGCGGCCGACCGGCCCATGCCGAGGTCGTTGCGGTAGTTGACGCCGACCGAGACCAGGTCGACGTTGGTCTTGTAGGTGCCCGGGAACGCCTCCGGGCCCATGGCCGTCACCGAATCGAAGAACGCGTGCTGGTAGCCGACGTCGACCCGCAGGTCGGGCAGGATGTTGAAGCCGGCGCCGATCGAGGGTGCCCAGGCGCTGGCGTCGGTGAGCGACGGTGACAGCGTGTCGGCCGGCTGATCCGAGATGCTGCGCAGGATGCCGGCGCGCACGGTCAGCTGGGGCAGGACCGGCAGCTGCTTCCACTCGCCGCCGAGGCGGATGACGTGCGAGTTGTTGTAGTTGCGGGCCACGTTGATCGTCAGGCCGTCGGCGCCCTTGAACGTGTCGGCCTTGTAGTCGCTCCAGTGCTCGAAGCTGTACGCCGCCATGATCTTGAGGTGGGGCATCACCTCGTAGGCCGCGCCGACGAAGGCGACGTCCGGGATCAGCAGGTTCTCGCTGACGTCCTGATCGTGCAGCATCGGCTGGAACGCTGGCGGCACGTCGCCGAAGTGCGCGCGGCCCTCGAGGCCGATGTCGGCCGAGTGTACGTAGGTGAAGCCGAAGCTGAGCGGCATCCTCGGCACCCGGATCTCGGCCGCGACCCCGAACGAGTTGCCGCCGCCGGCCATCCCGAGGTGCGCGTCGCCGAAGTGGTCGAGGTAGTTCAGCGACTGGTGGAGCTCCTCGGTGGCCTCGAAGTGGACGTAGCTGACGCCGAGCTTGACCGACGGCAGCAGCTGGAACGCACCGCCGACGCCGAACGCCAGGATCTGCTGCTTCACCGACTGGATCGACTCCTGGCCCGCCCAGCCCTTGGGCCAGGTGAGCAGGCCGCCGGCAGGCGCGCCGAAGCCGATGCCGACGCCCCAGGCCTGGTCGTTCGGCAGCTTGGCGCCGTACGAGATCGCGAGGGCCGGTGGCGTGCTGGTCTCGGACAGCTTGGCCGAGCCGAGCGATGGATCCGACCACTCGGTGCGGTTGTTCAGGAGCTCTCCGGCCACGGCGATGTCCAGGCCCTCCTGGCCGGCGAGCGCGGCGGTGTTGAGCGACACCGCCGAGGCGCCGCTCTCGTCGGCGACCGCGGCCTGCGCGACGGCGAGCGCGCGCGGGTCTGAGCTCGGGATCAGGTACCCACCCGCGGAGGCTGCCGCGGGCGCAAGGATCGTTGCAGTGAAGATCAGTGTGCGCATGGCAAACCTCGACTACGGGTGCTGGAGGCTGGGGGGTAGGGTGTTCTTCATCACGAAGTTCGCCGCGTCGGTCTGGCCGGCGAGCGTGAGCGTCGGGTTGGTGAAGTCGAGCAGGAAGCCGTGGCTGACGGGACCCTGCGAGCACTTGGCCGGGTTCCCGAAGTCCGCCGGGTTGAAGCCAGCGCCGACGAACAGCTCGAAGGTGCCGGTGGCGCCGGGCGCGAAGAACGCGGCGCCGGTGGGCAAGGGTCCGGTCGGGACGTTGCTCGCCCAGACCAGGCCGAACGGGTTGGGCACGACGCCGTCGCAGTTGGCCATCTGGGTCAGGATCTTCTTGGGCGCCTGCGGCACCGTGCCGTTGGGGTTGCCGCCGAGCGGCGGCAGCAGGTTGGGCAAGGTCTTCGCGGTCAGGTGCCCGGCGAAGTTGACCGGGTCGGCCGGGTCGAGCACGGTCTTGGCGACGATGAGGAACTGCAGGAACTGCGGCGTGCCGCGCGTGATCCCGACCTGAGCGAGCAGCGCATCGACCTGGGCCGTGAACGCCGGCGAGTTGGTGAAGATGTCGGTCAGCGTGCCGCCGCCGACGTTGAGCACGGCCTTGGAGATCCGCGGGTTGGTCGCCACATCCATCGTGCCGTGGATCGCGCCGAGCGACTGACCCGAGAAGTAGATCGTCGCCGGGTCGATGATCACGCCGCGCGCGACCATGTGATCGAACACGCTGTGGCCGGTCGGCGGGTTCCCCGACGGCACGAACGCCAGCGCGCGCACCAGCTGGGACTCGTCGATCAGGTCCTGGCGGAAGGTGTCGCGGGTCCGGAAGAAGTTGGCGCTCAGCAGGTACGGGAAGCTGCCCGAGATCGCCGGGATGCCGTCGGTGTTGCCGGTCGCGCCCGGGGTCACCGGGTTCAAGACGAAGCCGGCCGCGCCGCAGGTGCCCGGCGGGTGCACGTCGCCTTGCGCCCCGGCCGGCAGCGTGGTGGTGCACGCCGCGCCGCCGGCGCAGCCGCTCGCGGAGCCGCTGGTGCCCGACACGCAGAGCGAGCGGTCGCCGTGCATCGCCGCGTCGATCGCGACGGTGACCATTCCGGCCGCGGCATAGGTATCGGCGATCAGCAGCATCTGGGCCCGGCCGCCGCCCAGGCCGTGGCGGAAGATCATCATCGGGGCGCACTTGCCGAACGGCTGCAGCGCACCGGCGCACGCCGGAACGTTGGCGTTGGTCACCTTGGGCGTGGCGATCAGCACGTGGATCGGCGTGGCGACCGCCTTGGTCGGATCGGGGTTGAACGCGCCGGTCAGCGGATCGATCAGATCGAACGTGGTGATGTCGGCCTCGAGGACCTCGTCGATGTTCGACGACGGGATCGTGTTGACGACGCCGAACTCGGTGAACGCGGCGGCCGGGGTCGCGGCGAACACCGGGCCGGGCAGCGCGGTCGCCGCCGGCGTGGTGTAGGGCAGCGCGGCGAGCTGAACCGCCTGGCTGAGGATCGTCTGGGTGTGGAACGTGTACGCCATCGCCACGCGGCCGCGCGGGATGCCGGTGGTGGACAGCTTGTCGAGCAGCGGCTTGAGCTTGGACCGCATGCCTTCGAGCAAGGTCGCCGTCGGGACATCGAGGCCCGGCACGGTCGCCTTGCCGCCGGCGAGCAGCGGGTTGGAGAACTTGAGCAGCTTGGCCGGGGTCTCGGAGCCGAGCGGAGCGCCGGCCTTGTCGAGCACGCCGGTGGTGATCACCACGGCGTAGTCGGTGTTGTCCTTGAGCGGCTTGGTCCGGAACACCGAGGTCGGGTCACCCGCGGTGGCCCCCGCGGGCTGGAGCGCGATCGCCGGGGACAGCGCCGTCGGCAAGTTGCAGCCCTGGGTGAACTCGCACGGCTCGAAGATCAGCGTGCTCGGATCGACCTGGACCGGGTTGTTCTTGTCGGTCAGGTCGTAGAGCAGCACCGTGTCCTTGGTGACGCTGGACGCGCGGATCAGATCCGACGTCTGCGCGATCATCGCGGCGGTGGTGGAGAAGCCGTCGAGCGCGCGGAACCCCGCGGCGGCCGGGCTGAGGCAGTTGCCGTTCGAATCGAGCGTCGAACCGGCCAGGGTGCAGGCCGCGACGGCCGAGAGCTTGCCGGTGGCGGGATCGCGCAACAGGTCGATCGGCAGCGGGACCTGGCCGCTCGCGGCGTCGATGACCACGTTGGTCACGACCGGCGCGATCTTGAACGTCGTGGCGATCGCGAGCTCCTGGTGCGGGAACTTCTTGTCGGCGACCGGGAACGCCGAGGCGCGATACAACTGGCGGACGATCTCGAGCTGCTTTGCCTGCGCGACGGCCGCCTCGACCGACCCGAGCTGCGCCCGCAACAGGCCGAGGTTGTTCACGTCCGACAGGTCGACGTCCTGGGCCAGCAGGTCGAACACGAGCGACGGATAGACCGGCTGGTTGGTCTTGGTCTTGACCCCGCTGGGCCCGCCGCGCAGCACCACCGAGTACGCGCCCGGGAGCCACGGCGCGTGGCCCTGGTTGTGGATCGTCAACGTGCCGTGCGTGCCGTCGGCGGCGGGCACGTAGTCGCTGGCCTTCAGCGGATCGAGCGCGACCTCCACCGAGCCCGACGCGGTGGTCCGGACCGCGAAGAAGTTGGTGCTGGTGAAGGTGCTGAGGTCGAGGTCCGGGGCGGTCTGCGAGAACACGTGGGTGGACTTGTCGAAGTTGCTCTGGACGAAGTCGATCGTGATCGCGACTTCCTGGTCGTTCGGAAACGCGCCGACCAGCGGGGCCATGTTGGCCGCGCCGAAGTCGCTGAAGCTCGCCAGGAGGTCGGCCTGGATGCACGCCGGCGCGGCGGCGTTCTTGTCGCCCGTCGCGCAGCCCGCGTTCGCGGCGGCAAAGAACGCCAGGTCGTTGGGCAGCGGGATCTGACTCGTGGTCGGATCGAACGCGGCGGTGACGACGACATCGAGCGTTTCGGGGGGTTCGACGGAAGGCGCGCTGCAGGCGGTCATGGCCAGCGCCAGCACCGGCGCAGCAGCCCGCACCGCAATAGATAGTCTCCGAAGCATGGCTGTCTCCACGGTAAGGATGGTCATGGTGCCTTGAAGGTCTGGATCGACACGGCGACGCCCTTGATCTGGTCGCTGTGTGCATAGTCGAAGTAGCTGTTCTTGACCCACTGGCCCAGGAGATCCGGGCCGGAGCTCGCCGATGGACCGTCGCGCTCGGGTCCCGGCAGCTGCATCCGCACCTTGGGGCTGGTGGGATCCATCAGCGAGATGTGGCGGACGTTGCCACCCGAGTTGTAACCGAACGCCAGCCCGCTGCTGGACAGCGACGGGCTGCCGACGTCCACGGTGAACGCGCCGCCTGGCCGCGCGTACGGACCTGGCTCGTAGCCGACGGTCACCAGCTGGAGCAGGCTGACCGGCTGGATCGTGTGGACCCGGCCCCAGATCCACTTGTTGGGATCGGTGCCGAGCTGCGCGGCGATGGTGCCGTAGGCCTGGACCAGCGCGGCGGCGACCTGCGCGCCGCAGGTCTTGCTGGCCACCGTCACGCCCTTGCTGTCGACGTCATTGCAGAACGAGGTGCCGGGCGCGCCGTCGGGCAACCCGAGCAGGAACAGCAGCGCCTTGACCGCGGCGAGCGCGTTGATGCCCTGCCCCGCGACCTTGAGATCGTCGGTGAACACGTTGCTCACCAGCGTGCGCAGGAACGCGTGGAACAGGAAGCAGCCGGCCGAGCTCTGCAGCACGGCGGCGTCGGTGGCGGCCGGGCCCTTCGGGTCGGTCCCGACCACGGCCGACGGGCAATCCCAGCCGCGCGCCTTCCACTGGGCAAGGATCGCCTTGGCCGTGGCGAGCTCGGGCGGTCCGGCGGGCAGCGCCGCGATGATCGGATCGAACGCCATGCCCGGCCGCGACACGTGGTCGGCCTGGATCGCCTCCATGTCGGCGAGCGAGACGCTGCCGTGCGCGCGGATCGCGGCCTCGATCATCTGCTCGATCCGCGTGGCGCGGAACCCGCTGGAGTCGTCCCAGTCGTAGCTCATGTACGGCGGCTCGGAGGCCCCGGGCAGTGGATCGTTGTCGTCGGAGACGCCGAGCGGGTCGGCGTTGGCGGTGAAGAAGTAGCCCTTGGCCGGATCCTTGCCCTGCGGCAGCTGGTCATCGGGGATCCAGCACGCGGCCGGCGCGCCACCGGGGGCGGCGCAGTTGGTGCCGGGCGGCCCCCACTCCGCCGAGCCGTCGCCGGGCAGCGGAAACCACGGCTTGAGCGGCGAGTCCTTCACCGCCCATGGCCGGAGCGGCACCAGCGCGTGCGGGTCGTACGCGATGTGGCCCTGGTCGTCGGCCAGGACGAAGTTCTGGGCGCCGGTCGCGTAGTCCTTGAGCGCCGTGATCGCCGTGTTGACGTCGGTCGCGGTGTTGAGCCCGTAGAACGCCTTCAGGTCCCGCGTGTTCGGCTCGTGGCCGGTCCACCGGAAGCTCACGCCCTTGCCGTCGGCGCCGGGCGCCTGGATCACCGGGCCGTGATGGGGGACGACCAGCAGGAACGGCGGCACGGCGAGCAGGCCGGGGTTCGCCGCCCGCACCGCCGGATCGCCCGCGTTGACCAGGCCGGCCGCGCCCGCGGCGACCCGGACCAGGAACGTCTGCGGCACCGGGACGGTCGACACCGGGGCGCCCTTGAACAGCACGCACGGCGGACCGGCCGCGCCGCCCGGACAGCTCGCCTGCGGCAAGAACTGCTCGAGATAGACGTCGGTCACGTCGTAGCCGACGACGGTCACGCCCCAGCCGACGTGCTCGCCGCGGCCGACCAGCGCGCCGGGGATGCCGGGGAACGAGCCGCCGGTCAGGTCGAGGTGATCGGCCGCGTTGGCCGACTTCATCGTCGCGAGGTGGAACAGCGGCGGGTACTGCAGCGACAGGTGCGGATCATTGGCAACCATCGCCACGTGCGCAGTGGACTTGGCCGCGGCGACGACCCAGTTGTTCGAGCCGACGCTCGCGTCGGCCGGCCGCAGCCGGTCATGCAGCTCGGCGGCGGTGTCCGCGGTCGCCCGCAGCGCGTCCCGCCAGCCCGACAGCCGGGGAGCCAGATCGCCGCCGCGGCGCCGGACGTTCCCGGGAGCGATCGCGGCGAGCTGCGACGCGGTGGCCGACAGCGTGTGGCCGCGCTCGGTCGTCGGCGACGCCGCGCGGATCCACGCGTTCATCTTGCCGAGGTCCTCGTGCGGCGCGCCCGGGCCGTAGGTCTGCGCGAACGTGCCATTGGCCGACTCCGCCGTCAGGCTCTCGGACAGCTGGAACTGCTGCAGCCGCGCCAGCGCGAGCGTGTCCTGCGGAGTCCAGTCGGCGATGTCCGCCGGGGTCAGCGGAAACGGCAGCTGCGCGTACTCGCCGGGGAGCGCGCCGTGCGAGGTACGGAGCTCGGCGAGATAGGCATTGACCCCGATCACGAAGGCATTGAGCAGCCCCTTGGTCACCGGATCGATGCCCTTGATCAGCTCGTCCTCGATGCGCTTGCCGTCGCGGGTCAGGAACAGCGTCCGGAACTGGAGATCCTGGGACATCCCGGCGACGCCGATCATCTCGGCGACCTTGCCCCGGGCGACGTGGCGCAGGAAGTCCATCGGGAACAGCCGGTCGCGCGCCTGGAGGTAGCCCTGCGCGGCGACGCAATCGACCGCCTGGGCGCACTGGATGTGCGGCACGTCCTGGGCGTCGTACTGCACGGTGACCGGCGCGGTCAGCCCGGGGATCGTCTTGGTCGGCGGCGCCGACGAGATCTGCACGGTGGCGGTGAGGCTCCCGGCGGTCGCCGTCAACGTCGCCATCGCCGTGCCGAGCGGCGGGGCATACGTGACGTGCAAGCCGGTGGTGCCCGACAGCGCGCCGCGCCCGCCGCTCGCGGCCATGCCGTCGGTCAGCGTCCAGGTCACCGGGTCCGAGCTGTTGACCAGCACCGCGGTGAACACCGTCGGTTCGGAGATCGGCCCGGTCAGCGCCGAGGGCGTGATGGTCAAGGACGGGGCACGATTGTCCGTTTCACCGCATCCGGGGAGCGACGCCCCCACGAAGCACCACCCGAGGCACCAACCGAGGCAGCAAGCGGTCGCGACGATCAACGAGCGCATCGACATCTCCAGGCTAACAAGGTTCGAGAGCCCGCAGTAACACACGGGACCGCGGGCTCGATACGTGGTGCGGAGTCTATTCCTTTATCAAAGGAACGTGGCGGTGTCGTGCGTGTCCTCCGAGAACTCCTCGGGTCCGCACCCGACGAGACGCGTTCATGACGCGGCATGGCGTTCGCTCGCCTACATCAGTAACACCACGGCGCCGGCGCGACGGCGTGCGGCCGCGCTCGACCGAACGCACACCGGCGACGCCGGGGCGGTCGCGTCCGCGGTATCGTCGGGGCGTGCTCGACGACCCGCGCGGCCGGAGCCGCCCGGGGCCGCCCGGTGCGGTGGTGAGCGTCGCACCTCGGACCGGGGTGATCGCCGGGATCGGCGCGAGCGCCGTCGGTGTCGCGCGCGAGGTCGGCGGGATCGTGCTGCTCACCGCCGAGGTCCTGCGCGCGCTCGCCCCACCCCGGATCGACCGCCGCGAGCTCTGGAAAAATCTGCACAAGATGGGTAACCGCTCGGTGCCGATCGTGGTGCTCACCGCGCTGTTCGCCGGCGGCCTCATGACCCTGCAGGCCGGGCCGTTCGTGAAGAAATTCGGTGCGACTGGATTGGCCGGCTGGGCCGCCGGCTACGCGGTGCTGCGCGAGATCGCGCCGATCTTGATCGCGCTGATGTTCTCGGGCCGGGTCGGCGCCAACAACACCGCCGAGCTGTCGACCATGACGGTGACCGAGCAGCTCGACGGCCTGCGCGCGCTCGCGATCGATCCGGTGCAGTTCCTGATCGTGCCGCGCGTGATCGCGATGGTCGTGATGCTGGTCGCGCTGACCGTGATCGGCGATCTGGTGGCGCTGACCGGCGCCGCCGCGGTCGCCCGGGGCATGCTCGGCATCGAGTGGTCGACGATGTACCACGGCTTCGTCGACAACCTCCGGCCGTTCGACTTCCTGCACGGCGTCTACAAGGCGGTCGCGTTCGGCGGCGCGATCGCGGTGTCGTCGTGCTACTTCGGCGTCACCGTGCGCGGCGGCGCGGTCGGCGTCGGCCGGGCGGTCAACGCCGGGGTGGTCGCCGCGGCGGTGTCGATCATGCTGCTCGACTTCTTCCTCACCTACCTCACCGGATGACGCGCGGATGACCGCCGAGCCCCCACCACCGCGGCCGCCGCGGCGCTTGCACCGGCGGATCGAGGCCCTCGGCGCCACGGTGCTCGCCACCGGCGCGGCCTCGCGCGAGCTCTGGCGGGTCTACGTCGGCACCTGGGCCGGCGTGGTGCGGCGGACCTCGCGGCGCCATGCGCAGGGCCGGCCGCACGGCGAGATCACCCGCCAGCTGTACGCGATCGGCAACCGCTCGGTCGTGTTCATCGCCGTGACCCTGGGCTTCATCGGCATGGTGATGACCTACGAGGCCTGCCTGCAGCTGTCGCGCGTCACCGGCGACTTCTCCCAGATCGGCAGCCAGTACCTCCGGCTCGTGGTGTCGGACTTCGCGCCGACCCTGACCGCGCTGATGCTCGCCACCCGGGTCGGCGCCGGCATCGCCGCCGAGATCGGCTCGATGAAGGTCACCGAGCAGATCGACGCGCTGCGGATGAGCGGAGTCCTGCCGATCGACTACCTGATCGTGCCGCGGTTCCTCGCGTCGCTGATCATGACCGTGATGCTGACCGTGCTCGGCGGCGCGGTCATGTATGCGGCCGGCGGGCTGACCGCGAAGTACTCGTTCGGCGTCAACCCCGGCGTGTTCTTCGACGCGTCGCAGGTCCGCGGCCGCCATGTCGTGATGCTGCTGATCAAGGCGGTGTCGTACGGCGCGGCGATCCCGGTCGTGTCCGGGTTCTGCGGCCTGCGCGCGCGCGGCAGCTCGGAGGGCGTCGGCTGGGCCACCACCGCGGCGGTGATCGGCAGCTCGTTCGCGGTGATCGTCCTCGACTTCGCGATCTCGGCGACGGCCTTGCTGGTCACCGGCGGTGACCTGTGACGATCTCGGCCCCCGGCGCGGCGCCCGCGTTCATCGAGTACCGCGCCGTCGCCAAGGCGTTCGGCGGCGAGCCGGTGCTGCGCGACATGAGCCTCGCGATCGATCGCGGCGAGATCCTGTTCATCGTCGGCACCTCGGGCGTTGGCAAGTCGGTGACGATCAAGCTCCTGATCGGCCTGCTCCGCCTCGACGGCGGCGAGATCTGGTTCGACGGCCGGCGCGTCGACCAGCTCCCCGAGCGCGCGCTCGCCCCGGTGCGCAAGCGGATCGGCATGGTGTTCCAGAGCTCGACCCTGTTCGACTCGATGACCCTGGCCGAGAACGTCGCGCTGCCGTTGCGCCAGCACCGCCGCCTCGCCTGGGCCGCCGCGCTCACCGAGGCCCGCCACCGGCTCGCGCAGGTCTACATGGCCGAGCACGCCGAGCGCTACCCCGCCGAGCTGTCCGACGGCATGCGCAAGCGCGCCGCGATCGCCCGCACCCTCGCGCTCGATCCCGAGGTCGTGCTGTTCGACGAGCCGACCACCGGGCTCGATCCGGTCAGCGCGCGCCGGATCGATCGCCTGATCCGCGAGCTCGCCTCGGGCCTGGGCGTCACCGCGATCGTCGTGTCGCACGACCTGGCGTCGATCTTCGGCACCGCCGACCGGATCGCCCTGCTCTACCAGGGCGGCGTGCGCGCGCTGGCC
>DASWRS010000037.1:0-22926 GCA_036403075.1 Kofleriaceae bacterium
TTCGCCCGGCGCCTCGCCGCTTGCCGCCTCGCCGGAACAGCTGCTGCTGAACGGGCCGCCTCCGCCCGCGCCTCGACTTCGCCGTCGCCATGCCTCATGGATTACCACGCACAGGCTTCGCGTCAATCGATTCCGCACTACTAATTACTATTCACAATCACTATTTACAAGGCCGAGCGAACCAGTGACATCGTATCTATTTGATGACAGCTGTCACGAGCTCGATCGCAAAGGCCGATGCCGATGCTTGCCACTTCGGGCTGCGCGCCCCGACCGGCGGCGCGTCTCGATGTGGCGCGTCTCGATGTGGCGCGTCTCGATGTGGCGCTGCCTCGGTGCGGCGCTGCCTCGGTGCGGCGCTGCCTTGCTGCGAACGACAGATGCCCAGCCTTGACGGAAGCGGTGGAGCTACCCGTGGACACAGCTCACCGGGCAGACCTCGAGCGAGGACCTCGGGAGAGCATCTCGACGGCCGGTGGACAACGGGTCGGGCTGATGACCCGCGCCGCAGTCGACCAGGCCGGCTCGGGGCGCGGCTCACAGCCCTCCGCCGTTCCCCACCGTCCTGGCCCTCGACCCCAGGCTCCTTGCAGAATTGATTTTTGGATCGAGATTCAGAAAAGGGACTTCATTGTTCCAAATGGCAGCCGAGATCGTTCCGTATATAGATCAATCACCGTAACAATCACATTGGCTTCTCGCCTTCCTGGTCCAGGAGGACATCGCGATCGCGGTCAAGCAGATTCGATGGCGTGGATCTCGGACCGCAGGGAAGCGTCGTCATCAGGGTGTGCTCGAACATCCGGGCTTGACCGTGCACAGGACGCGGCAGCGCTGCCTCGCGGCGCGGCGATCGTCGGCGCCCAGCTCCCAGGCAAACCTCGCGCGGGACATCGGTTCTTCCTCTCTCTTCTCCCTCCTGAATTTGAAAAATTCCTCCGAACCGGACTTCACGCGGGGCGATGGGCTGTGAGCTGCGCGCCCGAGGCAGCCTGGTCAGCCGAGGCGCGCTGGTCACAGGCCGGCCACGCGGTCTCCCGAGGTCGATTGCGCGTGGTCGGGACGCACCAGGCGAGGCCGGCGCACCAGGCGAGGCCGGCGCACCAGGCGAGGCGGTCAGGCTGCCATCGGCGACCCCGGCGAGGCCCGGCCGCCGACATCGCCGAAACAGGCCTCGATCTGGCCGGGCGGACGTCGTAGCGTCGTCTGCATGGTCCGCCTCGCGCTCGTCGCCGTGGTCGCGGTGATGGCGGCCGCGCCCGTCGCGCACGCGGATCGCGCGGTGACCGGCATGGTGGTCGACGACGCGACCGGGTTGCCGGTGGCCGGCGCGCTGGTCACCGTGGGCGGCGGCGAGGCGGCGACCGACGACCAGGGCCAGTTCCGCATCGACGAGGCGGCGTTCGGCCGGCTCGACGTGGTGGTGATCGCGGACGGCTACCGGGCGTACTTCGGCTCGGCGCGGATCGGCGGCGTGCTCGCGATCCGGCTCGAGGCCGCGACCGGGGCGAGCGAGGTGATCCGGATCAGCGGGCGGCCGCCGACCGGCGCGCCGCTGCACCTCGACACCGCCGCGATCCGGACCCAACCCGGGGCCGGCAACGACGTGCTGCGCGCGCTGCAGAGCCTGCCCGGCGTGGCGCGGACGCCGTTCGGCCTCGGCGGGCTCGCGCTGCGCGGCACGGCGCCGCGCGACACCAAGGTCTACCTCGACGACATCGAGGTGCCCCTGCTCTATCACTTCGGCGGCATCGCGTCGTTCTTGCCGACCGGCGCGGTCGACGAGGTGACGCTCGAGCCCGGCGGCGCCAGCGTGCGCTACGGCCGCGGCCTCGGCGGCGTGGCGGTGGTGACGTCGCGCACCGGGCGCAACGATCGCTGGCGGGTCGGCGGCGAGCTCAGCCTGATCCACGCCGGGGCGCTGGCCGAGGGGCCCGGGCCGCTCAAGGGCACGTGGCTGATCGGCGCGCGGCGGTCGTACTTCGACGCGCTGATCCGCGCGGCGAGCGTCGACCTCGTGCTCCTGCCGCGCTACGGCGACGCGCAGCTGCGCTGGGAATCGGGCGACGGGCGGTGGATGGCGATCCTGTTCGGCTCCGACGACCTGCTCACGCTGGCCCACGATCCGAACCAGACCGACAGCGCCGGGTTCAACACCAGCAACGTCAAGGCGCTGCGCTACACGTCGCGGTTCGCGCGGCTCGGGGTCCGCTACCGCACGGTCAGCGGCGCGACCTCGTTCGAGGCGATGCCGTCGATCGGCGTCGACGACGTCAACGCGCGCGCCAACCACATGGACATCGACAAGGGCCTGCACCGCACGACCGTGCCGCTGTCGCTGCGCGGCCGGGTCTCGACCCCGGTGGCGCACGGCACGCTGTCGGCCGGCTTCGACGGCGGCTGGCAGCGCCACAGCTACGACATCGTCAACACCCCGCCGCCGACCCGGCTCGATCCGGCGCCGGACATGGTGGTCCACCGCAGCCTGGCGCGGTGGGCGGCCGATGCCGGCGCGTGGATCGAGCAGTCGTGGTTCCTCGGCGGCGAGGCGCTCGAGCTCCGGCCGGGGCTGCGCGCCGACCACTTCGGGCTGTCGGAGCAGTGGACGCTCGACCCGCGGATCTCGCTGGTCGCGCAGCTGCCGCACCACATCACGCTGGTCCAGACGCTCGGGCGCTACCACGAGCCGCCGCTGATCACCGATCTCGATCCGATCTTCGGCAACCGCGTGATGCTGGGCTCGTCGGCGACCCAGGCCGCGACTACGGTCAAGACGATCGTCGGCGACGACAAGGAGCTGTCGGCGACGGTGTACTACCAGGACCTGCGCCAGCTGCCGGTCGACGCGATCACCGCCGCGACGCCGCTGTCGGCCAACGGCGGCGAGGAGTCCGGTGGGCTGCTCGGCATCAGCCGCGAGCTGGTCGACAGCCAGTTCGGATCGTACAGCTATCGCGAGGCGGTCGGCCGCGGCCGCGCCTACGGCGTCGAGCTGATCGCGCGGCGCAACCTCGGCCCGTGGACCGGATGGATCTCGTACGCCTACGCGCGGTCGTACCGGACCAACCCGACGCGCGACGATACCGCACATCCCTACGTGCTCGATCAGCCACACTCGCTGACGATCGTCGGCACGACCGAGCTCGGCCGCTGGCGCTTCGGCGGGCGGCTGCGCTACACGACCGGCAACCCCTACACGCCGGTCGCGGGCGCGTACGCGAAGTCCAGCGGCGACTGGGTGCCGGTCGACGGTGCGCTGCTGTCGCAGCGGCTCCCCGACTTCTTCCAGCTCGACGTCCGCGTCGACCGCACGTGGCAGCGCCCGTGGGGCACGACCGGGACGATGAACCTGTATCTGGATCTGCAGAACGTCGTGAACCGCCAGAACCCCGAAGGCGTGACCTACAATCGCGACTACACGCGCCTGAGCTACACCAGCGGACTGCCGATCTTCCCGTCGATCGGCGTGGAGTACATTCCATGACCCGGCGCGCGCTCGTCGTCTGGCTCGGGGTCAGGCTCGGGGTCTGGCTCGGGCTCACGTGCGCGGCGGCGTGCGGCGACAACCGCCGCGCCCCCGGGGACGACGACCCGCTCGCCGCGGTCAGCGGCTCGCGGCTGGCCTTGCAGCGCTATCGCTACGACGATGGCACCGAGCAGGTCGCGGCCGGCGAGTTCTACGACACCGGGCTCCACACGCTGTGCCGGGCGATGCAATGGACCGACGGCGGCGTGCGCTGCGCGCCGGTCGCCGACGACGCCGAGTACCTCGACGCGAGCTGCACCCGGCTGGTCGGCATCGGCCGGACGATCGCGGCGCCGACCCTGTTCGTGGTCTACGACGGGGCCCCCGCCGGCGGGCTCGTCGCCCAGGTGTTCCGGGCCGGCGCGCCGGCGCCGCCGGTCGTCCAGTACTACACGCGCAGCGGCGGCGCGTGCACCGGGCCGGTCGCGGTGCCGCCGGAGATCCGGCGGTTCTACGAGCTCGCCGACGAGATCACGCACGGCGAGGTCGTCGCGTTCCACGACGCCGTGGTCGGCGACGGCCGGATCGGGCTGGTGATCCGCGAGGGCGACGACGGCCTGCGCGTCCCGTCCGGCCTGCGCGATCGCGAGCTCGGCGCCGCGTGCACCCCCGGGCGCCAGGCCGACGGCAGCTTCGCGTGCGAGCCGACCGATGCCCCGGCGGCGATCTACTTCCGCGATCCGGTGTGCCGCGAGCCGATGGTCGCCGTGGGGGCGACGGCGGTCCCGGCGATCGCCCGGCTGGTCGAGCCGTCGGGCTGCGCGAGCTATCGCCGCGTCGGCGGCGAGGTGTCGTCGCCGGTCTACCGCCGCGACGGCGACGCGTGCACGGCGGTCGACGCCCCCGCCGGCGGCCGGCTGTTCGCCGTCGAGGCGCCGCTCGCGCTGGCGGCGCTCGATCGCTCGATCGAGGCCGTGCCCGGCCGCCGCCTGCAGCACATGATCCTGCAGGGCCGCGATGGCCTGCGCTTCGTCGACGACCGCCTGCTCGACACCGCGCTCGCCGCCGAGTGCCGGCCGCGCACGCTCCGGGACACGATCCGCTGCATCCCGATCGGCATCGTGCCCGCGACGCCGCTGTTCCTGGGCGACAGCTGCACCATGCAGGTCCGCGTCGCCGAGGTGCCGCACGCCGCGTGCGAGCCGCCGGCCTACGCGACCACGAGCCGGCCGTTCCAGCTCCGGACGATCGCCGCCGATCCGGCGCCGTCGCCGCTGTTTCGCCTCGACGGCGACGTCTGCAAGCCCTACACCGCCGCGCCCGGCACCGAGGTCCGCGCGCTCGGCCCGCCGCTCGATCTGACGACGTTCCCGAGCGGCATCTACTTCAGCGAGCGCACGCCGTGACGCGGAGCGGACGCCGGCCGCGTCACGGCCACTGGTTGGCGCTGGGCTTGTCGGCGAGCGGGCCGCGCTGCGGATTGACCACGCAGAACACCTGGCCGGTCGGGGCCTGCATCAGCCACCAGCGCTTGACGAACCGCAGCCGGGTCGCGCCGAGCTGCTCGAGCCGGGCGACCTCGGCCTCGAGGTCATCGGACTCGATGTCGAGGTGGATGCGGCTGTCGTGCTCGACCTTCTGGATCAGCAGGACCGGCTCGTCGTCCGACGACGCCAGCTGCCGGTAGTTGGCGTCGCCGGGGTCGGGCGGCTGGATCTTGCGGTCGAGCGCCTTGCTCCAGAACTCGGCGGCGGCGTCGACGTCGCCGACCTTGCAATCGATCACGAACGTGGACAGACGGCTGCGATGCATGGAATGCCTCCTGCCTGCAGTGTGCTGTGTGGCGCGCGATCGCCAATACCGCGAGACGCAGATTGCGCGGCCCCGGCGGTGTGCTCCGGTGACACGCGCCGGTCACCGGCTCGCGGGCATCGATCGCGAGTAGCGATGCTTGACCCCGGCCGGGAAGTACTCCGGGTCGCCGGTCGGCCACAGTGTGATCCGCGGCCGCTGCCGCGCGGCGGGGACGTAGTTCGCAAACTCGCTGTTGAGCCGGATCAGCACGGCGCGGATCGACTCGGCCAGCGTGTCGCGCAGCATCCCGGCCGGGGCGGTCGCGCCGCGCGCCGACAGCTCGACGGCGATCCACAGCTCGCGGTTGCGATCGTCGTCGTCCTTGACCTCGAGCACGAACTTGCCGGTGACCAGCTCGCGGATCGCCGGCTGCTCGAGGCCGATGATCACGGTGTCGGGGAACACGTTGGCGCCGTAGTACGACACCGCGAACTGCGAGCGCCCGAACACGTAGACGAACGGCAGCGGCCGGATGCCGCGCGCCCCGCCGCGCCGGGCGGCGGCCTCGGCGTCGAACCCCAGGCTGCGCAGCCGCGCGATCAGCGGCGCGTACGGCACGACGCCGCCGTCATCGGCGATGTGGTAACGGACCAGCGGGATCGCGCCGTCGCCGGAGAACACCAGCGTGCCGTCGCGCTCCTCGAAGAACCGCTCGAATGGGTCGTACTGGACCAGCGTCGGCAGCCGGGCCTGGCCGAAGATCATGCGCGCGGCCCCGGGATCGCGGGCGAGGAACCGGCGCACGGTGATCGACAGCGGGGTCTCGTTGCCGAGCACGCCGGCGTCGGCCGTGCCGTAGAGCGACGCGGTGTCGCGCGCCGGATCGTCCAGGCCGAGGCGCTCGGCCATGAGGTCGCGCCAGTCCTCGCTGATCACCTCGCCGGCGAGAACCAGGCGGATGCGCTGATCGGTCCAGGCGAAGCCCTCGGCGATCCCGGCGTCGATCACGTCCTTGAGCGACGGCGGGTAGCCGAGCAGCACGGTCTGCGCGAACTGCGGGCCGAGCGCGCTGACCACGCGCAGGATCTCCGCGCGGTTGTTGCCCGGCGCGACCACGGTGATCGGGTAGCCCTTGGCCGCGACGTGGCGGCACGCGGCGGTGGTGAACATGCCGCCGACCCAGGTGCCGAGGGGGAAGCACACCACGGCGAGCGTGGGCAGCTCGTCGGCGCGAAAGCTGTCGCGGAACACCTGCTCGAACCGGCTCGCGACCGTGAGCTCGTCGGCCAGGGTGCGCGGCCAGAACGTCGGCTCGCCGGTCGAGCCCGACGACACCGCGACCATGTCGCACGCTGCGAGCGCGCCGTCGCGGCACAGCGCCGGCAGTGCGTGGCGGCGGAAGTAGCCGGCCTTGGTCATGAGCGGCAGCCGGTGCCAGTCGGCGGCGCCGCGCACCGATGCCGGGTCGACGCCGTGCTCGGCGAGCAGCTGCGCGTAGGCCGGCACGCCCGCGGCGGTGCGCTGGAACAACCCGAGCAGCGCCGGCATCGGATCCGCGGCCGCGCGCTGATCGAGCAGCCGATCGAGATCGGTGTCGACGAAGCGCTGCAGCGCGGCCACGGCGCGGGAGCCGGCCGCGGTCATGGCCGCCGCACCGCCGGCACGCGCGGCCCCAGGAAGTCGACGAAGTTGCCGCAGTAGAACGCCTGGCGCTCGGCGTCGCTGCACCCGGCGAGGCTGGCCTCGAACCGGCGCAGCGGGTGCCGGCCGCCCTCGACGTGAGGATAGTCCGACGAGAACATCGCGATCTCGGGGCCGGAATTCTGGAGGATCCAGCCCGCCGGCTCGTGGGGATACGGCGTGACCCGGACCTGGCGGCGCACGAGCTCGCTCGGCTTCATGCTCAGGCGCTGCAGCCGGTGCTCGTTCTCGCGGAACGCCTCGGCGCCCGAGTCGAGCGCGCGCATCCAGCCCGGCAGCCAGCTCGCGCCGAGCTCGATCACGCCGATGCGCAGCCGCGGGAACCGGTCGAGCACGCCGTCGTAGATCATCGTGCCCAGCGTCTGCATCGGCGCGTAGGGGATCGCCAGGTACGACACCGAGGTGAAGTTCGCGTCGCCGCCGTGGAAGTCGGGGACCGGCGGCAGGCCGTTGACCTTGTAGACCGGATCCATCGGCTGCTCGCCGCCGACGTGGAACACGATCGGCACGCCGGCGTCCTGGGCGCGGGCCCAGATCGGATCGAAGCCGACGTGGCTCTGCGAGCACGTGCGCAGCGGGTGCGACGGGATCATCAGCGCCGCGACGCCGAGCTCGATCGCCTGCGCGGCGGCGCGGACGGAGCGGCCGAGGTCGCCGAGCGGCAGGTAGCCGACCGGCAGCAGCCGCGGGTCGGCGCGGCAGAACTCGACGATCGCGCGGTTGTGCGCCAGCGCCATGCCGTAGCTGAGATCGAGGTCGTCGCCGAGCTCGAACCGGCGCAGCGGCTCGAGGTAGGTCGTGGTGAACACCAGCTGGCTGGCGAAGCCGAGCAGGTCGAGCGCGCCGGGCCGGTCCTCGGCGAGCACCGCCCCGGGGGCGAGCTGGTTCTTGCGCAGCATGATGTCGTCCGCGTCGCGGGCGCGGAACGCCGGGTCGCGCTGCTGCGCCACGGCGGCCTCGGCCGCGGCCGACCAGGCGAGCGAGCGCAGCGCCTCGGCCAGCCGCTCGCGGATCGCCGGATCGGCGTGGCGCTCGGCGGTGCCCGGCGGCTCGAAGATATGGGAGTCGGCGTCGTGAACGATCCGGCCCTCGACGTACGGCATCGCGTGCTCCTTGGCACCACTCTACCGTGCGCCGCCGGCCGCGTGCAGCTCGATCTCAGGACGGGCTCAGGGCTGGCTCAGGGCTGGACGCCGGCGAGCGCGGCCTGGAACGTGATCCCCGGGCGGGCGATCGAGGTCAGGTACGCCATGTCGATCTTGGCGAACGTGTCGCCGCCGGACTGATCGAAGTGCGGATTGGCGAACGGGTTGTGCTCCGAGTACACCACCGCCGGCACGCCGATCTCCCACATCGCGAAGTGATCGCTGCTCGAGCCGATGCAGCCGCGGGTCACGTGGAGCGTCGAGTAGGTCGCGGCGATCGCGGCGAACCGGTCGCCGAGCGCCTGGAAGTTGAAGCTCTGGCCGCCGCCGCTGCCGCAGCTGAACACGTCGAACGCGGGGAACGTGTTGTCGCCGCACAGCCGATCGGTGTTGCAGTTCCAGCCGCTCTGCTCGTCGTCGACCGCGGCGACCAGCGTGAAGCCCTCGGTCTGCGACAGCGCCTTGATGTGCGCCGCGTAGTTGCGCGCGCCGGCCAGGCCGCCGAGCTCCTCCTCGTCGCTGGCGACGAACCGCACGGTGCTGGCGAGCTGGGCGCGGTGCGCCACCAGCAGGCGGGCGGTCTCGAGCTGGATCGACATCCCGGACATGTCGTCGTCGGCGCCCGGGTTGGAGGTCTCGCGGCCGCGCGGGCCGATGCTGTCGTAGTGCACGATCACGACCACCGAGTTGGGCGATGGACCGCGCAGCACGGCCTCGACGTTGTCACCGGCGCGGGGGTGGCCGGCCGCCTGGTAGTGGAACTGGTTGATCTCGAGGCCGAGGCCCCGCATCGTCTGCATCCAGTAGTCGCGGAACCGCTTGCGGCCCGCGGCGTCGAACCGCTGGCCCAGCGTCACCGAGACGCCGTTGACCGTCACCGGCACCACGCCCGACAGCTCGCGCATCGTCTGCGTGAGCCGCGCGGCGTCGACCTGATCGAAGATCTCCTTGAGGTGGTCGGTCGCGGCGATCGGCGCCGGACCGTTCTCGAGCGCCGCGTCGCTGACCTCGGTGACGTCGCCCGGGTCCCCCGAGCCGCCTTGACACCCGATCAGAACGCCCATGGCTACAAGCTGGATTCGCATCGCCAGAGACTACGCGCCACGCGCCCGGCCACCATGGTTCGCACCAGTCCACGGCTGGCGACGTCTATCCGGCGGCCGCCCGACTGCCGTGCCAGCATTGCAGATCGATTCGCACACAGAGATCTACATATCGCTGCTTCCACGCACAGCCGCTCCGACTTGTCGGCCGGTCGCGAGCGTGGTGCCGCCGGTCGGCGATCGGGGCTGGATCCCGGCGAGCGCCGCCTGGAACGCGATCGCCGGGCGCGCGATCGAGATCAGGTATGCGAGATCGATCTTGTCGAACGTGTCGCCGCCGGATTGATCGAAGTGCGGATTGGCGAACGGGTTGTGCTCGGAGTACACCACGGACGGAACGCCGATCTCCCACATCGCGAAGTGATCGCTGTTGGCGCCGAGGCAGCCGCGGGTCACGTGGAGCGGCGAGTACGCACGGGCGACGGCCTCGAGCTGATCGCCGATCGCCGGGAAGTCGAAGCTCCGGCCGCCGCCGCTGCCGCAGCTGAACACGTCGAACGTGGGGAACGTGTTGTCGCCGCAGCGCTTGTCGGCGCTGCAGTTCCAGCCGCTCTGCTCGTCGTCGACCGCGGCGACCAGCGCGAAGCCCTCGGTCTGCGACAGCGCCTTGATGTATGCGGCATAGTTGCGCGCGCCGGCCAGGCCGCCGAGCTCCTCCTCGTCGCTGGCGACGAACCGCACGGTGTACGTCAGCTCGGCGCGGTGCAGGGCGAACAGCCGCGCGGTCTCGAGCAGGATCGCCATCCCGGACATGTCGTCGTCGGCGCCGGGGTTCTGGGTCTCGCGGCCGCGCGGGCCGATGCTGTCGTAGTGCACGATCACGATGACCGAATCGGCCGACCGGCCGCGCAGGATCGCCTCGACGTTGTCGCCCGGCCGCGGGTGGCGCGCCGCCTGGTAGTGGAACTGGTGGATCTCGAGCCCGAGGTCCTGCATCGCCTGGGTGAAGTAGTTGCGGAAGTTCTTGCGGCCATCCGAGCTGAACCGCTCGTTGATCACGATGGTCTGGCCCTCGACCATGACCGGCGCCGCACCCGACACCTCGCGCAGCGACTGCGTGATCCGCGCGCCGTCGACCTCGTCGAAGATCTGCTTGACCGGATCGGCGACCAGCGCAGCCTCCGTCTGGTCCGGATCGGCGGCGGTGTCGTCGGGCATGGCCTGGCATCCGATCAGGAGAGCGGCGGTGATCAGCGGGATTCGCATCGCCCAGAGACTACGCGCAGTGCGCAGCGTCACCATCGCCGGCCGCGGGTCGTGTCTGGCGCCGTCTGTCCGGCCGCCGTGCGCCGGCATCGCACAGCGATGTGATCGGCAGGCTCACAGCGAGCACCTGGATCGCACATGTCGAAAGATCGAAATGCGCGCCACACAATCGAACGCCAGAGTCGGGTGGCGTCGGGCAGCGTCGGCGCAGACCGGCCAGCGGATCGGCGCGCACGGCGGGTTTCAGTAGCCGTGGAATGCGACGGCGCCGAGGTGCTGCGTGCAGTTGGCGAGCCGCACGGTGAACGGCGACTCCGGATCGAGCAGCGTCACGCCGGTGTTGTCGAAGTGATCCGGGATCGCCTCGGCGCGGGCGTGGTTCTCGATCAGCGCGCGGCACACGAGCCCGTGGGTCACGACGACGAGGGTCCCCGGCAGCGCGCGCCGCCGCGCGATGATCAGCGCGAACGCCTCGGCGACCCGGCGATGGAACACCGCGACGCTCTCGCCGCCGGGCGGGACGTAATCGGGCGCGAACGGATCCTGGGTCAGCTCGGCGTACGGCGTGCCGCGCAGGTCGCCGAAGTTGCGCTCCTGGAGCAGCGGCGTCGTCTCGATCTCCACGCCGCCCACCACGCCGCCGCGCGCGGCCAGCGGCTCGGCGGTCATCCGCGCGCGCACGAGGTCGCTGCACAGCACGTGCGCGAACCCGAGGCCGTGCAGCCGCTCGGCGAGCCGCGCTGCCTGCCACACGCCGCGCTCGTTGAGCGGGACCTCCGGCCGCTGCACCACGCGCGCGGCGTTGCCGGCGGTCTCGCCGTGCCGGACCAGCAGGATCACGGGATCCCGTACAGCTTGGCGGCGTTGTCGTGGAGCACGCCGCGGGCGATCGCGGCCGCCTGCTCGCGGGTGATCTCGTGATCGCGGAGCATGCCGGTCAGCGCGATGCCGAGCGCGTGGCGGATGTTGCGGCTGGCGAGGAACGCGGCCTCTTCCCAGCCGAGCGATTCGCTGAACGGATAGCCATCGGTGGCGAACAGCACCTTGTCGGGAAACACCTCGAGCCACTCGCGGAGCCAGCCGGCGAGCGTGCGCGGCGGGATCACGAGCGACTGCTGCGACAGATCGAGCCACGCGTTGGGCTTCTGCAGCAGCGCGCCGGCCTCGTGGACGAATGGCCAGCCGCCGTGCAAGAGGACGAACCGGGTCTGGCGCAGCCGCGGGTCATTGAACAGCGGCTCGAGCAACAGCGGGTTGGCGCCCGCGATCGAGAAGTAGCCGCCGCCGCCGCTCATCGCGTGGAGGTGCACGGCCATGTGCAGCCGGCCGCACTCGGCGACGATGAACCGGAACAGGAAGTCCTGCAGCAGCTTGTACTCGGCGGCATCGGGGCGGCCGCGGCCGATCCAGCGGGCGTAGACCCGGGCGGCGTCCGCGCGCGGCGGATCGGCGAAGTCGAAGCCGCGCAGGTAGGCGATCTCGAACTTCTCGGCGACCGCGCCCTCGGCGTGCTGGCGCTCGAGCGTGGCGGTGACGACCTTGCTCAGGTAGGCGTCGAGCGTCGGCGGCGGGGCCTGGAGCTGGACCGCCTGCAGGTACCGGGCGCGCAGCTTGTCCTCGAGCGCGAAGAACTGCGCGCGATCGGGCGTGGCCGCGGCGAGCCCGGCGTTGTCGAGCGGGAACACCAGCGCGTCGATGTAGGGCACCCAGCGGAACCGCGGCGGCTCGGCGCCCGGGCCGAGCGCGACCCGGTTGGCGAGCATGACGGCGATGTGCGCCTGATCGAGCACCCACTGGTCGTAGCGCTCGCCGTGCTGGGCCCGGACCTTGTCGCGGATCGCGGCGAGCCGCTTGACGGCGTCGGGCGACAGCGGCGGCGCGTCGTTGAACTGCCACAGCGCCTTCCAGGCCTCGGCGAGCTGCAGGCTGTCCGGACGCCACGCCGCCGGATCGGTCTGCGGCTCCATGTTGTCGACCGGCAGCGCGTCGAAGCCGCGATCGGTGGCGAGGCCCGGCGGCGGCAGCACCGGGTGGGCGTGGTTGTCGATCGCGGGGGTCGTGGCGAGCAGGCGGGCCAGCTGCGGGTCGATGTCGCCGGGCGGCGGGCCGGCCTGGGCCCGCGCGACGGCCGGAGCGGCGACCGGAGCGGCGGCCGAGATCAGGGCGGCGAGGAGCGTCAGCGGGCGGGCGATGCGCATGCCGCACGGTAGCCCGAGACGGCCGCGCCGTGCCGCGATCGCGGCGATCACGACGCCAGGCTGCGGATCTCGGCGTCGAGCCCGGCGAGGTTGATCGGCTTGACCATGTGGGCGTCGAACCCCGCGTCCCGGGTCTGCACCCGATCGCTGTCGCGGCCGTAACCGGTGATCGCGATCAGCCGCAGCGGCTTGGTCGACGGCGGCGAGCTGCGCAGCCGGCGCGCCAGCTCGTAGCCGTCCATCGCCGGCAGGCCGATGTCGAGCAGCGCGATGTCGGGATCGAACGCGACCGCGGCCTCGAGCGCCGACGGGCCGTCGTACGCGGTGCGGGTCTGGTAGCCGAGGCTCTCGAGCGCGTCGGACAGCAGGTCCGCGGCGTCGACGTTGTCGTCGACCACGAGCACGCGCTTGTCGCGCATCACGGCGTGCGTGCCCGGCGGCGGGGTCTTGCGGCCGTCGTGGACCTCCGCGCCGGCGGTCAGCGCCGGCAGCCGGACCTCGAACTCGCTGCCGCGATGCGGACCATCGCTGCGGGCCTGGACCGAGCCACCGTGCAGCTCGACCAGGCTGCGGACGATCGCGAGCCCGAGCCCGAGCCCGCCCTCGGCGCGATCGATGGTTCGCCGGCCCTGGACGAACAGATCGAACAGGTTCGGCAGCAGCTCGGGCGGGATGCCCATGCCGCTGTCGCGCACGACGATCGCGAGCTCGCCGGCCTGGCGTGCCGCGGAGATCGCGATCGTCCCGGCCTCGGGCGTGTACTTGGCGGCGTTGGTCAATAGGTTCGAGATCACCTGGCAGATCCGGGTCTCGTCGGCGTCGAGCCACAGCCCGGCCGGCACGTCGACCAGCATCCGGTGCCGGCGCTCCTCGATCAGCGGCGCGGCGGCCTCGATCGCCTTGTCGACGACGTGGGTCAGCTCGACCGGCTTGCGCTCGAGCTGGACCTTGCCCTGCGCGATGCGCGAGACGTCGAGCAGATCGCCGACCAGGGTCACGACGTGCTTGACCTGGCGCGCGATCACGTCGCGCTCGCGGCGCGAGGTGTCGTCGGACCGCAGGTTCATCAGCTCGAGCGCGGTCAGGATCGGCGCGAGCGGGTTGCGCAGCTCGTGGCCGAGCATCGCCAGGAACTCGTCCTTGGCGCGATTCGCGGTCTCGGCCTCGATCCGCGCGGCGGTCGCGGCCTGGAGCAGCCGGAGCCGGTCCTCGGCGGCGCGCTTGCGGTCGGTGATGTCGACGAACGAGATCACGCAGCCGAGCACCTCGCCTTCGCTGTTGGTGATCGGCCCGGCCGACAGCAGCAGATCGACCGGCTCGCGCGGATCGCGGCGCAGCATCACCTCCTGCCCGGTCGTGGTCGCGCCGGCCAGGGCGCGCGCGATCACGGCGTGGGCCGCCGCGGGATCGTCGGGCGTGGCCAGCGGGAACACCTGGCCGAACGGCCGCAGCAGCGGCGGCCCGGCCGTGATCCGCTGCGCGGCGCGGCTCGCCCGGACCACGATCCCGGCGAGATCGCAGACCACGACACCCTCGGTCGCCTGATCGACGATCTGCGCGGTCAGGCGCTCGGCGGCGAGCATCTCCTGGTTGCGCTTCTGGTCGGTCAGGTCGGTGACGATGACGCAGCTCAGCGCGATGTCCTCGTCCCAGCCCGCGGCGACCGAGACGTACACCGGCCTGCGTCCGCCGTCACGGGCCACCAGCTCGACCTCGGCCTTGGCGGGCGCGCCGCCCCGGGTCTGGAGCAGGGCATCGACCAGCGGCCGCGACGCCTCGGCGATGTGGGGCAAGAGCGGCGTCCCGATCATGCGGTCGACCCGCTCGCCGATCAGCTCGGCGAACCGCGCGTTGCCGTAGACGATCAGGCCGCCGCCGTCGACGACCAGCGCGCCCTCGTTCATGGTCTCGACCAGCTGGCGGTAGCGATGATCCGCGCCCTTGAGCGTGAACACCTGATCGCCGGCCGGGCCGCAGACCACCAGGGCGTCGACGTGGCCGTTGCGGATCGCGTCGAGCGTGTCCTCGGCCTCGCGCAGCCGGGCCTCGAGATCGCGCACCGAGCGCTGCGCGGCGGGCGTGCGGGCCGGCCGCTTGGCCTTGGCGGTCGTGACGGTTGCGCGCGGCGTGCGGGTCCGGCCGGGCGCGCGGGTCCGTCCGGCTCGGCGCGGTGCCTTCGTCATGGCTGGTTGTGTCCTCCGTCGAGCTCCTTGCGCTTGACGTCGAGGCCGACCAGCACGACGTCGCGATCCGACAGATCGCCGATGAAGCGCTTGAGCGGCGCCGGCAGCTGCTTGATCAGCGTCGGCACCGCGACCACCTGGTCATCGCGCGCCCGGCTGGTCTGCTTGAACACGTCGATCACCTCGAGCTCGTAGCGGCCGGCGAGGTGCTCGTCGCAGATCTGCTTGGCGTTGCGGATCGCACGCGCCGAGCGCTCGGACGTGCCCGCGACGTACAGCCGGAGCACGAAGGTCTCGACCGGTACGTCCGTGCCCGTGGGCCGCCTGGACCGGGGTCGCGCCGTCACTTGTGGCCTTTCTTCATCGGCCGCAGGTCGAGCCCGACGAGCACCCGCTCGGCGCTGGAGAAGTCGCCGATGATCTTCTTGACCGGCGGCGGCAGCTGGCGCACCAGCGCCGGCAGCGCGAGGATCTGATCGCCGCGGGCCAGCGCCGGGTTCTCGAGCAGGTCGACGACCTCGAGCCGGTAGCGACCCGCGAGGTGCTCCTCGCAGATCAGCCGGAGGTTGGCCAGCGCCTGCTGGCTCTTGGCGGTGCGGCCGGCGACGTAGAGCCGCAGCAGGTACTCCGTGCTCGGCGCCTTGGCCGCGGCACGCGCCCGCCTCGCCGCCGCCTCGGTGCGCCGGGTGCGCGCGGCGGCCGTCACGGGCGCTTTCCGTTCGCGCCGCGCGGCCGGCTGCGCGTGAGCGACAGCGCGACGCGCGCCTCGGCGGCACGCTGCTCGCGATCGTGCAGCGCCTCCGCGACCTCGCGGGTGTCGTCGGCCTCGGCCGCGAGCTGCAGGCGCATCGCCTCGATCTGCGCCTCCATCGCGCGGCGCTTGCGCTCGAGCTGGCGCTGCCGCCGGCCGGCCTCCTGCTCGCGCGCGCGGAGGTCCTCGCGGTGCTCGTCCTCGAGGCTCGCCCGCGCCGACCCGGTCAAGACCCCGGCGGCGCTGACCGCGACCGGCAGGACCTGGAGGCCGCGCGACGTGATCATGAACTCGCGGACCTGGTTCGAGTGCCCCATGCCGCGCGACTTCACCATGTGCAGCACGCGCGTCCGCTCGGCGGCGGTCTCGAGGTCGCGGACCTGGATCCAGGTGTCGATCAGCGACGAGATCCCCAGATCGGTCTCGGCGAGCCCCGTGGGCGGGGTCAGCGAGGTGACCACGCAGGTGATCTGCTTCAGCTTGAGGTAGTCGAACAGCCGCACCAGCATCGACTTGACCTCGTGCGGGTCGCCGGCGCTGACCAGGCTCGAGATCGGATCGACGATCACGGCGCGGGGCTCGAGCTCCTCGACCGCCTTGTGCATGGTGACCAGGTGCATCTCGAGCCCGAACACGGTCGGCCGCGCGGAGTGGATCCGGAGCAGCTTCTTGCGCTGCCAGGCCTCGAGATCGATCCCGATCGATCGCATGTTGCGGACGATCTGGGCGTTGGATTCCTCGAGCGCGAAGTACAGCGTGCGCTCGCCGCGGCGGCAGCTGCTATCGACGAACAGCGCCGCCAGGCTGCTCTTGCCGGTGCCTGCCGTGCCCGAGATCAGCACGCTCGATCCGCGGTAGTACCCGCCGCCCTCGAACATCGCGTCGAGCGCCGCGAGGCCGGACGAGACCCGCTCGGTCGACACCGGATAGTCGAGGCCGAGGCTCGTGACCGGCAGGACGGAGAAGCCGCGCTCGTCGATCAAGAACGGATACTCGTTGCTGCCGTGCGCGCTGCCGCGGTACTTCATGATCCGCAGCCGGCGGGTCGAGACCTGATCGGCGACGCGGTTGTCGAGCGCGATCACGCAGTCGGAGACGTACTCCTCGAGGCCGTAGCGGGTCAGCGCACCGTTGCCCTGCTCGCCGGTGATCACCGCGGTCACGTTGCGGCCCTTGAGCCAGCGGAACAGCCGGCGCAGCTCGGCGCGCAGCAGCGCCTCGTTGGAGAACCCCGAGAACAGCGCCTCGAGCGTATCGACCACGACCCGGGTCGCGCCGATCGAGTCGATCGCGTGCGCGAGCCGGACGAACAGGCCCTCGAGATCGTAGTCGCCGGCCTCCTCGATCTCGGCGCGGTCGACCTTGACGAAGTCGATCGCGAGCTGGTTCCTGGCGACCAGCGCCGCGAGGTCGAACCCGAGCGATGCGACGTTGCTCGTCAGCTCGTCTTCGGTCTCCTCGAACGCGAGGAACACGCCCGGCTCGCCGTACTCGACGGCGCCGTTGACCAGGAACTCCATCGCGAACAGCGTCTTGCCGCAGCCCGCGCCGCCGCACACCAGCGTGGTGCGGCCCTTCGGCAGTCCGCCCGCCGTGATCTGATCGAACCCGGCGATCCCCGTCGCCACCTTGGAGATTCCCTTGGGCGGGCGGTGGGCCGGCCGGCGGCGGGTCTTGACGGAGGGCACCACCAGAAGTTACCGCACGGCCGCAGCACCTCAAGACCGCCGACCCCAGCGAACGCAGCCATTGTGGTGTGCGCTGCGGCTCACGGTGGGAACGAGCGCAGACGCACACACCGGAGCGGCGGGGGAAGCCCTCAGTACCCGCCGAGCGCCGCGAACCGGTCGCGGTGGTACGCGGCGTCACCAAACGTCATCTCCGAGACCCGCGCGCGCTTCACGAAGAACCCGATGTCGTGCTCGTCGGTCATGCCGATGCCGCCGTGCAGCTGGATTGCTTCATTTGCGATCAGGCAGTACGCGTCCGACAGCCGGGCCTTGGCGAGCGACACCAGCTGCGACGCATCGGCGCTCTGCGCGTCGAGCGCGCGCGCCGCGGCCATCACGGCGGAGCGCGACAGCTCGAGCTCGATGTAGAGCCGCGCCGCGCGGTGCTTGAGCGCCTGGAAGCTGCCGATCGCCACGCCGAATTGCCGGCGCTCGCGCAGGTAGCCCAGGGTGCGGTCGAACGCCTCGGACATGCCGCCGAGCATCTCGCCGGTGAGCGCGACGGTCGCCTCGTCGACCACGCGGGTGAGCAGGCCGTGGCCGTCGCCGCCGCGCCCGAGCACGTCGGCCTCGCCGACCTCGACCGCCTCGAGCGTCAGCTGCGCGGCGTTGAGCGAGTCGATCCGGTGCTGGCGCTCGCTCGTGACGCCGCGGGCCTGGGCCGGCACCAGGAACAGCGTGATGCCGTCGCGGTCGCCGTCCTGCCCGGCCGTACGCGCCGCCACCACGTAGGCGTCGGCGAGGTGGCCGCCCCAGACCTGCGTGGCCTGACCGGTCAGCCGGAACCCGCCGCCGGCCGGGGTCGCGCGGATCGGCACGCGGGTCAGATCGAACCGGCCCCGCCGCCCGGCGTGGGCGAGCGCGAGGACCTTCTCCCCCGCGATCGCCGGGCCGAGCCAGGCCCCCTTGTGCTGCGCGCTCCCGCCCAGCGCGACGGCGCGCCCCGCCAGCACGATCGCCGGGATGTAGGGCTCGGGGGCGAGCCCGCGGCCCATCGCCTCGGTGACGAGCACGACCTCGGCCAGGCCCATGCCCAGGCCGCCGTCCTGTTCGGTAAACGGAATGCCGGTCCAGCCGAGCTCGGCCATCCGGGCGAAGCGGTCGAGCGCATAGCCGCGCTCGTCGCGCGTGTCCCGGAGCTTGCGCAGGCGCGCCACCGACGCGCTGCCCGCGACGAGCTCGTTCGCGGTGCGCGACAGCAAGGTCTGGTCTTCGGTCAGTACGAGCTGCATGGCGGGTCCTAGTCCGGAAGGCCGAGCACGTGCTTGGCGATGATGTTGAGCTGGATCTCGCTGGTGCCACCCTCGATCGTGTTGCCGCGCGAACGCAGCCAGTCGCGGGTCTGCTGCAGCTCGCGGTCGTCGAAGCCCGGGCCTTCCCAGCCCAGGCACTGCGGCCCGCGCAGCGCGAGCTGGAGCTCGTGCCGGCGCTGGTTCAGCTCGGTGCCGTAGATCTTGAAGATCGACGACTCCGGCCCGGGCTTCTGCCCGGCCTTGAGCGCGTCGGCGTTGCGCTGCGCGGTCAGCGCGAAGCAGCGCTCGTCCATGCTGACCTGAGCGACCCAGTCGCGCAGCAGCGGATCGGCGATCCGGCCGCCCTGTTCGCCCAGATAGTCGCGCGCCAGCTCGGCGAGCGGGTTGCCGGCGATCACCTTGTTGCGCGCGCCGCTGCCCGAGCCGAACACGTCGCCGATCATGTTGCGCTCGTGGCCGAGCAGCGCCTTGGCCACGGTCCAGCCGTGGCCGATCCCGTGGATGATGTTGCGGGTGTGGGCGCGCGCGTCGGAGAAGAACGTCTCGCAGAACGGCGAGGCGCCGCTGATCAGCTTGATCGGCCGGACCTCGACCCCGGGCTGGGCCATGTCGAGCAACAGGAACGTGATGCCCTCCTGCTTCTTGCCGCCGCTGTCGGTGCGGAAGATCCCGAACATCCAGTCGGCCTTGTCGCCGTAGCTGGTCCAGACCTTCTGGCCGTTGATCACCAGCTCGTCGCCGTCGATCCGCGCCGAGGCCTGCAGCGAGGCCAGGTCGCTGCCGGCGTTGGGCTCGGAGTAGCCCTGGGCCCAGCGGATCTCGCCGCGGACGATCTTCGGCAGGTGCTCGCGCTTCTGGTCCTCGGTGCCGAACTGGAGCAGCGTCGGCCCGATCATCGACAGCCCGAAGCCGACCAGCGGCAGCGGCAGGCCGAGCCGGCGCAGCTCGGCGAGCAGCACCTTGGCCTGGTCCTTGTCGAGCCCGCCGCCGCCGTACTCCCTGGGCCAGGTCGGCGCGGTCAGGCCGCGCTCGGCCATCGCCTCGCAGTAGCGCTGCGACTGCGGGTGCGGGAGCTCGGGCCGGCGGCCGCCCCAGTAATCGCCGGTGGCGGGCGGCAGCGTGCCGAGCCTGGCGGGGAGCTCGCGCTCCAAGAACTCGGCCAGCTCGCGTCGAAAACTCTCGACGTCGGTCATGCGTGCTTCTCCTGTTGCGCCGGGGGCGCGGGCGTCGTACCCGTCCGCTCATCGCATATCCACGGGGGGTTTGCCAGCGGACGAGCCGCTCGGACCGCGCGGCATGGAACTTGGACCGACCCTGGATCATGACCAAGGCCAGACTCGGTGCGACACCGGCGCACGCCGTGGAAGTCCGGTCCTTCCTGCGACGGCGTCGCGCCGAGATCCTGGCCGACTGGCGGCGCATGGCGCGGGAGATCCCGGTCACCCGGGACCTGTCGCCGGTCTCGCTGGTCGACCACCTGCCCGAGCTGCTCGACGAGATCGCCAGCGTCACCGAGCAGCTGCTCGGCAACGGCGAGGTCGGAACGCCGGACGCCGCGCGGCGCCACGCGGTCGACCGGCTCGGCGCCGGGTTCGACATCTCCGCCATCGTCCACGAGCTGTCGCTGCTGCGGCGTTGCATCCTGACCGTCTGGCAGCGCGACCACGGCCACAGCGGCGAGGAGGTCGTCGCGCTCAACGCCGCGGTCGATCGCGCGGTCGCCGCCTCGGTCAGCCGCTACGCCGAGGCCCGCGAGCGCACGCTGACCGCGATCGACGAGATCTCGACCGCGGCGCTCGAGGCGCCCGATCTCGACGCGCTGCTGCGCCGCCTGCTGTCCGTGTTCCAGGCCACGACCGCGTCGGTCGACGTCGGCGGCATCCTGCTGCTCGAGGACGACGGCCGGCTGCACCTGCGCGCGGCGGTCGGCTTCGATCCCGGGCCCGGGCTCTCGGTCGCGATCGGCGAAGGCTTCGCCGGCAAGGTCGCGCGCGAGCACCGCGCGCAGGAGCTGCGCGCCGCGTACCTCGATCCCGTGGTCCAGGGCGACGTCCTGGGCCGCCGCGACGTGCACGCGCTGTACGGCGTCCCGCTGGTCCACGGCAACCGGCTGATCGGCGTCGCGTACATCGGCTCGGTCACGGCGCACGAGCTGTCGTCCGACGATCGCCACCTGTTCGACTCGATGGCGGCGCGCGCGACGATCGGGATCTACCAGCACATCCTGCGCGACGAGCTGATCTCGTCCGAGGCCGCGCTGCAGCGGATCGCCTCGGAGCGGACGCGGACGCTGGCCAAGCTCGAGTCGCTGCTCTCCGCGTCCCCGGTCGGGATCGCGTTCGTCGATCGCGACCTGCGCTACGTGCGGGTCAACGACGCGCTCGCCCGGATCACCGGGCGGCCCGCCGCGGAGCACGTCGGCCGGTCGATCGGCGACATCGTGCCGGCGGTCGCGCCGATGCTCGAGCCGATCGTCCGGCGGATCCTCGAGACCGGCGAGCCGGTGGTCAACCTCGAGCTGTCGAGCCCGCCCGGCGTGGGCGCACCGCGCTCGTTCCTGGCCACGCTGTTCCCGGTGCGCGCGGCGACCGGCGTCCTGAGCGGCGTCGGCGGCATCCTGGTCGAGGTCACCGAGCTGCGCCAGGCGCGCGAGGCGCTGCGGCTCAGCGAGCAGCGGCTGCAGTCGATCCTCGAGCACGCCCCGGCCGCGATCTTCGTGCTCGACGAGCACCGCCGCCTGGTGATCGCGAACCGGCAGACCGCCGCGATCCTCGGCCGCCCCGGCGAGGACATCATCGGCCGCCAGGCGAGCGAGCTGATGTCGCCCGAGCTCGAGGCCGAGCACCGGGCCACCGATCAGCGCGTGCTGCGCGAGCGCCGGCCGCTGACCAGCGAGGAGGTGGTGCCGTCGCCGGACGGGCCGCGGACGTTCCTGTCGGTCAAGTTCCCGCTCCCGGGCAGCTCGGCCACCCTGGTCTGCGGCATCGCCACCGAGATCACCGATCGCAAGCGAATGGAGGAGGAGCTGCGCACCGCGATCCGCGCCCGCGACGAGGTGCTCGCGATCGTGTCGCACGACCTGCGCAACCCGCTCGGCACGATCCAGCTGAGCGCGACCGTGATGCTGACCGAGCTCGCGACCGACCCGCGCGCACGCCGGCACCTCGAGATGATGCAGCGCGCCACCGCGCGCATGGAGCACCTGATCGCCGACCTGCTCGACACCGCGAGCATCCAGGCCGGCAAGCTCGCGCTCGACGCCCGGCGCGAGTCGGCCGACTCGATCCTCGCCGAGATCCGCGACCTGCAGGAGCCGCTGGCGCGCGAGCGCCAGATCGAGCTCCAGGTCCGCTGCGACCACGACGGAGTCGAGATCCTGTGCGACCGCGAGCGCGTGCTCCAGGTATTCGGCAACGTGATCGGCAACGCGCTCAAGTTCTGCCGCCCGGGCGACACCGTCACTCTGACGTGCGAGCCGGTCGCCGGCGACGCCCGGTTCTCGGTCGCCGATACCGGCCCGGGCATCGCGCCGGACCTGGTCCCCCACCTGTTCGAACCGTACTGGTCGGCGCCCGAGCAGGCGCGGCGCGGGACCGGCCTGGGCCTCTACATCGCCCGCGGCATCATCGAGCGCCACGGCGGCCGGATCTGGGTCGAGCCCCCGCACGGCCCGGGCGCGACGTTCTGCTTCACGCTTCCGCTCGCCGGCGCCGCGCCGTAGCCGCCCCGCGCGCGTGGCACCGCCGCCGGTCAGTCGCCGAACTGCTTCAGCAGCGCCGCGAACCCCGTGGCCTCGGTGACGAACGGCGGCGGCGTCATCGCCGTGACGCACGAGGTATCGAGGCTCTCGGCGGTGCCGCGATCGAAGAACCTCGCGGTCACGCCGGTGAAGCAGTCCTCGTGCGACAGCCCGCCGGTGCCGTGATGGCCCTCGGGGATGACCAGGTGGAAGCCGTGCGAGAGGTGCTTCACGACCTGCTCGGCCCAGCGCGGCGGCGTCACCGGATCGTACGGCCCCGAGATCAGCAGCACCGGCACGTCGGAGGTCACCGGCTGGTGCAAGTCGGCCGGGATCTCGCCGCGCGGCCATTCCCGGCACGCCGCGACCTGCTGCAGCGCGCGGTAGCCGCGCAGGTACGTTCCGGCGATCAGGGTCTCGATCTGGGCCGGCGTCACGAACGGCACGTCCTCGGCACAGGTCACCGACAGGTTCATGCCGTAGGCGAGGTTCGCGCGCAGGCTCGGCTCCGCCAGCATCGTGAGCCGGGCGAACGGCTCGAAGTCACCCTGCGCGGCGCGGTGGATGAGGTACGGCGCGACCGACGACGGACCGGCGCTGTACAGCGTGAACCGGATCTGCTCGGCGAAGATGTCGCGCGGGATCGTGACCTGGACC
>DASWRS010000038.1:0-101812 GCA_036403075.1 Kofleriaceae bacterium
GCGCGCCTCGGCGGGGGTGATCAGCCCCCGGCCGATGCCGGACTGGTTGGACACGATCACCAGGGCAAAGCCTGCCTGGAGCGTGCGCAAGGCGTCGAACGCGCCCGGTAGCGGTTCGACCCGGGCAGGGTCGCGCGGATAGCCGACGTCGTGGATCAGTGTGCCGTCGCGATCGATGAACAGCGTTCTACGCAGGCCGGGCACGCCGGGCACGCCGGGCACGCCGGGCACGCCGGCTGCGCCGGTCATGACCGCAGGCGCGCGAGCGTGTCGGTCGACGACCGGCCCGGGACCAGCGGCAGGAACTCGATCCGCCCGCCGTAGGCCTCGACGACCCCGCGCTCGGGGACCGGCTTGCCGTGCGGCGGCGCATAGTCCGCGCCCTTGACGTGGACATCGGGTCGGAGCTGGGCCAGCACGCGCTCCGGCGTCGGGTCGTCGAACACCAGGATCGCGTCGACCAGCTCGAGCGCGGCGAGCAGCGCCACGCGCTCGTCGCAGCGATAGATCGGGCGCTCGGGGCCCTTGTTGGCGCGCACCGACGCATCGCCGTTGACCCCGACGATCAGGACGTCGCCGAACTGCTTGGCGCCGCGCAGCGATGCGAGGTGGCCGACGTGCAGGACGTCGAACACGCCGTTGGTCCAGACCACGGTCCGCTTGCGCGTCCGCTGGTCCTCGCGCCAGGCGATCAGCTGCTCGAGCGTGCGCTGCTTGGCCGGGCCGGCGTCGGCATCGGCCGCCGCAGCGCCGGCGACGGGGAACGCGAGCTGCTCGGCGGCCGAGCCGGTGAACGCCTCGTCGATCGCCTCGCACCACAGGTGGCCGATCGTGATGTGGCACTCCTGGATCCGCGCGGTCACCGTCGACGGCACCGCCACGCCGGCGTCGCATGCCGCGACGAACGCGCCGCCCTTGCCTCCCGTCAACCCGATCACCTTCATGCCGCGCGCGCGCGCCGCGGCGACCGCGGCGACCACGTTCTTCGACGTCCCGCTGGTGGTGATCGCGATCAGCACGTCGCCCTCGGCGCCGAGCGCCTCGACCTGGCGCGAGAACACGTGGTCGTAGCCGTAGTCGTTGGCGATCGCGGTCAGCGCCGAGGTGTCGGTGGTCAGCGCGATCGCCGCGAGCGGCCGGCGCTCGAGCACGTAGCGCCCGACCAGCTCGGCCGCGATGTGCTGGGCATCCGCGGCGCTGCCGCCGTTGCCGCACAAGAGGACCTTCTTGCCGGCGAGCACCGCGTCGCGCATCACCTCCGCCGCGCGCGCGATCGCCGCGACGTCGAGCTCCATCCGCACCCGCGAGCCATCGACCAGCGTGGTGCGGATCAGCCGCTCGAGCGCACCGGCGCGGACCACGCGCGTCACCGGACCCCGACGTCCGTGGTCCGCAGCAGCGGCCGCATCGCGAGCAGCTCGTGCGCCTGGGTCATCACGGTCTCGAGGCTCACCGTGCAGGCCGCGGCGTTGCCGACCTCGCTCGACGGCTTGCCGACCGCGACGTCCTTGCCGTTGTACACGCTGAACAGCGGGATCGAGTACAGCTGCGGCTGGACGCAGCGCACCCGGCTGCCGAGCGGCGCGAACAGGGTCGGCGTGTCGGCGAAGAACAGCCCGACGATCGGCGCGTCGACCAGCGACGCCAGGTGCATCGGCCCCGAGTCGTTGGACACCACCAGCCTGGCCTCGGCGAACAGGACCAGCAGCTCGCGCAGCGAGATCTCGCCGGCGAGCACGTGGCGGCGCGGCGTCTTGCACAGATCCGCGATGCTCTGGACGTACGGCCGCTCGTTCGGTGCACCGATGAAGCACACCCGCGCGCCCGGCGCCTGCGCGACCAGCTCGTCGGCGAGCTGGGCATAGCGGTCCTTGGGCCACTTGCGGGCCTCGGGTGCCAGGTCGAGCGACGTGTTCGGGTTGATCACGAACAGCGGGTCAGCGCGGCCGACGCCCAGGGCGGCGAGCTTGCCGCGGAGCTGCGCGCGCTCGAGCTCGCCCGGATCGATCCGCGGGTAGCGATACTTCGCAGCCCAGTCGTGGAAGTTCAGGTAATAGTGATCCCCGGTCGCACACAGATAGACCAGGGACAGGAAAATATCGCTGGTGTGGAAATACGAGTTGTAGAACCCGGTAATGTCGAGCAACTCGCGCCGCCAGTTCTCCGAGGTCAGGTAAAATCCCGCCTTCTGCGGAATTCCCGCGAGGCTGCCGAGCACGAGCGGGAACTTGGCGAAAAATTCCAGGTCGAGCACCAGGTCGCAGCGCGCGCGCCGCAGCGCCGCAGCCACCGCGAAGGTGCTCCTGAGGAACGCCTGCGGGGTCGACGGATCGACGTAGTGGTTGCGATCCGTCATGTCGAGGATGTCGAGGATCGCGCGGTTCGATGCGAACGTGACGAAGTGGATCTCGGCCCCGGGGTAGCTGTCGCGCAGCGCGGCCAGGCTGCGACTCGCGACGACGATCGAGCCCATGCCGAAGAACTTCATCACCGCGATCTTGCGGACCGGGCGGGGCGAAACGAACGGCTTGCGGAACCGGTGGGCGGTGGCGAGCACGCTGCACGCGGCATCGCCCAGCACCCGGTCGAGGCGGCGCATCAGCTCGACGTCCATGAAGCACAGGTCTATATGCGCGGGCCAGCGGGGTCAAGCAATCCCACCCTCCGAGGTGGGAGGTGTCACGGGCGCCGCCGCGCCCGACGCGCGCCCCGACACGAATGTCGCGATCGTCGCCCGCCGCGCTCACCGGGCCGTGTTGCGCAGCGCCGGAGCCTCGACGTCCGCGCGCCGGACGTCGAGGGCACGCGGCGCGGCGTGCTGGAGGTACACCAGGCGCCTGGCCTCCCGGCGGACGTGCGCGATCAGGTCGAGGATCAGGCCGGTCGCGACGCACACCACCGCGATCACGCCCAGGCCGCTACACAGGATCGCGGTCGGGAATCTCCGGACCTCCCCGGTGTCGAGGTACCCGAGCACCACCGGCACGCCGAGCCCGATCGCGACCAGCGCGATCGCGAGCCCGATCAGCGAGAAGAACATCAGCGGCCGCTCGTTGCGCATCAGGTTGGTGATCGCGAGCAGGATCCGCCAGCCGTCGCGAAACGTGCGCAGCTTGCTGGTCGAGCCCGGCGGGCGCTCCTTGTAGGAGGTGTCGAGCTCGGCGATCGGCATCCGCATCTGCATCGCGTGCACGGTGAGCTCGGTCTCGATCTCGAACTCGCGCGAGAACGAGGGGAAGCTCTTGACGAACCGGCGCGAGAACACGCGATAGCCCGACAGCATGTCGTCGATCTGGGCGCCGAACAGCCGGCGCACCAGGCCGGTCAGCACGCGGTTGCCGAGGCGGTGCCCGGCGCGGTACGCGGCCTGGTGGGTCTCGATCCGCTTGCCGACCACCATGTCGAGGTTGTCGTCGATCAGGCAGGCGACGAGCCTGGGCGCGATCCGCGCGTCGTAGGTGTCGTCGCCGTCGACCATCACGTAGATGTCGGCCTCGATGTCCTGGAACATCCGCCGCACCACGTTGCCCTTGCCGCGTCGCGGCTCGCGCCGGACCTCGGCACCGGCCGCGGCCGCGACCGCCCGGGTGTCGTCGGTCGAGTTGTTGTCGTAGACGTACACCGTGGCCGTCGGCAAGGCGGCGCGGAAGTCACTCACCACCTTGGCGATCGCGGCCGACTCGTTGAAGCACGGGACGAGGACTGCGATCTCGGGCTCGGGCACTCGCCTTACTTACACCATTTTCCCGCGAGCCCGCGCGACGCGAGCGTCAGCTCAGGTGCCGTAGATCGCGTACGTGCCGCGGCTCCGCGGATCGGCGTAGACCACGATGCGCAGCACCCGGCGGTCGTTGCCCTGGAGGTCGATGACCTCACCCGCGCCAGCGGGCAGCGTCGAGTTCAGCTGCACGACCTGGGTCTGGCCGTTGGCGAAGTTGATCGCGATCTTGCTGATCATCGGATCGCCGCGCAGCGCCTCGAGGCGGAACGTGTGATAGCGGGTGGTGTTGCCGACCATGAACTCGCGGCGGCCCGAGGCGCTGTTGGCGCGCGCCAGCGTCGCCCAGCGCCCGTGCTCGTTCGACCAGCGGGTGTTGGCGAACCGGTCATAGTGGTCGCGCCGGAACGAGTCGCCGCGATCGCGGTCGCGGTCGCGGTCGCGGTCCTGACCGCCATCGCGATCGCGGTCGTAGGTGCGCTGATCGGGCGAGACCGGCTGGGCGTAGGCCGCCGCCGGGATGGCCATGGCAAGCAGAGTGGTGAGTGCAATACCCTTCATTGGTAGGCTCCTTCTAATGTGTTGCTCATGAATCAGTGCATGGGCTGGGCCGAGCCTCTCCGGTGCAAATTCGGCCAGTTACCAGTCGCCTCGGCGACACGCGGGGCAGTCCGCGACGCGCGACCCAGCACTCGGCAAACTTCGTAGTGCGTCGGCCGCTGGAAGGCACGCGATTGGACCCTCGGCGGCGGTCGTGTTACGAGGGCGCGTGGCTGCGAGCCTCGGGGCGACGATCGACCGGCGGCGCGCCCTGCTCTGCGCGGTGCTGATCGGCCTCGCGGTGATGTGGCTCACCGGCGCGATCCCGCGCTGGGGCCAGTGGTACAGCGAGCAGCCCTACCACCGCGCGCAGGCCTACGCGCTGCTCGAAGGCCGGCTCGCGCTCAGCCACGACGTGGCGAGCCTGGGCCTCGATCTGGCGTGGATCGACGGCGGCGTCCAGCAGGTCTCCGGGCTCGGCGTGCCGCTGTGGCTCGCGGCGTGGGAGGTGATCGGGCGCGCGATCCACGTCACGCCATTCCCGGATCGCCTCGCGATGCTGTTCGGCGTGGTGCTGATGATGTACGCGCTGCTGCGCGCCTGGCTCGGGCCGGGCGGCGATCGCTCGTACGCGTCGCGCGGCGCGTTCGTGTTCACCGCGCTCCTGCCCGGCGTGATCACCATGCTGCGCGGCCGCACCGTGGTGTACGAGGAGACCTGCGCCTACGCCTACGGCGCCGCGATGCTGCTCTGCGCCGGCGTGATCGTGATGGTGCGGCGGCCGTCGACGGCGCGCTACGTGCTGCTGCTCGCGTTCGCGGGCGCGACCGGCCTGGTCCGGCCCACCGTGTGGTTCTACGGCGCCGCGACCGCCGTGATCGCCACGGTGCTCTACGTCCGCCACCGCGGCTCGCTGCGCCAGGCGCTCGGCCCCGTGGTGCTCGCGGCCGGCCTGTTCGTCGCCGGCGGCGGCGCGCTCTACCTCACCAACTACCTGCGGTTCGGCGACGGCACCGAGTTCGGCCACCGGGTCAACCTCGGCAACCTGTACAACACGCGGTTCACCAACCCCTACGACCGCGTGCCGATCGCGGCCGCGGCCCGGGAGCTGGCGGGCGCGATGTTCGGCCGGCCCGAGCTTGCCGCGCACCGCGAGCTCTGGGACCGCGACATCCACGCCGGGCAGGCGACCGCGCCGCGGTTTCGCGAGTACTACTTCACGACCTACACCTGGCCGTACGTGCCGCTGATCGTCGTCGGGCTCGGCCTGGGCGGGCTCGCCTGGCTGCGCGCGCGGCGGCCGGCTCCGGTGCCGCCCGACGCGCCCGCGCCCGCGCGTGCCGGGCCCGACCTCGATCGCGACACCCGCTGGCTGGTCGCGTGGGCCGTGCTTGGCGCCGCGCCGCTGGTGGCGTTCTACCTGCACAGCCCGGCGGTGTCGTCGCGCTACTACCTCGACTTCGGGCCGGCGATCGCCGTCCTGATCGCGACGACGTGGCGCCACGCCGCGACCGCGCTCGGCCGGGTCGGCCTCGGCGGGCTCGCCTTCGCCGGGTTCCTCGTGTGGTGGGCGGTGTCGGCGCTCGGCTTCCGCACCCACCGCGCATGGCTGCCGCCGGTCGGGCGGACCGCGGCCTATGCGTCGATGATGAAGCTGGTCGCGCCGCTGCCCGGCGTGGCGCTGGTCCCCGACGCCTACGACCTGGCGGATCCCTGGCTGGCCGGATACCTCGGCGGCGAGTCATGGTGGTGCTGGTGCTACGTCGATCCGGGGCGCACCCGGGCCTGCGACCACCGCGGGCTGGCCGCCGGCGACACCGCCGAGATCGTCCACGGCGACCGGCCGCGCGTGCTCGAGCGTGTGATCGACCGCCCGATCGACGACGACGACGACGGTGGCGCCCGGGTCGAGACCTGGTACGCGCCGCCCGCGCTCCATGACAACGGCACCACCTGGGATCCCGAGACCGGCGCCGTCGGCGTCGCCACGTACCTGTTCGCCGACGACCCGGCGTACGTCGAGGTCGAGATCGCGCCCGCCGACCGCGAGCCCTCCGGCCCGGGCTTCGTCCCCGCGGTGCGCGCCAAGATCGAGCGCGAAGAGCTGCCGCTGGCGTGGACCGCCTCGACCGCACGCGGCGTGCGCCTCCGGTTCGCCGGGCCGCGCACCGCGCGCTATCGCCACGGGCTGCAGGTGATCTTCCTGGCGTTCGGCCCGCCGGAGCGGATCGACCGCCCGACCTCGGAGTACCGCCTGCTGCGCGTCGCCTGGCGCGACCGCGCGTGGCCCGCGCCGGGTGTGGTACGCGATGCAGACGCCCCGATGAGCCGGCCGTGACGACTTCTCCCGTGGCTCCCGCCTCGGGCCGCGTGCTGCGCGGCCTCCTGCTCGCGTACCTCGCGGCGACCGCGGTCCACATCGGCGTGGTCGTCGCGCACGAGCCGTTCGCGTTCGACGCCTGGAACCTGGCAGTCGACACCGGCGCCGAGCCGTTCTCGTTCCGGCGCCTGATCGCGTACGGCGTCCACGAGTACACGCACTCGAACCCGCGGATCGGGCAATGGCTGACGTACCTCGCCTACAAGCTGACCTGGTTCGCGCCGATCGCGACGCCGCTGGCGTTCCTCGCGCTGTCGCTCGCCGTGACGGTGCTCGGCCTCGGCCGGTGGCCGTCGTGGCGCCGCGGCCGCGGCCGCGATCTGGCGCTGTGGGCCGTGGCGCTCGGCAGCCTGTGGTTCGCGATCCCGCGGATCGGGATGATCCTGTTCTGTCGCGCGTACTGCGCGAACTACCTCTACGGCGCGGTGATCCAGCTGTGGTTCCTGGTCGCGCTGCGGCGGGCCGCGGCGTCCGATGACCGGGCACCGGCGTCGTGGGCGCGCGCCGCGGCGCTCGCGGCGTTCGGGATCGCCGCCGGCATGGCCAACGAGCACACCGGGCCGACGCTGGTCGGGTTCGCCGTCGGCTACGCCCTGGTCCGCCAGCGCCGCACCGGCCGGCCACCGCGGCGGGTGTGGGCCGGCGCGCTCGGCGCCGTGGTCGGGTTCGCGGCGATCTTCTTCGCGCCGGGCCAGGGCGAGCGCTACGAGGGCCTGGCGACCAGGGTCGGGCTCGTCGGCCGGCTGCTCCAGCGCGGCATCACGAACAACCTCGACATCTACCGCGACTTCGTGATCGGCTGCGCGCCGGTGCTCGCGCTGGTCGCCGTCGCGCTCGCGATCGACGCCTGGGGTCCGGAACCCAGCGCCGCCGGCGACGACGCCGCGGCCGCCGATCGCCGTGCCCGGCTGCGCTTCCTCGGCGGGGTCGCGATCGCCGGCACGCTGGTCACCGCGACCGTGTTCGTGTCGCCCAAGCTCGGCCCGCGGTTCTACCTCCACAGCTGCGCGCTGATGCTCGCGGCGTTCGTCGGCATCCTCGACGCGGTCGCGACCTCGCCGCGCCGGCTGATCCCGTTCGTCGTCCTGGCCGTGCTCGCCAGCGGCTACGCGGCCGTGCGCACCGTGCCGCTGTTCCTGCGCCTCGCCGAGCAGAGCGACGAGCGGCTCGCCGTGCTCTCGGCCGCGCCGCGCGGCGCGATGGTCACGGTCGAGTCGTTCGATCAGGTCGACGACAGCTGGTGGTTCCTCGGCGACGACCTGCGCAAGCCGAACCAGCGCGAGCTGATCACCCGGTACTTCGCGCTCGGCGGCGTGGTGTTCCGCGCCGTCGATCTCGACGCGCCGCTCGGGGTCTCCGATGTCCGGCTCGTGCCGCACTACCAGGTCACCCCGGCGAGCTGCCTCGACGAGCACGGCGGGTTCGAGATCACCGGGTTCCGCGGCCTCGACGTCGCGTCGATCCAGCACGCGATGCTCGACGGCGTCGCGCGGACCCGCGCCCGGCTCGGCGACCGCGGGCGGCTCGACCGGCTCGAGCTCGCGGTCGAGCTCGCCGGCGCGCCGCCGGCGCTGCCGCGCAAGACCCTGCTGATCGGCCGCTGGCAGCCCGATCGCTTCGACGCCTGGGCCGGGGCGATCGAGCGCCGCGGCGTCGGCCGGACGCGCTCGGTGGTGCTGCCGCCGGCGCTGCGCGGCACCGATCTCGAGATCTTCGTCTATCACCTCGGCGGACCGTCCGGCGGCGTCGCCCGGCGGCTCGGCACCGCGCGCGACGCGACCCTGGCGTACCTGCCCTGGGCGCGAGGCGGCTACTGGGCGCTGGCGTGCAATGCCGAGGACTGCTTCGTGATCGCCGCCGCCCGCGTGCTGTGACCGCGGCCGCGCCCCGGCGCGGCGGCCCGTGCTAAGTGTCGCTTGGCATGGAACCCGTGGTGTCGATCGTCGCGCCCGCGTACAACGAGGCGAAAAACCTCGCCGCGTTCGTCCAGGCGATCACGCCGGTGCTCGACGGGCTCGGCGAGCCCTGGGAGATCGTGTTCGTCGACGATGGCAGCCGTGACGACACGCTCGGGCTGCTGCTCGCCGCGCGCACCCAGGACAGCCGGATCAAGGTCGTCGGCCTGGCGCGCAACTTCGGCAAGGACGTCGCGCTGTCGGCCGGGCTCGCCCACGCCCGCGGCCGCGCCGTGATCCCGATCGACTGCGACCTGCAGCACCCGCCCCAGCTGATCCCCGAGCTGGTCGCGCGCTGGCGCGCCGGCGCCGACATGGTGATCGCCGTGCGCAGCCGGCGCAGCGAGGAAGGCCTGGTTCGCCGCACGTCTGCGGGTCTGTACTACGGCGTGATGCGGCGGATGACCCAGGTCGAGATCCCGCGCAACGCCGGCGACTTTCGCCTGCTCGATCGCAAGATCGTCGACGTCATCAACCAGATGCCGGAGCGCTGCCGGTTCATGAAGGGCATCTTCGCGTGGCCGGGGTTCAAGACCGAGACCGTGGCGTTCCAGGCCAGCGTGCGCGCCGGCGGCCGCAGCACGTGGTCCTTGTGGAAGCTGTGGCGGTTCGCCCTCGACGGCCTGTTCTCGTTCTCGACCGTGCCGCTCAAGCTGTGGACGTACCTGGGCGCGCTGTTCGCGGCGGGTGCCTTCGTCTATCTCGCGATCACGCTGATCCAGAAGATCTTCTTCGGGATCGCCGCCCCCGGCTACGCCTCGCTGCTGATCGTCGTGTTGTTCTTCAACGGCCTCTTGCTCCTGTCGAACGGCATCCAGGGCGAGTACATCGCGCGGATCTTCGAGGAGGTGAAGGGCCGGCCGCTGTTCGTGGTCGCCGGCCGCTGGGGCTTCGACGAGCCGGCCGTGCGCGCAGGCGCGGGGTCTCCCGCCGCCGAGCCGGTGAGCCGCGACGCCGTGTCGTAGCGCGCCCGAGCCGTGAGCCCGTTCTATCTGCGGCTCGCGACTGCCGCTTCGCCGGTGTTGCCCTCGAGCACGTAGCTGCCCGACGACGTCCGATCGGTCACCACCACGATCTGCTTGAGCTCGTGGGCGCCTCGGAGATCCAGGTAGGCCGGGCGACGCCGCGCGTCGAGCCTGCGATCGACCAGGAACACGCGATGGCCGCCGTCCTGGTAATCGACCCGCACTGCGTGGATCTCGGGTCGGCCGGACGCCGCGGTGATCCGCAGCTGGCTGAACGTGCCCGCGTCCGCGCCGACCATCACGAACTCGCGGCCATGGCTCGCGGGCGTCGCCGACGCCAGCTCGATCCATCCGGGATCCGCGGCCGCCGCGGCCGCCGGGCTCGCCGGATCCTTCGGAGTCGGAGCTGCCGCGTGCTGCGGCTTGCCGCGCTCCGCCTTGTAGCTGATCCGCTCCATGGTGTCTTCGCGCGCGGGCGCTGCCGACACGAGCGATACCGACGCTGCAAGCAGTACGCAGGGTAGTGCAGTGCTCTGCATGGTGATCGATCGAGGTTGCAGCCGCCATGCCCCGGGCGGATAGTCGATCGACCATGACGACCGCCGAGATTCCGTACGAGCTCCTGCAGCGCCTGCCCAAGACCGACCTGCACTGCCACCTCGACGGATCGCTGCGGCTCGACACGGTGCTCGACCTCGCCAAGGCCCAGGGGGTCGTCCTGCCGACGTTCGACCGCGGCGAGCTGCACCGCATGCTCGCGGCCGGCGATCAGGTCGCCTCGCTCGACGACTACCTGCGTGCGTTCGACATCACGCTCAGCGTCATGCAGGTCGAGGATGCGCTCGAGCGCACGGCGTACGAGCTGGCCGAGGACGCCTGGCGTGAGAACGTCCGTTACATCGAGGTCCGCTACTCGCCGCTGCTCCACACCCGCCAGGGCCTGCGGCCGGCGCAGGTGGTCGAGGCCGTGCTGCGCGGATTGCGGATGGCCAAGCGCGAGCTCGGGATCCGCTACGGCGTGATCCTGTGCGCGATCCGCTCACTCGGCCCCGAGTCCAGCCTGCGGATCGCCGAGCTGTGCATCGCCTTCAAGAACCGCGGCGTGGTCGGCTTCGATCTGGCGGGCAGCGAGGTCAACAACCCCGCCAAGGTCCACAAGCATGCGTTCCAGCTCGTGGTCGACAACAACATCAACTGCACCGCCCACGCCGGCGAGTCGTTCGGCCCCGACTCGGTGCATCAGGCGATCCACAAATGCGGCGCGCACCGCATCGGCCACGGCACCCGGCTGGTCGAGAGCGGCGACCTGCTCAACTACGTCAATGACCACCGGATCCCGCTCGAGGTCTGCCCGTCGTCCAACCTCCAGACCCGCGCGGCGACCAGCTGGGATACCCACCCGGTCGACTTCTTCGTCGACTACGGCCTCCGCGTCACGATCAACACCGACAACCGCCTGATGTCGGACACCAACGTCACCCGCGAGCTCCACCTCTGCCACCAGCACTACGGCTGGTCGCTGCCGACGATCAAGGAGATCATCATCGCCGGGTTCAAGAGCGCGTTCATGCCGTACCGCGAGAAGGCCGACCTCGTCGCCGAGGTCAGCCGCGAGCTGGCGACGTATACCGATCCGCGCGGCGAGGTCACCGGCCGCGTCGGCCTCGTCGAGTCCGATCCGGCCGTGACGACGCCGCCCGCCCCGGCCGCGCCGCCGGCCGCTGCGAAGCCCAAGCTGGTGTCGCAGACCTGAGCCGCGGGCAAGATCTTGCCCGGCCGCTGAAGCCGGAACGGCCGCTCGCACGGCGGGCGACACCGCGGCCACGCCCCGGCGGATCACGGAGCGGCATCGGTCGCTGTATCCGGCGCTGTATCCGGCGCTGTATCCGGCGCGGCATCCGGCGCGGCATCGATCGGCAGCGCCGCATCCGGGCTCCGGCACATCAGGTCATCCGGCGCGTCGCTCCGGTGGCAGAACCGATCACTGGCGCAGGTGTAGCCGTCGGGGCACGCGCCGTCGGGCCCGCACATGAACCCGCACGCCGGCCGGGGAACGTCGTAGCAGGCGGTGACGATCGCGCCGGTGAGCGCGGCGAGCAGGGCGAAGGCCGCCCCCAGCGACACCAGCCGGACCGGCACCGGCCGACGCTAGCACGGAACGCTTCGGCTCGACCTGCCCGGGTCCAGGCGCCCCAGGCTGCCGCGCTCTGCCAGCGCGCCTCGATCGCGCAGGATCGCGCAGGACCGTGGCTGTACCGCCGGCAGGACGCCCGACATGCCGCGACCCGCGCGACCCGCGGCGCGTGGTGTACCATCGGGCGAGATGGGGACCCACGCCGACCCAGTACGACTGCGCTCCGTGGTCGAGCCACACTGGCGGCGCCTCTACAACTTCGTGTTCCGGCTGACCCTGGATCGCGACCGCGCCGAGCGTTACCTGGTCGACATCTTCGCCGTCGCGGCCGAGCAACTCGATCAGGCGCCCGATCAGGCGCCCGCGTCCGACGTCGAGCTCTGGCTGCTCGGTCTTGCCAACAAGCTGCTCGAGGATCGCCTGCCGCGCCAGCCCGAGGTCGACTTCGACGTGCTCGACGAGACCCTGCGCGGCGAGGCCACCCGCACCGACGTCGTGCGCTCGCTCAGCGATCCGCAGCGCGACTTCCTGCTCTGGGAGCTCAAGCAGGGCTGCATGACCGCGGTGATCAACTGCCTGCCGCCCGGCGAGCGCGCCGCGTTCGTGGTCTGCCACGTGCTCAAGCTGTCCGACGAGGCCGCCGCGAAGAGCCTGGCGATCACCGAGAGCGCCTACAAGGTCCGGCTGTCGCGGGCGCGCAAGAAGGTCGGCGACTACCTCGCGCCACGCTGCGAGCACATCAACCCGATGAACCCGTGCCGCTGCCCGGCGCGCGTCGGCACCGCGCTGCACAAGGGCTTCATCGGCAAGGTCTCGGGCGAGGTCTCGCTGCGCAAGCAGGCCGAGTTTCCCTACGGCCGCTACGGCACCGGCCTGGGCAACGACGACGTCCCGATGCGCGACATCGCCGCGATCTACGGCAACCTCCCCGAGCCCGACCCACCACCGGACTTCGGCGACCGCCTGATCGACTACCTCGCGCGCTGAGCCGCTCGCCCGACGTTTGCGATCGCAGCATCGGCGCGAGATCCACACCGACGCTGCGTCAACGTCTTGTTCTCTATCAGGATCTTGCCCCGATCGCGCACTACAAGCGCTTCTCGAACGAGAGCTCGGACCCGAAGCCAAGGACGCCATCATGACCGCCGGACAGCAACTCATCGAGCAGGGTCGCCAGCAGGGCGTCGAGCAGGAACGCCGGCAAAGCCAGCAGCGCTTCAAGGAGTTCGTGTTGCGCCTGCTGAGGCAGCGCTTCGGCGAGGCTGTAGACGCTCGTGTCGAGCAGCGCGTCGCGACGGCCTCCATCGACCAACTCGAGACCTGGTCCGAGCGCATGCAGTCGGGTGTCACGCTCGCCGAACTGTTCGCCGACTGACCGCGCTGGCCGAACGAAGCTCTGTCCGCCGGTGCCGCGCTGATTCGCGATTGCCGAGCAAGAACTGGAGTGCCGCCGCCCCGCGACGGCTCCAGAGTGGCTCATCCCCACCAGGAGCCCTCCATGAGCTTTCGCATCACCGGCCTCCCCGCCGAGCCGTTCAGCCCGCTGTTCTCACTGTCGGATCCCGAGCTCGCAGCCCGCGGCGCGGTCCGCCGGATCGCCGACCAGAAGCCCGGCTACCCGTGCCGGATCAGCCTGACCGACGCCGAGCCCGGGCAAGCCGTGATCCTGACCCACTTCGAGCACCATGCGGTGGCCTCGCCGTTCCGGGCGAGCCACGCGATCTACGTCCGGCAGGGCGAGCAGACGTTCGACGCGATCGACCAGGTGCCCGAGCAGCTGCGGCTCCGGCTGCTGTCGCTCCGCGCGTTCGACGGCGACGGCATGCTGGTCGGCGCCGATGTCGTCGATGGCCCCGATCTCGAGCCGCTGATCGCGCGGCTGTTCGACGACGCCCGCGCGGCGTACCTGCACGTCCACTACGCCCGGCCCGGTTGCTACGCCGCCCGCGTCGATCGCGCGTGAGCGCAGATGTTGCGGTCGGGCGCGGATCGGCGATGATCGCGCCGCCATGTTGCCTCGCAGTCACGCCCTTGCACGGCCCCTTGCGCGGCCCGTCGCACCGCACCTCGCGCGCCTCGCCGCGCCCGCCCTGGGCCTCGCGCTCGCCGCGTGCCACCACGGCGCGGCCGACGCGCCGCTCGCCAACCGCAATGCCAGCGCGGCCGCGACCGGCGTCCGCGCGATCGACTGGCGCAACCGGAGCTACGCGCTCGAGGAGCTCGGCGCGGTCACCGTCAAGGACGGCCGGGCCGACTTCGCGATCGACGACGACGGCAAGGTCGTCGCCACCGGCGCCACGCCGGGCTCGTTCCGCGTCGAGCCGCCGCTGTTCACCGACATCGATGGCAACGGCACCGAGGACGCGATCATCGCCGCCTCGCTCGGCACCGGCGGCACCGGCCAGTTCTCGCAGGTCATGGTGTTCACGCTGCGCGGCGGCAACGTCGTCGAGCTCGGCGGGATCCCCGGCGGCGATCGCGGCGACGGCGGCATCCGCCACGTCGCGCTCGACGGCAACGCCGTGATCGTCGAGCGCAACGTGCTCGCCGAGGGCGACGGCGCGTGCTGCGCATCGACCTGGCGGCGCGAGCGCTGGGTGTGGAAGGCCGGCGCGCTGACCGAGGACGTCGCGGCCCGCGGCCCGCTCCAGCCGGTGCCGTAGCCCCGCCCGGCCGGCTACTTCGCGGCGCGGAACGCGCGCTCGAGGTCGCCCTGGAGATCGGCGACGTCCTCGATGCCGACCGACAGCCGGATGAAGCCGTCGGCGATGCCGAGCTGGGCGCGGCGATCGGCCGGCACGCTGGCATGGGTCATGATCGCCGGGTGCTCGATCAGCGACTCGACGCCGCCGAGCGACTCGGCGAGCGTGAAGATCTGGCACGCCGACAGGAACCGGCGCGAGGCCTCGAGCCCGCCGGCGAGCACGAAGCTGATCATGCCACCGAACCCGCGGGCCTGACGGCGCGCGAGCTCGTGCTGCGGGTGCGACGCCAGGCCGGGATAGATGACCCGCTCGACCTGCGGGTGGTGCTCGAGCCAGCTCGCCAGCGCGCGCGCGTTGGCCTCGTGGCGGTCCATGCGGACGTGCAGGGTCTTGGTCCCGCGCATCACCAGGAAGCTGTCCATGGGCGAGGGCACCGCGCCGGCGGCGTTCTGCAGGAACGCGAGCCGATCGCGCAGCACCGGGTCGTTGACCACGAGCGCGCCGCCGACCACGTCGGAGTGGCCGTTCAGGTACTTGGTCATCGAGTGCGCGACGATGTCGGCGCCGAGCTCGAGCGGGCGCTGGAAGTACGGCGTCAGGAACGTGTTGTCGACCGCGAGCAAGACGCCGCGGTGCTTGCACACCGCCGCGACCGCCGCGATGTCGACCAGCTTGAGCATCGGGTTGGTCGGGGTCTCGACCCAGACCAGCCGGGTGTTGTGCTGGATCGCGTCGGCGATGCCGGCGGCGCCGCGCAGCGGATCGACGTAGCTGAACTCGAAGCCGAGCCGGCGGTAGACCTTGTCGAACAGCCGGAACGTGCCGCCGTAGAGGTCGTCGCACGCGATCACGTGGCTGCCGGTGTCGAACAGCTGGAGCAGGGTCGAGGTCGCCGCGAGCCCCGACGCGAAGCACAGGCCCGCGACGCCGCCCTCGAGCGAGGCCAGGTTGGCCTCGAGCGCGAACCGGGTCAGGTTGTGGGTCCGCGAGTACTCGAACCCCTTGTGCACGCCGGGCGCGGACTGGGCGTAGGTCGAGGTGTAGTAGACCGGCGTCATCACCGCGCCGGTGGTCGGATCGGGCGCCTGCCCGGCGTGGATCGCGCGGGTGCCAAAGCCCAGGGTCGGATCGTCGTGGGAGGCCATGGTGTGCTCTTGGTCCTCGAATCAGTCCTCGAACTGGAAGCCGTCCGGATCCTTCTCCATGATCCGCTCCATCGCCGCCTCCTCGAGCAGGTCGATCATCCGCTGACCGCCGTACTTCTTCATCAGCTTGTCGTCGTACTCGTCGGCGATCAGCGCGACGTCGCGCAGGGTCGCGACCAGCTCCTCGGGATCGAGCGTGTGGCCGCCGAGGATCGTGTGGCTGAACAGCACGGTGTGCTCCGCCGGGTCGACCGCGAACGCGCCGAACCGCAGGTGACTGTTGAGCTCGAGCAGCTGCTTGGCGAGCGGGCCATCGACATCGACGCCCTTCACCAGCTGTGCGGTACAGCGCACCATCGCCCGGTTGTCGCCCCACGGCACGACGTTGATCATCACGTACGCCGAGCCCTGCTTGATGACGTACAGAGAGTCATCCACCTTGCGGTACGCGGGGGACGTGTGGAGCGTGCGCTCGATCAGGAGCGCCGTGGCGACCTCGGCAGGGTTCATGGCAACGTTGTTAGCACGGGTGCCAAGTCGTGTGATCGGCGACGCGCGCGCGGCGATCGGCCCGTGCCATACTCGCGGCGTGCGACCTGCCTTCGTGTCGTTCGCGATCGTGCTCGCCGCGGCGGGCGCCGCCTCCGCCGAGACCATCCGCGACATCGTGATCGAGGGCAACACCAAGACCACGAACGATACCGTCGAGCTGATCGCCAAGATCGAGGTCGGCGACGACTGGTCGAGCGACATGCTCGACCGGATCAAGCTCGACCTCGTGTCGAGCGGGCTGTTTCGCGAGGTCGACGCGTTCTGGGAGGCGTGTGGCCCGACCACCGCGCCGAAGTGCGACGAGACCGGCGTCCGCGTCCACCTCACGGTCCGCGACAAGCACTCGTGGGTGATTGCACCGGCATTTTACAACCAGCCCACCAATACCGGGGCCGGCCTCGGCTTCGGTGAGAACAACCTGTTCGGCGAGAACCAGAAGCTCCTGCTCTACGGCCAGATCGCGACCGGCGACTCGTTCTTCATCGGCGCGTGGGTGATCCCGGCGATCGCCGGCACGCGGTTCTACGCCCAGGCCGATACCTATCTCAAGACCTCGCGCGTCATCGAGTACGAGCCGGCGCACGGCTACACCGACAACCCCGGCCCGGTGCGCCAGTCGCGCATGAACTACCTCAACGCCGGCGTCAAGCTCGGCATCGAGCTGTTCCGCGGCCTCAAGCTCGACGCCCGGCTGCGCGGCGCGCACGTCACGTTCCAGGACATCGAGGCGCGGACCACCGACGGCACCAAGCTCGGCCCCGGCAGCGACCTCCAGAACCCGCTCAGGCCCGGCAAGCAAGGCTGGGACATCTCGAACGAGCTCAGCATCGCGCTCGATCGCCGCGCCGACTGGTACGGCGTGCAGACCGGCTACCGCTACCAGGCCTCGATCGAGTACGGCGTGTCGGCGCTCGGCTCGGACTTCCACTACTCGATCTACAACCTGTCGCTGTGGAAGGGCGTGCAGGTGCTCGAGCGCCACAACCTGATCGCGAAGGCCGCGATCAACGTCGGCGACCACCTGCCGTTCCAGCAGGAGTTCACGATGGGCGGCACGTCGATGCGCGGCTACATCAACGATCAGTTCCGCGGCGACCTGCACGTCGGCGCGAACCTCGAGTACTCGGCCCCGGTGTTCACGATCGCGGGGCTGTCGATCCGCGCGCTCGGGTTCTTCGACAGCGGCTACACCACCTTCATGAGCACCAGCAACCCCGACCGCAACTATCTGGCGAGCGCGGCGCGCGGCGACAACTCGACGCTGGCGCCGTTCAAGAACTCGATCGGCGTCGGCACGCGGCTGTACCTGAGACAGATCGTGATCCCCCTTCTGGGCGTGGATTTTGGGTATGGTCTCGAGGCCCGTGACCTCCAGCTCTATCTCGCGATCGGTCTCACTAATTAGCGTGCTCGTCGCCGCCTGCGGCGGCAAGCACGAGCCACCTCCTGCCGCGCCTGCGCCGGGGCCCGAAGCCCCGCCGGCGCGCACCGCACCCGGTCCCGCGCCCGACGTCGTGATGGTCGGCGGCGACGTCTGGACGATGGATCCGCAGCACCCGCGGGTCGCCGCCGTGGCATGGCGCGGCGACCAGATCGTCGCGGTCGGCGACGACGCGCAGATCCGTGGGCTCGCCGGGCCGTCGACCCGCGTGATCGACCTGCGCGGCCGCTCGGCGACGCCGGGGCTGATCGATGCGCACTGCCACCTCTCCGGCCTGGGCGGCGACCTCGAGCACGTCTCGGTCCGCAACCTGGACTCCGAGGCCGCGACGATCGCGGTCATCGCGGCGGCGGCGAAGACCCGGCCGGCCGGCCAGTGGCTGATCGGCCGCGGCTGGGACCAGAACCGCTGGCCCGGCCAGCAGTTCCCGACCCGCAAGGCGCTCGACGCGGCGGTCGGCGATCGCCCGGTCGTGCTCGAGCGCATCGACGGCCACGCGATCTGGGTCAACTCGGTCGCGCTGCGCGAGGCCCAGATCACCCGGGCGACCAAGGACCCGGCCGGCGGCAAGATCGTCCGCGACGCCGCCGGCGAGCCGACCGGCGTCTTGATCGACAACGCCGAGGGCCTGGTGATGAGCAAGGAGCCGCCGCCCAGCCCCGAGCAGCGCGCCCAGCGGCTCCGCGCCGCGGCGCAGGTCGCGGTCGCCGCCGGCCTGACCGGCGTGCACGAGATGGGGATCGACGAGGCCACGGCCGAGGCGTACCGCGGGCTCGCGGCCGCCCACCAGCTGCCGCTGCGCGTCCACGCGTACCTGTCCGCACCGGCGAGCTTCGATCGGTTCAAGACCGCGCCCCAGCCCGCGACCGGGCGGTTCGTGATGCGCGGCGTGAAGTTCTATGCCGACGGCGCGCTGGGCTCGCGCGGCGCGCGGCTGTACGAGCCGTACTCCGATGATCCGAAGAACACCGGGCTGTGGCGCACCGATCCGGCGACGCTGACCCGCGGGGTCGATGCCGCGGTCGCCGGCGGCTGGGAGGTCGCGATCCACGCGATCGGCGATGCCGGGGTCGGCGCCGTGATCGACGCCTACCTCGCCGCCAACAAGGCGCACCCGGGCGACCACCGGCTGCGGATCGAGCACACCCAGGTGATCGCGCCCCGGGACGTGGCGCGCATGGCCGCCGCCCACGCGATCGCGTCGATGCAGCCGACCCACGCGACCAGCGACATGCCGTGGGCCGAGGCGCGGCTCGGTCCGCAGCGGGTGCTCGGCGCCTACGCGTGGCGGACCATGCTCGATCACCGCATCCCGTTCGCGGCCGGATCGGATTTCCCCGTCGAGCAGGTCCCGCCGATCCTCGGGCTCTACGCCGCCGTCACCCGGCAGGACGCCAAGGGCATGCCGGCCGGAGGTTGGTATCCTGCGCAGCGCATGACCCTGTCCGAGGCGATCGAGGCCTTCACCCACGGCGCGGCGTACGCCGAGGGCGCCGAGGACTCGCGCGGCGTGCTCGCCGCCGGTCGTCACGCCGATCTCACCGTGTTCAGCGGCAAGCTGGCTCCCGACCGCAGCCTGCTCGACCTCGCGGTCGACTATACGATCGTCGACGGCGAGATCGTGTTCCAGCGCGAGCAGAGCCGGTAGCATGCGATTCTGCCCGTTCTGCAGCGCGGAGAACGCCGACGAGCTGGCCGTGTGCCAGTCGTGCGGCCGCCGGCTCCCGCCGCTGCCGCCGCGCCGCGCCCGCAACGCGCCGGCGACGGGCGTGCAGCTGCCGCCGCGCGCCGGGTCGGGCCAGCCGGCGGCGCCGCCGATGCGGAGGGCCGGTACCACGAACCCGCCGCCGCTCGGCGCACCGGCCACGCCCGCGACCACCCCGCCGCCATTCGGCGCCGCGACGACCCCGCCGCCGCTCGGCGCCGCCGGCGCCCCGGCCGCGCCGCCGTCGAGCGCGCCGCCGGCCGCCGCGGTCTCGGTACCGGCCGCACAGCCGCCGGCCACCGCCGTGCCGCCCGCACAGCCAGGCGTGATGGTCACCTCGGCGGGCTTCGCACCGCTGGCCGCCGGGCCCGCCGGGCTGCGCACCCCGGCCCCGGCGCCGCCCGGATCCTCGTCAATTCGCGAGACGGCGACCGGCTTGGCCCCCGCGCCCGCCGCGGACCTCGCCGGCGGTGGCACGCTCGCCGCCGCGCTGTCCCCCGGGCCCGCGGCCCAGCGCCGCGAACCAGCGCCGCCCGACGCCGATCCAGCCGGACCGGGCCGCCGGCGCTCGGACCAGCCGCCCGCCACGCCGCGGCCGATGCCCAGCATCCTGCCCGGCGGACCGCGCTCGGCCCCGCCGACGAGCCCACCCGCCGCGCTCGGCGCCACGCCAGGCGCCCCCGCGTCGCGCATAGAGTCGACCGCGACCGCGGCGCCACCGCCGGCACCGGGCTCGGCGCCGCCTTTGGGGCCCTCGGGGCCGCGGCCGGCCCTGGCCCCGCCGGTGCTGCCGCCCGCGATCGCCTCGGCCTCGGCCGATCCGCCGTGGGCCACCGGGTATCCCCGCGCGCCGGCCGGCTTCGGCCGCGAGCCCGAGGCCGCGCCGTCGACCGGCCCGCTCGCGACCCACCCGCTCGCGATCGATGCCAGCCGCGCGCGCGACGGCGTCGAGCCGCCGCCGACCCGGATCCAGCGGCCCGAGGCGCTCGCCGACCGGCCGTTCACGCCGCCGTCGGTCAGCCCGGTCCCCGAGATCCCCGAGCCCGGCCTGGTCAACTCGGCGCGCTACACCGTGCGGTTCGCCCGCGCGCGCTGGCAGCGCCGCGGCGCGATCAAGCTGCTCGGCGCCGACATCAAGAAGGACACCGACGCGCTCGATCAGGTGCTCGGCGCGCTCGGCGCCGTCGCGCGCACCGCCAAGGTCGACGGCCGGGTGTTCTTCGGCGAGAACGCCGCGATCAACACGGCCGAGGAGCGGGTCGCGCAGCTGACCCGCGAGCACAACGACGTCGACGCGCGCAAGGCCGAGGAGAACTCGCGGTTCGTCGACGTCGAGCGCGAGCGCAACACCAAGCTCGGCGAGGCCGAGCGCATGGTCGACGAGGTCGGCAAGGAGCTCACCGCGCTCGAGGCGACCCGCCGCGGCCTGCGCGACAAGCGCAAGGACCTCGAGCGCCGCCAGAAGGCCTACCTCAAGGCGGCCGAGGACGCCGACCGCCAGGCCGGCAGCGTCGAGCTCGGCGACTCGCGCCAGGAGCTGCGCCGCGGCGCCGAGCAGAACCGCCGCGAGGCCGCCGCGCTCGAGCCCGAGCGCCAGGACGTCGATCGCCGGCTCGCCGGCATCGAGCGCCCGATCGGCGAGGCCACCGCCAAGCTCGACGCCGCCAAGGCCGAGCTCGACGCCGCCAAGCGCAGCCTCGCCGACGCCCGCGAGGGCCACACCCACCGCCTCGCCGAGCTCGACGCCGAGCAGAAGCGCAAGGCGCGCGAGATCGCCCAGGCCGAGGCCGAGATCGCCCGCCGCCTCGTCACCCTCGGCACCCTGGTCAACCTCAACCGCATCGAGGACCCGGTGTTCGCCGAGCTCTACCAGCGCATCGACCGCCTGCGCGGCGCGATCACCGCCCGCACCGCCGAGATCGAGCGCCTCACCGCCGAGCGCGACGCCTACGACCGCGGCAACCTGATCCGCGGCCTATCGACCATCGGCGGCGCGATCCTCGTGGTGATCGCGCTGATCGTGATCCTGCGCGCCGTGCTGCGCTGATCGTCAGGTATCGACGCCCCGGCCGCGCGCCGGTCGCCCGCGACCGCGGGCAGCGAGCGCCCTGCGGGCAACCCCGCGGCGCGAGCATGGGGTGATGGGCGGCGCGCGCCGCGCGGCGGGTGGCGGCGAGATCGGCTCTCGCGGCGCCCTGCCGCGTCGCGAGCGTGCGTGATACTGTCTCTTGTCGCGGTGCCGAAGGTTCTGGTCTCGAACAACTCCGAGCTGTTGCGGCACTTCACCGCGCCGCCGTTCCAGCGGCTCGGTCTGCAGCTCCTGGTCGCGGCGTCGGCCGACGAGGCCCACGAGCTGTTCCGCCGCGAGGATCCGGCGCTGGCGGTGATCGACGCCGAGCCCGGCGGGTTCGATACCTCGCGCGCGATCAAGGCGCACAACCCGGCGATCCGGGTGGTGCTGGTCGCCGGCAAGCAGCTGTCGAGCGACCAGATGCGCCAGGTCTCGATCTCGGGCTGCGACGAGCTGCTGATCGCGCCGATGACCGCCGACGAGCTCCACGACGTGGTCGCGATCCAGCTCCGCGCGCCGCGGCTGGGCACCGAGGCGTTCTCGGTCGCGATCGGGCTCGCCGGCAAGCGGATCGACGCGATGGTGTCCAACCTCTCGGTCGACGGCGTCCGGCTCGTGGTCGGCGAGGCGGTCGCCGAGGGCCAGGTGCTCGAGATCTCGATCGCGCCCGAGGGCGACGCGCCGGTCGAGATCCGCGGCACCGCGGTCTGGGCCCAGCCGCGCGACGGCAAGACCGTGGTCGGCGTGGCGTTCGACCGGCCCGACGACCGCGCGCGGACCGTGCTCGCGCGGCTCACCCAGTGGCAGGTGGTCAAGGACGGCGAGCGGATCCGCGTGGTGCTGCGCGGCGACTTCACCGAGGCGACGCGGTTCGACGACCTGTTGCCGGCGATGGTCGGCCGGGTCGTGTTCGACACCGCCCAGGTGACGTACATGAACTCGCTCGGCGTCCGCGCGTGGTGCGAGTTCCTGCGCCAGGCGCGGATCCAGGGCTACGAGTTCCACGCCTGCTCGGTGCCGTTCATCCTCCAGGCGTCGATGGTGCGCGACGTGATCGGCCGCGGCACGGTGACGTCGTTCTTCGCGCCGTTCCACTGCATCGGCTGCGATCACCAGGAGGAGCGGCTGGTCCAGACCGCCGCGATCCTGGCGGCGAACCTCGAGCCGCCGACGTTCAAGTGCCCGAGCTGCGGCGGCGCGCTGGAATTCGACGACCTGCCGGAGCGTTACTTCGCCTTCCTCCAGGACGACCCCGACTGACGGCCGTGTCAGGTGTTCGACAGGTCCTTGACCACGACAGCCGGTGGAAGTTCGACAGGCACCGGCCGGAGCGCCGGCTCGCGCGCGCCGCGCTGACCCCGCGCGCCGACGACCAAGCACACCAAGGCATAGCCGAGCAGGCACATCCCGCCGATCACCACCACGCCGTTGCCCATCGCGGCGACGCCGCCGACGTCGCCGTGGGTATCGCTCACCGAGCCGAACGCAACGAGGCCCAGGATCGCGAGCGCGGCGCCGGGTGTCCACCACAGCAGGGTCTTACGGAGCCAGCCGAGCAAGAGCGCCGGCGCGAACAACACGATCACGATGACCAGACCTTCCATGCGGAACCGTTCAGCAAGCCGCATGCCGCCGCGGCGTGAGTTAGGCTAGCGTCATGCGCAAGCTCTTCATGCGATCGTTCGCGATCGCATTCGTGGCCTTCGCGCTGCTGTTCGGCCTGGAGTTCTTCGTCGAGTGGCGGCGCGCCGGCAGCCCCGGCGCCGGCGACATGAGCTGGGCCGACGTCAACAACGCCAAGCTGGTCGACGTGCTGTCGCCGATGGCGCGGGCCTACAACAACGTGCTCGCGATGCTGATCGCGACGATCGGCCTGGCGATCCCGCTGACCGCCAACATGCACACGCCCAAGCTGATCGAGATGTTCCTTCGCGATCGGATCAACCGCTACGTGCTGTCGTTCATGGCGCTGGGCGCGGCGCACGTGCTGTGGGTCGACTACCTGATCGGCCCGCGGTTCGCGCCGACCTGGGCGATCGCGGTCGCGGTCTACACCGCGATGATCGGCTGGGCGCTGCTGATCCCGTACTTCTTCTACGTCGTGCGGTTCGTCGATCCGTCGCGGCTGCTGGTCCGGCTGCGCGAGGACGCGATGCACATCACCGCGCGGGTCGCCGACCGGGCGCGTGATCCGATGGAGGCCCAGACCGTGCTGTCGGTGCGGGTCGGCCAGATCGGCACGATCATCATCAAGTCGCTCGATCGCGACGACCGCGATGTCGCCGCCGAGGGCTCGTGGGCGATCAAGATGCTGCTCGACCACTACGACCGGCACAAGTCGCGGATGCCCAAGGAGTGGTTCGTGGTCGACCGCGCCGACTTCGTCGGCCTGTCCGACGAGGCGCTCGAGATGCTGTCCGAGTCCCGGACCTGGTTCGAGATGAGGTGCCTGCTCCAGCTCGAGCTCGGGTTCCTGCGCGCGCTGCAGGGCGCGAGCGACACGGTATCGATCTTCTCCGACGCGACCCGCGTGATCGGGGTCCGCGCGGTCGAGCACCACGACGAGCCGGCGCTGCGGCTCGTGATCCGGTTCTTCAACAACTACCTGCGCGAGGCGATCAAGGCGCGCAACCTGCGCGCGGTCTACGACGTGTTCCACCAGTACCGCCGGCTCGGCCGCGAGCTGGTCGATCGCCCCGAGCTGCTCCGCGAGGTCGGCAAGTACTTCAGCTACTACGCGGCCATGGCGCGGACCTACGGCATGGTGTTCGCACCCCAGCTCGCGATCTTCGACCTCGGCTACGTCACCCGGCGCGCGTTCGAGCGCGCGTCGCCCGCGGGGATCGACCTGCTCCGCGAGGTCCTGGCGCTGCCGCACCGCACCGGCAGCGACGTCCACTCGATGGCGGTCAAGGCCAAGCTGATCCTCGGCGGGTTCTTCGTCGCCGGCAAGCTCGACGCCGAGGCCGAGCTGGTGCGCAAGAACCTCGCCGACGTCGACGCGCTCGAGGTCGAGCGCGCCGAGGCCGAGCTGCTCGCCGCCGACCGATCGTTCTTCGAGGTCACCGATCGCCAGCTGAACCTCGAGTACGTTCCGCCCGAGCGCCGCGAGCCGCTGCGCCGGTTCTGCGTGTCACTCCACCACAGCGAGCCCGGGTAACCGCGTCACGCGCGTCACGCGTGCGTCAGGGCGGCGCGACCGCGGCCGAGCCGGCCGCCGGCGGATGGTCGCGGCCGTGGTCGACCTTGAGCGAGCCGGTCGCCGACGACCACAGGACGTACGCGATCACGGCGAGCCCGGCGAGCGCGACCGCGAGCAGCGCGCCGAACGGCACGCGATCGCCCAGCGTGCGGCGCGCGAACAACCGGCCGGCGCTGCGGTGGTGGATGGTCTGAGCGACGCTGTCGGCGAAGCGCGGCGGCGCGTGCGCCTTCTGCATCCCCGACAGCACCTTGCGGGTCTCGGCCAGCTCGTCGTGGGCGCGCTGCCAGATCGGATCGGCGGCGATCTTGCCGGCGACCTCGGCGCGGGCCGCGCCGGTCAGCGCACCGTCGAGGTAGTCGGACACCGCGGCGACGATCGCCTCGTCGATGTCGTCGTCTGCGTCGTGCACGGGCTCGTCGGTCACGGCTGCCTCCAGGGTAGCGCACCCGCGATCGCAGGGGCCGGTCTAGACATGGCGCTGCAGCCTCTTGCGCAGCACCAGCCGCGCGCGGTGCAGCCGCGACTTCACCGTGCCGTCGGGCAGTCCGGTGATCTCGCAGATCTCCTCGATCGACAGGTCCTCGACGTCGCGCAGCACCACGACGATGCGGTGATCGTCATCGAGGTTGGCGATCGCCTGCTGGAGCAGGACCTCGAGCTGCGCACCCTCGAGCGCGCGATCGGGCTGCACGTGGCGCAGCGGTGCACCGGCCGCGCCGTTGGTCTCGTGCGAGGTCTCGTCGAGCTCGTCGCGATCGCGGTCGTGACGGCGCGCGAGGTACTTGATGCGGTTCTTGCAGTGGTTGACGGTGACGCGATAGAGCCAGGTCGAGAACTTGGACTCCTCACGGAAGGTCTCGATGGTCTTGAACACCGAGATGAACACTTCCTGCGCGACGTCCTCGGCCTCGGCGCGATCGCCGAGCATGCGATACGTGATGTTGAACACGCGGTCGCGGTGACTCTCGATCAGCTCACGGAACGCTCGCTCGTCGCGGTCGCGCAGGCGCCGCAGCAGCGTTCGTTCGAGCTCAGACATGACCCGCGAGCATACTCGTCCGGTGCGTCGGACACCGGGATCCTCGGCGAGTTTCTGACATTTATCCCGTGTTATTCCGCTCGCTTGGACTCCAACCGACTTTCCAGGTGGCAATCGCCTGGCGCCAGGAGTAGCTTCGGTGAGCCACAGTTCGTCGGTTTTGGTCCGGTGCTCAGTGGGAGTTTGAAACAGCGCCTTTTCGTTTTGAAACCCCCGCTTTGGAGCACCATGGCCCCCTCTGGGCGGGAACTTGTCACTTGGGCCAGATCGAGCAAGCGATGAACACTCGTCTGTATGTCGGAAACCTTTCGTTCAATACCAACGCAGAGGGCGTACGTGCGGCGTTCCAGGAATTCGGAACAGTCAGCGATGTCCACCTGGTCTCGGACCGTGAGACCGGCCGCTCCCGCGGCTTTGCCTTCGTGACCATGGGAACCCCCGAGGAAGCCGCCAAGGCGATCGAGGGCATGGACGGTCGGACCCTCGATGGTCGACCGCTCCGCGTCAACGAGGCCGAGCAGCGCCAGCAGCGCGGTGGCGGCGGCGGTGGCGGCGGCTTCCGCAGCGGCGGCGGCGGTGGCGGCTTCGGCGGCGGTGGCGGCGGCTACGCCGGTGGTGGCGGCGGTCGCGGCGGCGGTGGCTACGGTGGTGGCGGCGGCGGTGGTGACTACGGCGGCGGCGGCGGTGGTGGTGACTACGGCGGCGGCGGTGGCGGCGAAGGCGGCCGTCGCGGTGGTCGCGGTGGTCGCGGCGGCGGACGAGGTGGCGACCGCTGGTAACAGCGTGCGCCGGACGTCGATGACGTCCCGGACGTCGACGACGTCCCTGATGTGAAGCTCGGATGTGAGGTTTGGAAAAGAACGCGGCCGGCGTGAGGCCGCGTTTGGTTTTTTCGGACCGTCTGCGGGCCCCCGGGCGCACGCGCCGATGTGCCAGATCGGCACGCGTGCCGTTTCTTGCGCGCGGTGCCGGTTCACGCCAACACTTCGGCATGCGCTCGCTCGTCCTCGGCGTGCTCGGTATGTCCTCGATCGCCGTGCTCGCCGGTCGCGCGAACGCCGACGTCGACTCGCTGAACGACCTGCTCGGTCCTCGCGAGATCGCGGTCGGCGAGGCGCTGCGCGGCGGCGCGACCGGCGCGGCCGGCGCCGATCTCAACCCGAGCGGGATCCCGCTCAACCGCGAGCTCGTGTTCGAGGGTGGCTACGGCTACCGCGCCGCCGACTCGGCGTCGCTGATCGGGGTCTCGGCGTGCGACTCGACCAACGCGGCGCCGGGCTGCTTCTTCTACGACTACGCCGGCGCGAGCCCGGAGCTCGACGGCATGACCGGGCACCGCACGACCCACGTCGGCGGTCTGGCGCTGTCGCGGGTGCTCGTCCCGCGGCTCATGATCGGCGCGACCGCCAAGTACTACCACTTCACCTCGAGCATGGCCGGCGAGTCCGACGCCAGCGGCACGGTGTTCGATCTCGGCGCGACGGTGCGCGTGACCGAGACCGTCAACCTCGGCGTCTCGGCCCAGAACCTGTGGGCGACGACGTCGTCACCCCAGTTCCCGCGCGCCGTCGGCGGCGGCCTCTATGCCCACCTCGCGCCGGCGCTGGCGCTCAGCTTCGACACGCGCTGGAAGCTCGATGGCGCCGACCGCAGCATGCGCTACGGCGGCGGCGCCGAGCTGTTCCTGCACAGCAACGGCGGCCAGAACGGCTATCCGATCCGCGCCGGCGCGCTCCACGACAGCAACGGCAGCGGCGCGACCTACCTCTCGGCGGGCCTGGGCTTCGCGTCGATGACGTGGGGCCTCGACATCGCCGGCCGGCGCGAGGTCAAGGGCGGCGACGAGACCCTGATCCTCGCCAGCCTGCGGTTCTTCGGGCCGCGGCTGCCCGCCCCCGGCGTCGAGTAACGCCGGATCCGGCCCGGGGCCTCTGCGCTGTGTCAGACACGCTCGCTGGGCGGTCGTCGTCGACCGCCTCGCCGTGACCGCAGCCGCCGGCCGAGCCCGGCAAGCGCACGCTGAAGAACGATCCACATGCGCGGGGATAGTGCAAGCCACTGGCCACCGGGCGCTCGGTCGCCGTGCGCTCGCGCCCGCCGCGCCGCCGCCGCGCCGGCCGACGAACCCGCCGCCGCGCCACCGCGCGCGCCGCGCCCGCCGCGTCCGCCGCGATCGCGTGTAAATTGCCTCGTCATGGCCAAGCACGACACCGAGCTAGCCGAGGCCGCCGCCGGCTTCGATCAGGAGCTCGCCGCGTACGCCCGGCTCGGCGAGCTGTTCGTGAACACGCAGCTCTCGAGCGTCAAGCACCTCGAGCGCGCCAACACCACGCTCGCCGAGATCGCCGACTGCGAGGGGCGTCTGCAGGCCGCCGGACAGCGCATGGTCCAGGCGCTGTCGGCCGCCCGCGCGCGCCAGGAGCAGCTCGCCAAGGAGGTCGTCGCCCGGGTGCCGGTGGTCCAGGATCGCAACCGCCAGCTCAAGGAGCTGATGGCCGAGCTCGGCGAGGTCGCCGGCGACGTCGGCCAGCTCAACACGGCGATCACCGGCCAGCGCGACAACGGCGACCCGACCAGGGCCCCGACCGCCGACACCGCGCGCGACGTCTCGGCCATGCTGCTGGGGCTGTCCGAGCGCGCCGCGCGGCTCGCGACCAGCGCACGCGACGCCGAGTTCGAGGAGCTCGCCACCCAGGCCCACGCGCTGCATCAGCGCCTGCAGGCGATCGGCAAGAAGCTGCACAAGGCCAGCGGCGGCGAGTAGCCGCGCCGGCGTCAGTGGGTCCGCGCGAGGACCTCGCCGGCGATCCGGTCGAGCGGCAGCACGCGGTCGACGCCGCCGAGCTTGATCGCCTCGGCCGACATCCCGAACACCACGCAGCTCGCCTCGTCCTGGGCCACCGTGTGCGCTCCGGCCTGCTTCATCTCGAGCAGGCCGCGCGCACCGTCGTCGCCCATGCCGGTCAGGATCACGCCCACCGCGTTGGCGCCGGCGTAGCGCGCGGTCGAGCGGAACAGCACGTCGACCGACGGCCGGTGGCGATTGACCAGCGGCCCCTCGGAGATCTCGACGTAGTAGCGCGCGCCGCTGCGCTTGAGCAGCAGGTGGTGGTTGCCCGGCGCGATCAGCGCCTGGCCGCGCAGCACGCTGTCGCCCGACGCGGCCTGCTTGACCGAGATCGCGCACAGCGAGTCGAGCCGGGCGGCGAACTGGCCGGTGAACCGCTCCGGCATGTGCTGGACCACGACGACGCCGGGCGCATCGACCGGCAGCGCGCGCAGGATCGCGAGCAGCGCCTCGGTGCCACCGGTCGAGGCGCCGATCGCGACGACCTTGTCGGTGGTCTCGAGCATCGCCTGGCGCGTGACCGACAGCACCGCCGTGACGCTCAGCTTGGACGCGCTGCGCGTGCCGTCGGGCGCCGGGGCCGGCCGGGACGGCGACGGCGGCGGCCGGGATGCCGTGCCGGCCGCGAGCCGGGGCAGGCGCACCCTGGCGGCGGCCCGGACCGCGTCGCAGATGTGGATCGAGGACTCCTTCCACTCGCGCGGCGTGCCGGTCCGGGGCTTCTCGACGATCTCGGCCGCGCCGCGATCGAGCGCGGCGAGCGCGGTCTGGGAGCCGGCGCCGGCCAGGCTCGAGCAGATCACGACCGGGATCGGGTGCTGGCGCATCAGCTTGTCGAGGAAGCTGAGGCCGTCCATCCGCGGCATCTCGATGTCGAGCGTGATGACGTCGGGGACCTCCTTGCGCATGCGCTCGGCGGCGGCCCACGGGTCGCTCGCGGTCGCGATCACCTCGATCTCGGGATCGCCGTCGAGGATGTCCTTGAGCGCCTGGCGGACCGAGGCGGAATCGTCGACGATCAGGACCCGGATCTTGCGACCGGGCGTCACGGCGGCCTCCGCAGCACCGAGCTGGTCTCGGCGCGGAGCGGGACGTCGAGCCCGGCGACGCTCTCGGTGTGGCCGATGAACAGGTAGCCGCCGGGCCGCAGCACCCGGGACTGGCGCTCGAGCACCTGCCGCTGGGTCGCGCGGTCGAAGTAGATCATCACGTTGCGGAAGAACACGATGTCCTGCTCGCCCAGCGGGTAGCTCGGCGCCATGAAGTTGAGCCGGCTGAACCGGACCTTGGCGCGCAGCTCGGGGACGACGCGGACCATGCCGCCGCGCTCGGCCTTGCCGCGCATCAGGTAGCGCTGGCGCAGCGCGACCGGGACCGGCTCGGCGAGCACCGCGGGGTAGGTCGCCGCCGCCGCCTGGCGCAGTGCGCGCGTCGAGACGTCGGTGGCGACGATCTCGAAGCCGAAGCCGGGGTGGCACCGGGCGTAGTCGTCGAGCACCATCGCCAGGGTGTAGACCTCCTGGCCGGTCGAGCACCCGGCGCACCACACCCGGCACACCCAGCGGTCGCCGCGGGGCGATAGCGCCGGCAGCGCGCGCTGCACCAGGTAGGTGAAGTGATCGGGCTCGCGGAAGAAGTCGGTCTTGTTGGTGGTCGCCAGGTCGAGCAGCTCGATCCGTTCGAGCTGGCCGAACGCTGGATCGGCCAGGCGCTGCTCGTATTCGCCGAGCGAGCGCAGGCCAAGCTCGTTGAGCCGGCGCTGCAGCCGGCCGTGCAGCATGGTCAGCTTGGCGTCCGGCAGCTTGATCCCGATCGCGACGGTGATCGCCGCGGCGAGTCGCCGTAGCCGCACGACATCGGGCTCCGCCGCTGCGGCCGCGGCGCCGATCACGATGCGGCGCCCTCGGTGGTCACCGCCTCGGCGGCGGCGAGCAGCGCGTCGGTCGTGAACACCCGGTTGATGTCGAGCACGATGATGAACTGCTCGGCCTTCTTGCCCAGGCCCTCGATCATGTCGGCGCGCCAGCGCATCGCGATCCGCGGTGGCTCGCGGATCTGCGAGCGCTCGAGCTCGAGCACCTCGTGGACGCTGTCGGCCAAGCCGCCGACCACCGCGAGCTCGCCGTCGAGCTCGAGCTCGAGCACGACGATGCGGGTGTTGACCGTGTCGGGCACCGCGGGCAGGCCGAACTTGCGCCGGAGATCGACGACCGGGACCGCACTGCCGCGGACGTTGACCACGCCGCGCATGTACGGCGGAGCGGTCGGCACGCGGGTGATCTCGGACAGATCGAGGACCTCGCGGACCCGCGCGACGTCGATCGCGAACAGCTCGTCACCGAGCTTGAAGGTGATATAGGACGAGATCGAGCTCGCAGAGGTCATCGCCGGCTCCTAGTAGCGCTCGAACATGCTGTCATCGTCGGCCGGACCGGCCGAGAGGTCGAGATCGATGCCGTTCGCGCCGTTCGCGCCGTTCGCGCCGTTCGCGCCGTTCGCGCCGTTCGCGGGCTTGCCGCTGGCGTGACCGGCGGCGGGGTGCTCGCCGGAGCCGCGGGCGTTGCCGGAGCGGCCGTTGCCGCGGCCATGCCCCGGGCCGGTGCGCGGCTTGCCAGGGCTGCCGGCGGCGGCCTGGCGCGCGGTCCGGCTCGATCCGCGAGCCGCGGCGATCCCAGGTGGCGGCGAGCTGGCCTGGCCGCGGCGAGCGCCGGTCTCGATCTTGAAGAACCCGACCGCGGTCTGGAGCTGCTGGGCCTGGCTCGACAGCTCCCCTGCGGTCGCCGCCATCTCCTCGGCTGCCGACGCGTTCTGCTGGGTCACGCGGTCGAGATCCTGGAGCGCCTTGTTCGACTGCTCGATGCCGGCGCTCTGCTCGCGGCTCGCCGCCGAGACCTCCTGGACCAGCTCGGCGGTCTTCCGGATGTCGGGGACCAGCTGGTTCAGCATGGCGCCGGCGTTCTCGGCCAGGCCGACGCCACCGCGCGACAGCTGGCTGATCTCGCCCGCGGCGGTGGCGCTGCGCTCGGCGAGCTTTCGGACCTCGCTGGCGACCACCGCGAAGCCCTTGCCGTGCTCTCCCGCGCGCGCCGCCTCGACCGCGGCGTTGAGCGCCAGGAGGTCGGTCTTTCTCGCGATCTCCTCGATGATCGAGATCTTCTCGGCGATGTTCTTCATCGCGGACAGGGTCTCGCCGACCGCGCGGCCGCTGGTCTCGGCGTCGGTCGACGACCTGGACGCGAGCCGGTCGGTCTGCTGCGCGTTGTCGGCGTTCTGCTGGACACTGGCGCCCATCTGCTCCATCGCCGCCGTGGTCTCCTCGGTGGCGGCGCCCTGCTCGCTCGCGCCTTCGGCGAGCTGGCCGGCGGTCGCGCTCAGCTGTTCGGCGCCGGTCGCGACGCTGGTCGCCGCGTTGGTGACGTCGCGCGCGACCCGGCGCAGGTTCTCGACCATGTCGTTGAGCGCGGCGATCACCGCGCCGATCTCGTCGGCGTTGGTCACGTCGACGGTGTGGGTCAGATCACCGCTCGCGACCGTACGCGCGAGCTCCGTGGCCGAGCGCAGCGCGCGCGTGATGTAGCTCACCATCCACCAGATCACCGCGATGCTGGCGACCAGCGCGAGCAGGAACGCGCCGATCATCAGCTCGCGCGCCCGGGTGTCGGCGGTATTGGCGTCCTTCAGCGCCGCGGCGGTCGCGGCGATCTCGGTCGCGATGATGTCGTCGGCGACCTTGCCGGCCCGGGTGACCAGCTCGAACCCCTTGGTCTGGGACAGCTGGTCGGCCTCCGTGTCGGCGTTCTCGCGCCCCAGCACGACGGCCCGGCCGTGAACCTCGGAGAACGCCGCGTAGCCGGCGCGCAGCTCGCCGGCCACGCGCTTCTCCTCGGGCGTGGTCGCGCTGTGGTCGAGCGCGGCGAAGATCTTGCCGAGCTCCTCGGCGCGCTCGGCGATGTGCCGCGACTCGAGGTCGGTCCGGGCGCTCTCGCTGGCGAGGATCAGCGATTTCACCTCGTCGCTCATCGTCATCACGTCGAGCGCGGCCTTCCAGGTCAACGCGCGCGCCGCGACCGCGTCGGCGGCCAGCGGACGCCGCGCGAGCTCGGCGTCGAGCGCAGACAGCGCGCGCTCGACGCGCTCGGTCTGCTTCTCGCCGTCGGTCCCGATGCCGACCAACGCGGTCGCGCGCTCGTCCGAGGCCTTGAGCGCGAGCTCGCGGATCTGCTTGTGGAGCTCGTCGTAGTCATGCAGCGTGGCGTCGAGCTCGTCGAGCTTGGTCGCGATCGCCGGATCACCCACCGCACGCAGCGCCCGGCGGCGCTCGTCGCGTTCGTGAAGGAACCGGTCGAACTCGGCCACCACGGCGGCGCGCCGGGCGTCGCCGGACGCGAGCAGCAGGTCGCGCTCGGCGGTGGTTGCCTTGGAGATGTCGGCGCGTAGCTGGGCCGACAGCCGCGCCGCGGAGGCGTAGACGTCGCTGATCCGGTCGGCGCGGTCGTTCGCCGCCTGGAGCTGCCAGAGACTAACGCCGGTGCCGGCCGCCATCGCCGCGAGGAGGGCGCCGCACACCAGGATGATCTTCGCGCGGATGCTGAGCTTCATGACACTGCCTTCATGCCGGAGCGTGAGGACGTGCGCGGTCGCCGATGCGGACCGTGCCTGCCAGATCGAGGATCATCGCGACCCGGCCGTCGCCCATGATCGTGGTACCGGAGAACAGATCGACGCTGCGATAGAACTGGCCGAGCGGCTGGATCACCGTCTGGTGGCTGCCGATCACGCGATCGACCACCAGCCCGACGCGCTGGCCCTCGACGCTGACGATCACGACCTTCTCGAGCTCGGGATCGGTATCGCCGAGGCGGAACAGCTCGCGGAGCCGGATGTAGGGCACCAGCTCGCCGCGCAGCGCGACCACGTTGCGGCCGTTATGGGCGCGGCGGTCGGTCGCTGTCAGCTCGAGGTTCTCGGTGACCGCCGCCATCGGCACGATGAAGCGGTCGCGGTCGATCTCGACCAGCAGGCCGTCGATGATCGCCAGGGTCAGCGGCAGGGTCAGCCGGATCTCGGTGCCGCGATCGGGGCGGCTGGCGATCGAGAGCGAGCCGCGCAGTCCCTCGACGGTGCGCTTGACCACGTCCATGCCGACGCCGCGGCCCGACAGCTGGGTGACAGCCGCCGCGGTCGAGAACCCGGGCCGGAGCACCAGCGCGATCGTGTCCTGGTCCGACAGCACCTCGCCCGGAGCGACCAGGCCCTGGGCCTCGGCCTTGCGCCGGACCGCGGCGAGATCGATGCCGCGGCCGTCGTCGGCGATCGAGATGACGACGTGCGTGCCCTCCTGGGCGGCGGTCAGCCGCAGCGTGCCCTTGCGCGGCTTGCCGGCCGCGGCGCGGGCCTCCGCGGACTCGATGCCGTGGTCCATGCTGTTGCGCAGGACGTGGACGACCGCGTCGCCGAGCTGGTCGATCACGGTCTTGTCGAGCTCGGTGTCGTCGCCCGCGGTGACCAGCTCGACCTCCTTGTCGAGCTCGCCGGACAGGTCGCGGATCAGGCGGTGGAACCGGGTGAACAGCGTGCCGACCGGCACCATGCGCAGGCCGAGCACGGCGTCGCGCAGGTCGGCGATCAGGCGCTCGAACGATTCGACCGGCCCGGTCAGCTCCGCGCTGGGATATAGCGAACACACCTGCTGGAGCCGGGACTGCGTGATCACCAGCTCGCCGATCAGCTTGACCACGTGGTCGAGCCGCTCGGAGGACACCCGCACCGTGGAGTCGGACCGGGCCGGACCGCGGCGCGCGGGATCCGCGCCGGGTGCGGCGGCGATCGGGGACGCCGCGCCTGCAGGGCCACCCGGCGGCGCGGCCGCCGCGACCGGCTCGTCGACGATCGGCATGTCCCGGAACTCGGTCAGCCCGCGCTCGATCCGCAGCGCGCCAGCGCCGGCGATGAAGATGAAGGCGTCGTGGATCGCGTCCTCGCCCCGGCCGGTGGTGACCAGGAACTGCCAGCTGGGTGCGGCACCGTTGTCGTCGGCGACCCGCGCAGGCGTCGAGAGCACGGTGCACGCGCCGAGCGCGTCGAGCTGGCCGACCAGCCCGGCGGGATCGAAGTCGAGCATCGCGAGTTGGTCCGGATCCGAGCTCGGCGTGAACGTCACCAGGTAGTCCACCCGGAGCTCCGCCGGCACTGGGGCGTCGGGCGTGGCCGCCGCGGTGACCGGTGCGGCGGCCACGGGCGCAACCGTCAGGGCCTCGAGCTGCGCGATGATCGCGCTGCCGGCCGCCGGCTCCGGCGCCGGGCCGCCGAGCGCGGTCGTGAGCAAGGCCGCCACATGGTCCTTGGAGGCGAGCACCGCCGAGACCAGCGCTGGGGTCGGGGCCACGGCGCCGCTGCGCACGCGGTCCATGGCGGACTCGACGTGGTGCGTGAACTCCGCGATCGAGGAGATGCCGGCGACGCCAGCGGCCCCCTTGAGGGTATGAAACGCGCGAAACAGCTGGTGAACCAGCTCGACGTCTCCCGGCGCGGTCTCCAGCGCCAGGATCGCCGCCTCGATGCGCTCGAGGAGGTCCTCGACCTCCTGGACGAAGGTCGTCAGGTAGCTGGGGGGAATCATGGCGCGACGTCGCTCGACTTGATCGAATCGACCAGCGCATCGCGATCTTGAGCCCCGCGGGTCCCGCAAGACCTGCGATTTCCCAGCAGCTCCGGCCGGCTCCGGCCGGGGTTTCACGCAGCGCCCGGTCGCGCCGCGTCCGCCCGCAGGGCTTACAGGTTATCGACCCGCGACTCGACCACGGCCTGTACCGCGGGATCGACGTCCGACAGGAAATCTTCGCCGGTCGCGGCCTCGATCGCGTCGACCGAGACCCGGAACGTGTGCCAGTCGGCGGTCAAGCTGATCAGCGCGTCGTTGTTGGGCATCATCACGCCGATCACCCGGGTGGTGCTGGTGACGTCGGCCGGACCCTGTGCGGTGGCGTCGAGCACCACGATCACCTTGAACGTCTTGTCGGGGACCGACACACCGCTGCCGATCCGGGCCGAGCTGCCGCTGAACACGCCGCCGGAGATGATGAACAGCTCCTTGCCGCCGCGCGCGATGGTGCGGAGGTCGTTCTCGAGGTTGGCCCACGGACCGCGGTTGTTGTTGCCGGCCTGCGGCACCATGTTGCTGAGAAAGAACGTCTGCGAGTTGGCCGCGACGGTGAGCGTGCGATCCGCCGACGGGCACATGTGGCCGCGGTCGAAGCCGCTGCCGCTGTAGTCGGCGAGCGAGGCCTGCGGCAGGGTCGCCGGCAGGGTGTCGTCGGGGCGAAAGTCGTCCTGGCGAGCGGTGCTGCCGAGGTACGAGGTGTTGAGCTCCCAGCTGACCCAGTTGGGCACCTTGCGGCTGCTGTTGTACGAGATCACGTAGCCCGATTTGACCGACAGGAAGCTGTTGGGATCGCTGGTCGAGCTCGGCGACGGCAGGCCGAGCGTGGTGTGCTTGCTGATGCTCGCGCCGGTACCGCCGCCACCACCACCGCCGCCGGCGTCCGTGATGGTGATGTCGTCGACGTCGATCCGGTTCGCGCCGCCGTCGAGCTTGCGGATCTCGAACCGGATCGCGCCGGTGAGGTTGACGCTGAACGTCGCGGTCGAGAACGAGCCGGCGGTGGTGGTGCGCGAGGTGCCGACCTGGGTCCAGGTGGTGCCGCCGTTCTGGGACGAGAACAGCCCCCAGGTGCCGCTCGCGTCGGTGCCGAAGCTCGCGTGATGGATCGTCACCGTGCCCGCGCCGGAGCGGTCGAACCGCATCGTGATCCGGCCGCTGTTGCGGAGCCGCCCTGCCTTGGTGCCGGTCTTGACGTCGGTGGTCAGGGTGCCGATCAGCGCGTCGTCCAGGGTCCAGGTCCCCGACGCCAGCGTCACGTCGGCCACGGAGTAGGCCGTCTTGGTGCCGGCCTCGAAGCCCTCGGACGTGGTCACCGCCGCGGTGGTCTCGACCACCTCGTCGGGCTGGGTGCCATCGACGACGCAGCCCGTCGCTGCCACCGACGCGACCCCCGCGAGCGTGATCGCGACGGTGATCGCCGATCTCGCCGAGATCGCCGAGATCGAGTGCGGACGAGAACGGTGGCCGTGCATCATCATTCCTTTCGAGAGACCGTCGGGTTGCTCACACCGCGGCGCCGCGTTGCGATCCGCTCGATAACACGGGATCTCGGGAAATTCATGATCGCCGCGCAGGCGCATGCGACAGATCACGCTCGCGATCCGGCGCCCGGCGCTCCATCCGCGGCCCGATCCGTTGTAGTCTCCGCGCCCCTCGGTTGACACGCTCGGACCCTCGCGGCCACGTGGTGGATCGGCTGGGCGAGCCGGACCACGGCGAGATCGATGTGCTGCGCGGGGCAGCGGTACGGATCGCCCGCGTGGTCGTCGCTCGCGGGGTGATACGAGTCACCGGGATAGATCCGGAACTCGGTGACACCGTGCCAGGTCAGGTTCTGCGGCAGTGGATCGGGCAGCGACGGCGAGCCCGGGCCGGTGTAGAAGCCGTCGAACGTGTCCGGGGTGCCGGGCCGCGGCAGGCAGTGCGCCGCGGTCAACAGCACGACCGGCGAGATCACGGTCGCCGTGCACCCGTCGTAGTACGCCGTCCCACGATCGTTGCGCAGCACGCGCAGGTAGCCGACCTCGGGATCGCCGGCGTCGAGCACCCCGCCCAGGAGCACGGAACGCGCGGCGGTGTCGGACGGCTCGCCCGGTGCGCAGCGGCCCGCGCACACCAGGCCCACCGCGAGGCTCCACAGCATACCCGGGGCGTTCTTCAATCATGACCTCCTGATCATCGGCGCGTACATCCGCCTCGTCGCCCGGCGACGGCACCACCGGTGACACCGGCGCCACCTGGCGGCACCCACCGGTGCCCCGATCTTCGTCGCGCGGAGCGGGGCTCCGGTTCAACGCACGTCCGTGCCGCGTATCGAAGCAGCGGCCGTCAGATCGAGTTCACGCGATCCGCGGGCGATCGCCGACCGAGCTGCGTGCGATGCGCAACGCTGCGGTGCGAGCGCGCGGCACCTGGCGTGCGATCACGCGGCGGTCTCGCGCGCGGCCTGACCCGCGATCCGGCGCGCGCGGTCGAGCTCGGCGACGAGCTCGTCGAGCACCGGGATGTCATCGTCGCGCTCGATCATCGTCGACACGCCGCCGAACCGCGCGATCGCGTCGCCGTAGAGCTGCCACACCGCCTCGCACACCGGGTGATCGTGGGTGTCGAGCAGGTGGCTGCCGTGATCGCTGTGGCCGGCGAGGTGGATCTGCGCGACGCGCTCGGGCGGGATCGCGGCGAGGTACGCGCCGGCATCCCAGCCGTGGTTGGTCGAGCTGACGTAGATGTTGTTGACGTCGAGCAGGATGCCGCAGTCGGCGCGGCGGGCGACCTCGGCGAGGAACTCGGCCTCGGGGATCGTGCTGGCGGCGAACGTGACGTAGCTCGACGGGTTCTCGAGCAGGATCCGGCGGCGCAGCCGGTCCTGGACCCGGCCGACCTTGTCGACGACCACGCGGAGCGCCTCGTCGGTGTAGGGCAGCGGCCATAGATCGTGCACCGAGTGACCGCCGAGGCCCGACCAGCACAGGTGATCGGACACGTACGGCGGCTCGACCTCGTCGGCGAGCGCGGCCAGCCGCGCGAGGTAGTCGTCGTCGACCGGATCGACCGAGCCGATCGACAGCGACACGCCGTGGAGCACGACCGGCCAGCGCTCGCGGACCAGGCGCAGCACGCGCCGCGGGTTGCCGCCCGCGACCAGGAAGTTCTCGCTGATCACCTCCCACCAGTCGACCCGTGGCTCGCCCTCGACCACGTCCTGGTAGTGCGGCAGGCGGAGCCCGAGCCCGAAGCCGAGACGAGAGAACATGGCCTTATCCTACCCGCGGCCGGGGCTCACGCAGCCTCGCCGACCGGCGGATCGGATGGGCCGCGTCGGGCCAGGACGTGGTCGAGCGAGGCCCTGCCGGCACCGTGCAGCGCGAGCCATACGAAGATCACCAGGTAGGTCAGCTCGATCGTGCTGAACAGGTCGAGCACGCTGTCGGCCTTGGGCAGGATCGCGGTCAGGAACGCCACGGCCATCGTCCCGATCAGGAACGCCGCCGCGATCCGCGTGCCCAGGCCCAGGATCAGGAGCGCGCCGCCGATCAGCTCGACCAGCGATACGAACACCGCGTTGGCGTGGGGCGCCGGGATGCCCAGGTCGGTGAAGAACCCGGTGACGCCGTCCAGGTTGTGCAGCTTGCCCCAGCCGGTGAGCACGAACGCCGTGCCGACGAGGAGCCGGACGGCGAGCGGGCCGAGCCATCCGAGCTTGGCGCAGAGCTCGAGCGCGCGCCGGGACGAGGTCTTGATCATCGTGAGCATCGCTTGCGTCTCCTGATCGTTGCGGTCGCTCAGCCTACGGCGCGCGGCCTCGCCGGTAACAGCTCGATCAGGATTCCACGATGTAGGTGCGCTGCGCACCCGGGCACCTGGGACACGAGCAAACGGCGATCGTCGCATTCACAGTGAAGCGAATCTCGTGTACTCGAGTCCAACGGGTGACCACGAGGTCAACGAAGGAGCAATCGAGATGACGATGAATGGAAAAGCGATCGCGATGACCGTAGCGGGACTTCTGCTGGCCGTGTCGCCGCGCATCGGCCACACCGACGACAAGACCAAGGAAGCCAAGGTCAAGTGCGGCGGCATCAACTCCTGTAAGGGCAAGGGCTCGTGCTCGGGCGCGTCGAACGGCTGCGCCGGGCAGAACGGTTGCAAGGGCAAGGGCTGGACCGAGGTCTCGGCCAAGGAGTGCAAGGACAAGAAGGGCTCCGTGGTCGCCGACAAGGACGCCAAGGACGCCAAGGACACCAAGAAGAAGTAGTCCGCGCTACTCGCGCGCGCTCGCGACCGCCTGCGGCAACGCGGGCGCGTCGTGCGGCGGTGACAGCGGCAGGTCGGGCCGCGTGTCCGATCGCAGATCGGCTCGCAGGTCCGGCCGTACGTCCGGCCGCGTGTCTCGCGGCAGCCGCACCAGGTCGGGGACGCGGTTCGCCGGCACGGCCGAGCCGAACAGCGCTCCGGCGAGCTCATCGGGCTCGTGCGGATCGAGCGCGGCGAGCGCGGCCGGGGCGTCGATGTCGGCGACCGCGAGCCGCAGGCCGAAGCCGCGCGCCAGCGTGGCGACGGCGTTCCACAGCGCCGGGCCGAGTCGATCGATCGTCTGGCGATCGACGGTGAGCCCGTCGACCGGCACGCGGTGGAGCTCGCGCAGCGAGCAGCGCTCGTCGACGTGGGCGAGCGCGACCCGGGTCCCGGAGGCGCGGAGCTCGCGCACCGCGGCGGCGACGCGCTCGAGATCGTCGTCGCCCGCGGGCGGATCGGCGAGCTCGAGCTCGAGATCGAGCAGCAGCGGCTCGAACCCGGTGTCGGTCAGGACGCGGTGCAGCGCCGCGACGAACCCGGGCGCCGCGAGCTGGCCGCACGGCAGCTCGATCGCGACGCGCAGCGCGACGCCGGCGGCGAGCCAGCGCGACGCGTCGCGGCAGGCCTGCGCCAGGGTCCAGCTCGCGAGCCGCTCGCGCAGCGCGAGATCGCCGGCGAGCACGGCGCGCAGCGCCTGGGGATCGGCCGCGGCGGGGCGCCAGCGCGGCCGCGCGCGGACCCCGACCACGCGCCGGCTCACGGGCTCGCACCGCGGGAGGTAATCGACCGCGAGCTCGGCGTCGCCGTGCCGGCCGCGCGCCGCGGCGTCGAGCGCGAGCTCGAGCTGGCGTGCGAGCTCGACGCGGCGCGCGCGGGCCTCGCGTGCGGCGGCGGTGAACACCACGACGTTGCACGGCGCGGCGCGCTCGGCGTCGTACATCGCGGCGCGGGCGTGGTCGTCGAGCCGGCGCAGGTCGCCGATCGGATCGGGGTAATCGACGACCCCGATCCGCGGCCGCAGCGCGAGCTCGGCGCCGGCGATCGCGAACGGAGCCGCGAGCGCCTCGGCGAGCTGCACCGCGCAGGTCGCGCCGCTGCCCGACGCCAGCTCGGTGGTGATCACCAGGAGCTCGTCGCCGCCGGTCCGCGCGACCAGGGTCGGGCCCATGAACGCCTCGGCGGCGCGCGGCACCTGGTCGAGCCGGATCTCGAGGTCCGCGCCGCGGACGCGCTCGATCACCCGCGCGGTCGCCGCGCGGATCAGGAGGTCGCGCGCGGACGCCGGCAGCCGATCGAGCTGGCCGGTGCCGAGATCGATCGCGATCGCCGAGCGCGCCGGGCCGGGATCGGCGCGGCGCAGGTAGCGCTCGACCAGCTGGCGGTTCGGGATCCCGGTGACGTCGTCGTAGAACGCGAGCTGGACGATCTGCTGCTCGGCGCGCTTGACCGCCGTGACGTCCTGGGTGGCGCCGATCAGCACGACGCCGCGATCGGTGATGTCGAGCTCGGCGTCCTGGTGGACCAGGCGCTCGCTGCCGTCGGGGAACTGCAGCCGGAACTCGATCTCGTGGGCGGCGCGCGACGCGAGCACCGCGGCGACCCGGGCGCGATCGTCGGGGTGGACGTAGCTCAGCAGGTGCTCGCGCGGGTGATCGGCCGGCGCATCGGGCCAGAACACGGCGAGCGGATCGCTGGCCCAGCGCAGCCGCTCGTCGGCGTCGAGCTGCCAGTGGACCAGCCGGGCCATGCGCTGGGCGCGGGCCAGCCGCGACGCCGCGTCGTGGGCCTCGGTCGCCGCGGCCGCGGCGCGCAGCATGTAGCGCACCCGGTGGCTGAGCAGCGGCAGGTTGAGCGGCTTGGTCAGGAAGTCGGTCGCGCCGGCGGCGAACGCGCGCTGCACGGCGTCGATGTCGTCGCTCGCGGTCATCACCATGATCGAGGTCGCGACACCGCCCGGCCGCATCCGGATCCGGCGGCAGACCTCGTAGCCATCGAGGCCGGGCATGTGGATATCGAGCAGCACCGCCTCGGGCGAGCTGCGATCGTACTGCGACAGCGCCTCGCGGCCGTCCTCGGCCTCGAGCGGGACGAACCCGGCGGCCAGCAGCGCCTCGCTCGCGAGCAGGCGCGTGGCGAAGTCATCATCGACGACGAGGATCCGGATCGGCTGGTCAGGCATGAGAGGGCTCGCAGGTGGGAGGACAGCGCTCGAGCTCGCCGCGCACGGCCGAAACCGCGGCGGCGTGCAGCGCCGGGAGCTGAGGCACGAGGGCGCAGGCGTCGGCGAGCCGGTCCTGCTTCGCGAGCTGCTCGATCCGGGCGAGCAGATCCGCGATCTGGACCAGGCCGAGGTTGCCGCTGCCGCCCTTGAGATCGTGGGCCGCGCGCGCGAGCCGGTGGCCGTCGGACGCCGCGGCCGCATCGGCGATCCCCTCGAGCTGCGCCGGCGAGCGCTCGAGGTACATCTGCAGCACGCGCTGCACGAGGTCGGGGCGGTCGGCGCGCTGGATCGCGCGGATCCGGTCGAGCGCGCCGCGATCGAGGACGACGAGCGCCGCGCGCTCGGCCCCGGCGCGCTCGAGGATCGGGAGCGAGGACACCCGGCGGATGCCGGGCATGGCGACCGGCGCGGCCGCGGTGACCTGGGCCGGGGGCGCGGCCGCGGCCGCGATCGCGGCCGGCAGCATCGGCTGGCCGGGCATGTGGCGCTGCAGCATCGCCGCGAGCTCGCGGCGGCGGAACGGCTTGGACAGAAAGTCGTCCATCCCGGCGCTGCCGCAGGCCTCGCGGTCCTCGGACGTCGCGTTGGCGGTCACCGCGATCACCCGCTGGTGCCCCGGCGATCCGGCCTCGCGGCGGCGCAGCTCGCGCGTCGCCTCGAAGCCGTCCATCACCGGCATCTGGCAGTCCATCAGCACCAGGTCGAAGGCCTCGCGGGCCAGCGCGTCGAGCGCCTGGCGGCCGTCCGGCACGCACATCGCGGTGCAGCCGAGGTCGGCGAGCATGCCGATCGTGACCTCCTGGTTGATCACGTTGTCCTCGGCGACCAGCACGCGCAGGCCGAGCATCCGGCGCACGCCGGTGGTGACCTGGATCGGCGGCCGGGTCCGGCGCCGCGGTGTCGGGCCGGTCACGGCGAACGCCTGGCGCAGCGCACCGATCAGCCGCCAGCGCCGCACCGGCTTGTGCAGCTCGATCGTCCGGCCGGCCTGCGCGCGATCGCGGTCGTCGCCGTCGCGGACCAGCCGGATCACGACCGGCGGCGCGCCCTCGAGCTCGCCGGCGAGCGCCGCGCTCGATACCACCAGGTCGTGGCGCGCGCGGCCCGCCGCGCCCGCCGCCAGGCAGACGGCCGCGGCGGCCGGGCTGCCGACCACGTCGCACACCACGCCGAGTCCGTGCAGCAGGTCGGCGAGCGCGGCGCCCGCCGGCGCGCTCGGGTCGACGATCAGCGCGCGCCGCCCGCGGACCACCGCGCCGCCGAGGTCGTCGGCATCGTCGAGCTCGGACGGCTCGCCGGGCTGGAGCCGGACCAGGACCGAGAACGTCGAGCCCCGGCCGGGCTCGCTGACCACGGTGACGTCGCCGTGCATCAGCCGGCACAGCTTGCGGACGATCACCAGGCCCAGGCCGCTGCCGCCGTAGCGCCGCGACATCGAGCCGTCGGCCTGGGTGAACGCGGTGAACAGCCGGTCGAGCGCCTCGCGCGAGATCCCGATGCCGGTGTCCGACACGTCGATCTGCAGCGCGCGGCGGCCGGCGTCGTCGAGCCCGCGATCGGCGACCGCGACGACGACGTGGCCGGACTCGGTGAACTTGATCGCGTTGCCAACCAGGTTGGTGATCACCTGGCGCAGCCGCCCCGGGTCGCCGCGCAGCCGGGTCGCGACGCCGGGCGGGATCGCGGTCACCAGCTCGAGGCCCTTGACGTGCGCCGAGCGCGCGAGCAGCTCGACGGTGTCCTCGATCACGTCGCGGATGTCGAGGTCGAGCTCCTCGAGCTCGAGCCGGCCGGCCTCGACCTTGGAGAAGTCGAGGATGTCGTTGATCACCGCGAGCAGGCTGATCGCGGAGCGCTGCACGTTCTCGGTCAGGTGGCGCTGCCGCGGCGTGAGCTCGGTCGCGAGCAGGAGCTCGGCCATGCCGAGCACGCCGTTCATCGGCGTGCGGATCTCGTGGCTCATGTTGGCGAGGAACTCGGACTTGGCGCGGCTCGCCGCGTCGGCGACGTCGCGGGCCTGGACCAGCTCGGTGTTCATCGCCTCGAGCGCCGTCATGATCGCGGTCAGCTCCTCGGCCCGCGACCGCACCCGGTCCTCGCGCGCGAGCTGCTCGACCAGCGCGCGGTTGCGCTCGCGCAGCTCCGCGACCTCGCGCTCGAGGGCGGCGATCGGTCCGGTCTCGGCTTCGGCTCCGGCCGCGAGTTGCATCCGGCCTACGTCCGTACCGCGGCGTCGGCGCGGCGGGTGCGTTCGATCAGCCGCTGCCACGCGGCCTTGTCATCTCCGGCGAGCCCGAACGGCTGCGCGATCACCAGGTGGCCGCCGCCGGGGATCGCCTGGCACGACTTGACGTTGGCGAGCATCGTGATCGTGTCGGGCGCGCACTGCAGCGTGAGCTCGGCGAGCCAGCCCTGCGGCATCCGGGCCGGGCTGCGGAACGCCAGCGTGCTCGGCGCCAGGGCGCACGCCCGGTGCTCGACCTGGTTCTTGCTCTTGATCGGAAAGTCGACCGCCCAGCCGCCCTCGAGCGTCTGGGTCATCGGCTCGATCGACGACGCGGCTTCGCGGTCGGCCGGGGTCTCGAACCGCGCCATCTGCTCGGCGACCTTGGGCATCAGCGCGCCGATCCGGAACCGCTCGTCGTGCTCGAGCCCGGGGATCTCGACCAGCCCGGCGATGCCGTCGCGCGTGCTGTCATCGAGGATCGCGATGATCTGGTCGGCGATCGCGACCAGCTGGACCAGCGGCCGGTAGACCCGCATGCAGCTCTGCGGCGTGTGGTGGCTCGCGACCACCTCGGCGATCGGCTCGGGCAGCTGCCAGCGCGTGACCACCACCATGCCGAACTCGACATGCAGGTCCTCGACCAGCCGCCGCCAGGTCGCCTCCGGCCGCATCGGCAGCGCGGCCTTGCCGAACGACTCGATGCACGCGACGACGACGATCGCGCCGAAGTCGTGGAGCAGGCCGGCGAGGAACGCCTGGTCCGGCGGCACGCCGCGGCGGCCCGCCAGCTCGCGGCAGAACATCGCCGCCAGCAGCGAGCGCCGCCACTGGTCGCGGCGCAGCAGCGCGAGCGGCCCCCCCGCCGCCGCCGCCACGCCGACCGTCGTCGCGATCACCACGCGGGTCAGCTCGTCGAGCCCGAGCCGCCAGATCGCGGCCTCGAGCGTGGCCGGCGCGTTCGACCGGACCGCGGCCGCCGTGGCGTGGCGCAGCACGGTCGCGGCCAGGGCGGCATCGGTCGCGACGATCGACGCGACCTCGGCCACGGTGGCGCGGCCGTCCCGGCCGAGGCGGTCGAGCGAGCTGCACACCGCCGGGTACGGCGGCACCCGGACCTCGGTGGTGCGAAGCCGCTCGACCAGCTGCGCCGGGAGGTCGTTCTCGGGTGGTTGCGTGGAAGAGACCATCGCTTCGAGATATCGACCGGTCCGGCCGCGGATCGAGGTCGCACTCCGCGGCGGTGCAACCCTCACCAGGTCCACGCGATCTTGCCAGGCGGCCGCGGCGCGCGGCTACGGCCAGGCGCGCCAGATCGGAAACTCGTCGCCGAGCGCGGGTGCGGCGACCAGGCCGTTCTCGACCGCGCCGTCGTCGCTCTCGGGCTCGCACAGGTACACCGCGATCGCCGCGAGCGGCTGATCGGTGCGCACCATCCGGTACCCGGCCGGGACCTTGCGCGCGCCCCGGCGCCACTCGACCCGGAGGTCACCGACCGCGGCCGACTCGAGGATCTTGCGGCCGCCCTCGGCGGCGATCTCGGAGACCGTCGCGACCTCGGCGTCGACCTCGGCGGGGGCCGGCTCGACCGCGAGGCCGTGACGGACGAGGTGATCGCCGACCTGGGCGTCGACCAGGTACGCCGGCGGCCGCGCGACCACGTTGCTGCCGACGAACTTGCCGTAATAGCGCAGCTTCGCGACCGACGGTGCACCGTCGAGCGTCCGCGGCGTGCGGGTCGGCACCTCGATCGGCTCGTCGAACGCGTCGAGCCGGTAGCGGATCGCCATGCGGTCGCGCGGTGCGCGGCTCGCCGCCACGAGCTCGGAGATCTCGCCGGCGTGACCCGCGGTGTAGCGCAGCGCCTCGAGCAGGCAGGCATAGGTCGTCCGCACCCGGTCGGCGAACGGCAGGTACGAGTAGCACTCGAGCAAGAGGTCGAGCCGGCCGGTCAGGCCGCGGTAGTTGCTGCCGAACCGCGGATGGTGCGTGTACGTCATCCAGCCCTCGGTCACCGCGCCGGCCGGGTCGGCGTCGCGGCGGGCGTCGAGCGCGCGCTCGTCCTCGACGAAGTTGCCGTACCACCCGGCGAGCAGCTGATGCTGGCCGGCGAGCGCGGCGGTGACCGCCGGCATCATCTTGTTGCGCATGTACGCGATCGGCTCCTCGCGGCCGGTCGCCACCGTGTGCGGCACGTCGTAGGTCATCGCGTAGCGGTGCACCGAGCCGTTGGTCGCGTGGCAGTCGATCGTCAGCTCGGGCTGCCAGACCTGCGCGACGCGGGACTGGAGCAGCCGCATCTCGGGGGCGGCCTGGCGCAGGTAGTCGCGGTTCAGGTTGATGCCCGACGCGTTGACCCGCGTGCCGACCTTCTCGGGTCCGAGCTGACCTTCGAGCCGGGGCAGGTCGAGCCGGCGGTTGGCCGGATCGACCGCGTCGTTACCGTCGGGGTTGAACAGCGGCACGACCACGAGCGTGAGCTCACCGAGCAGGTCGCCGTTGCGGCCGTCGAGCAGGTCGCGCATCAGCATCATGCTCGACTCCTTGCCCTCGACCTCCCCGGCGTGGATGCCGTTGATGATCAGCACCACGGGCAGCTTGCGACGCCGCGACGCCTCCGGCGTGCGGACCCCGTGCGCCGACAGCACGCACAGCGGCAGGTCGCGGCCGCCCGGGCTGGTGCCGAACGACGATACCGTGAGCCGCGGATCCTTCCGCGCCGCGAGCCCCGCGATGAACTCCATCACGTGGGCGTGCAGCGAGGTTTCCTTGTAGGACGTGGCTTCGGCGCGCGTCAGCTGGGGCATGCCGGGCATCGTGCCGCGAAGCGGTCGCACGTGCCACCCGGCAGGCCCGACCGGCCGGTCGGCGCTCGGCCGGCCGGTGCTCGGGACGGTCGGTGCTCGGGGGCGGCCGGTGCTCGGGCCGGTTGGCCGCGCGCAGGCGCTCAGCCGCTACCGCGCGCCGGCAGCGGGCTCGAGACCCGGAGCTCGGTCGCGCGACTCTTGGTCTCGATCTGGACCTCGACGGCCTCGAGATCGATCGGCACGTAGCGCGAGATCACCGCGGCGATCTCGCGCCGCATCTCCTGCAGCTTGCCGCCCTCGAGGCCCACGCGATCGTGGGCCAGGACCAGGTGGAGGCGGCCCTTGGCGACCTCCCGGCTCGATGGCTTGCTTCGAAACATGTTCCACATGCGAGACTCCGCTCTGGCCGTCAGGCCCTAGGCCGCGCTGGCCGACAAACCCAGGGCCCGGCCGAGCCGCGAGAACAGCCCGCCGCCGGTATCGCGCGCCGCGTCGACCTCGAGGCCGACCAGCCGGCGCGCGATCCGCGCGAACTCGCGGGCGGCGACCGACTTGCCCTCGAGCACCGCCGGCATGCCCTTGTTGGTCGATGCCACGACGTGCTCGTCGAGCGGCACCGCGCCGAGCATGTCGAGCGCGAGGATCTCGATCACGTCGGCCTGCGACAGCATGTCGCCCTTCTTGACCATCTGCGCCGAGATCCGGTTGACGATCAGCCGGGTCGGGATGTCCTGGGCGGCGAGCAACCCGACGACACGGTCGGCGTCGCGGATCGACGACACCTCGGGCGTCGCGACGACCACCGCCTCGTCGGCGCCGGCGATCGCGTTCTTGAAGCCCTGCTCGATCCCGGCCGGGCAGTCGATCAGCACGTAGTCGTAGACCGCCTTGAGCTCGCCGACCAGCTTGCGCATGTCGTCGGGCGTGAGGGCATCCTTGTCGTCGGTCTGCGACGCCGGCAACAGCCACAGGTTGTCGAGCCGGCGGTCCTTGATCAGCGCCTTCTGCGCCGTGCACTTGCGCTGCACGACGTCGACCACGTGATAGACGATGCGGTTCTCGAGGCCCATCACGACATCGAGGTTGCGCAGCCCGATGTCCGCGTCGATCAGCACCACGCTCATCCCGAGCTGGGCGATCGCGGCGCCGAGGTTGCAAGTCGTGGTGGTCTTGCCGACTCCACCCTTGCCCGATGTGATGACGATTGCTCGACCCATGATTTTCTCCTACATGCTCGCGGCAAGGCCGCTGGGAAGTCGTCCTGTGAACCGCTCGACCACGATGGTCTCGCCGGTGGCGTACGCGATCTCCGCGCCGCCGCTCGGGCGGTCCGCGTCGTCGGCGCGGGCGACCATGCGCCCGATCCGGAGCTGCTGCGGCTGCAGCGACAGCGCGATGATGCAGCCGGCGTCGCGGCCGATCGCCGCATGCGCCACGCCGCGCAGCCGCCCCAGCACGATGATGCTGCCCTCGGCGCGGACCTCGGCGCCGGGGTTGACGTCGCCGATCACGATCAGGTGGCCGACGTGGTCGACGATCCGGCCGGAGCGCACCGGGCCGATCACCAGCCGCGGCCCGCTCGGCGCCTCGGCCGCGGCGGCAGCTGCAGCGGCGGCATCCGCCCCCGCCGCGACCAGCACCGCCGCCAGCGCCGCCAGCAAGCCGGGGTCGCCGGCCCGCGCCGCCGGTGCGGCTTTGCAGGCCGTCTCGGTCGCCGTCTCGGCAGCCGCATTGGTAGCCGTGCTCCGTGGTTCGCTCGACGCGCTTGGGGGCGGTACGGCTTTGCAGGCCGCATCGCTCGCCGTGCTCGGCGGCCCGCTCGACGCGATCGGCGGCGGCGCGGCTTTGCAGGCCGCATCGCCCGGCGTGCTCGGTGGCCCGCTCGGCGCGATCGAGGGCGGTGCGGCTTTACAGGCCGCATCGCCCGGAAGCTTCGCAGCCAGCGCCGCGCCGGATGACTCGCCGGTGATCGCCATCGCCGCGTTCACCAGCGCCGTCGCCGCGCTCACCAGCGCCGTGCTCGAGCCCTGCTCGACCGCGCCGGCACCGGCATCCTCGCCGATCGGCCCGGTGCCTTCGGCGAGCTCGGGCAGCGGCGCGTCGTCGCCCGCCAGCGGCATGACCGCCCGCGCCGCCGGGATCCGCGGGATCGGCGGCAGCACCGGCGCCACCGCCAGCGGCATCGCGGGCGCCATCGCCGGCGCCAGATCGCGCGGCCGCCGCGCGGCCGCCGGACCGATCTCGACGAGCTGCAGCGCGAACCGCGCCGCCACGTCCTCGAGGCACGCCAGCGCCCCGACCGGCAGCGCACCGTCGATCGCAACCCGCGCGTGGCTACCGGCAAAGAACCCCGGTGCTTCGGCGAGGAGCTCGCTCAGCCGCGCGCCGAGCGCGGCCGGCGACGGCGTGCCCGAGATCAGGATCTCGAGCCCGCGGGTCGTGCCCTTGAGCGAGACGCTCGCCGGCGCCTCGACATGGCTGTCCTCGATGGTCTCGGCGAATGCGATGGACGGCGCTTGGCTCATGGTGACCTCCAAAGGCACAGCCTCTGGATGTTCGGAAATACAGCCCTGGATCCGGAACCCGGGCAACTTTTCGGCAAGCCCACGCCCGCCGATGGGCGTCGGCGCCGCCGGCTGGTCAACCCAGGCAGTCGGTCGGCCGCTTCGTGCGTGCCGGACTGCTCGGGAACCCGGACGCGGCGATCTCGACGACCCGGATCAGCGCACAACAAAATTGTTGTACGACATTCTTGTTGTACAACGTTGTTGTCGTACAGCGAGCACGTCGACGTCCTGCTGGCGCGGAGCGAATCGGCGGTCCGTGCAGCGGGCCAGCGAGCGGGCGCCGCCGATTGCCGGCCGGCAAGCTCCCGAGATCATTGCGCGGTGGCCGAACGCGTGAGGCCGGCTATGGATCGCGGCGGCGACCGTGTAGACAAGGAGCCAACGTGACCAAGGAAGCTCGCCCCGCCGCACCCGATGCCGCAGCCGAGGCTGCGGCCGACGCCGACCTGGACGCGCCGCCCGCGCCCCCGAGCGCCGCGATCCCGCGCAAGACCTGGGTGGTGATGGGGATCGCGGTCGCCGCCGCCTGGGCGTTCGCGATCTACACCCGCAGCACGATCGTGCAGATCGTCGTCGGGGTGCTGACGGCGGTGCTCGCCGGTGTGATGCTGTGGGCGCTGCGCACGATCCGCAAGCATCGCAGCACGGTGTCACTGCTGCAGGGCGCGGTGGCCTCGCCCGAGGCGCGGCGCGAGGCGCTCGCGAAGCTGTCGGCGGGCAAGGATGCGGGCTCGCCGACCAACGTGTTCGCGCGCGCGCAGCTGCTCGCGGCCGATGATCCGCAGGCGGCGCTCAAGCTGCTCGGCTCGCTCGAGCTGCGCAGCTATCCGCCGGCGATGCAGGACGACGTGTCGTTGCTGCAGGCCCAGCTGTACTTGCGGCTCGGCCGCGCGGCAGACGCGCGCAAGTGCGCCGACGTGATGAACCTCGACAACCCGCAGCGCAAGGAGATCCGCCCGCTCGCCGCGACGATCGTCGCCGAGGCCTGGGCGCGCTCGGGCAAGCCCAAGGAGGCGCTCGCGCTGCTCGATACGCTCGAGCTGCCGAAGAAGGGCAAGGACGCCGAGCAGATCGCGCTGCAGGCGCGGGTCGCGCGGATCTTCGCGCGGTTCGCGGCCAACCAGCGCGGCCCGGCACGCGCCGAGCTGGTCGCGCTCGCCAACGACGACCTGAACCAGCTCGGCCGGTTCCTCCAGCCGCAGTTCCGCGTCCATCCCGAGCTCCAGAAGATCGCGCGCAGCGTGCTCGAGCAGCACCCGTCGGCGCGGCGCCACATCAAGGCGCAGACCAAGCGCCGCTGAGCGCACATCGACGCGGGCGCGGCGACATCGCCCGACGAGCACCGATGCGGGCGCGCCCTACGGAGAGCTCGCGGCGCGCAAACGGCGCGCGTTTTCGCGGGCGCGTCGGGGGCGTGCCGGGTAGTCGCCGTTCACTCTGCGCGCGCGGCGCCGATACAGCTCTCGGATGCCACGCTCCCTGCGATTCGAAGGTGTACGTGCAGCGATGCTCGCCGCGGTGCCGCTGCTGGTCTGGGCGCCGCCCGCCGGCGCAGAGCCCGAGCCGGCGGCCCCGGCGCCGCAGGAGCTACCGGGCTGGCCCACCGACGACGCCTCGCCGGAACCCCCGGCCGCACCGCCCCGGGCCGCCGAGCCCGAGCCGCCGGCCGCGCCGGACGATGCGCCGCAGGCAACGCCGGCTCCGTCGGTGGACACCTCGCCGGACGCGCGGCCTGCCTCGCCCGAGGCTTCGCCGGAGTCACCGGCCGCACCCGACGCCCCGGCCGCCGGCGCCGCGGCGCCGCACGGTGCGGCCGCACCCGACGCGCTGATCGCGATGCGGACCGCCGGCGCCGTGTCGTCGGGCAGCCGCCGGTTCGGCGCGATGGCCGATCTCGGCCTCCCGGACGGCGCGACGGTCTCGATCGTCTATCGTCCGATCCGCGCGATCCGGCTGCACGCCGGCCTGTCGCACAACCTGATCAGCCTCGGCCAGCGCGCCGGCATCACCTGGGTGCCTCTGTCGTGGTGGGCGTCGCCGACCTTGTCGGTCGAGTACGGCCACTACGCCGACGGCAACGCCAACCCGCTGGTCCGCGCGGTCAGCGGCGACACGACGTTCTCGTCCGCGGTGCTCGACCGCGTCGGCTACAACTACGCCAACGCGCACCTCGGTTTCGAGCTCGGCCGCAAGTGGTTCACGTTCTACGTCCACGCCGGTGCCAGCCGGATCACCGGCACGGTGCACAACCTCACCGCGGCGACGATGTCGGAGTCGGCCGGCACCACCAGCGTGATGTTCTCGAAGGATCCCACCGTCCAGCTGTGGTCGGTGTCCGCTCGCCTCGGCTTCATCGTGTACCTCGCGAAATGACCACCCCCATGACCATGATGTACCGCTCCGCCACTGTCGTCCTCGGCCTCGGCCTCACGATGCTCCCGGGCTGCCCGCTGCTCAACGTCGAGGCCGACGTTCCGGAGGTCTGCCTGACCTACCCCAACCTTCAGGTCCAGACGCCGGCGGTGTCGTCGCTGAGCCAGAGCTTCGTGTTCGACGACCTGTCGGCGGTCCACGACATCGCGAAGCAGAACGCGAAGCTCGAGCTGGTCCGCGCCGAGATCCGCGCGACGTCGGGCGTCGAGAACCTGGCGTTCGTCCACGCGGTCCACGTCGTGGTCACCAGCGGCGATCCGGGCACCACGCTGCCGCCGCTGACGATGTACGACTGCGACGGGGACTGTACGCCCGACGGCGGCACGCTCGAGGTCCCCGCGGCGCTCGCCCACAACGTGATCGAGTACCTGCGATCGAACTCGATCAAGATCGACATCGACTTCCGCGGCGACATCCCCGCGGCGTCGTGGACGATGGACATCAACGTCTGCATGAAGGGCAGCGCCGGCTACACGGTCGCGCCCTAGGACCGCGACCGTCGCATCGCGGTAGGTTCACCGGTCGATCCGCGGTGTCGGGCCGCTGCTCAGCTCGGCGGCGGCGACACCGTGCCGCCGAGTGTGCCACCGAACACCTTGATCACGCCGGTCGCGCCGCCTCCGCCGCCACCGCCGCACTGAGGAAAGTTGCCGCTGCCGTTCCTACCCACGAGCGGCGCCGTGATGCCGGCACCGCCTGCACCGCCGGCGCCGCCGTTGTTGGTGCCGGTGCCGCCGGCCGCTGCCGTGGTCGGCGCAATCGGATCGGTGCCGGCGTTGCCCGCGTCGTTGCGGCCGTCGTTACCGCCGCCGGCTCCGCCGCCGCCTCCGTTGGCGAAGATCACGCCGGTCGAGCTGACCCGGGCGGCATCGAGGACGATCAGGCCACCGGCGCCGCCACCGCCACCGCCACCGCTGGCGTCGAACCCGGCGCTGCCGCCGGCCCCGCCCGCACCCGAGGCATTGAGCTTGCCGGTCGCTGCGATCGTGATCGAGTCGCCGGCGAGCAGGTAGATCGCGCCGCCGGGCGGGCCGCCGGTGCCGCCGCCGAAGGTGGTGTTGGTCGTGGGGTCGACGCCTGCGCCATTGCCGCCATTGCCGCCGGGGCAACCGCCGTGGACGACCGTCGGCGCCCCAGCGCCGGCCGCCGTGCCGCGCCCGGTGCCGCCGTTGTTGCCGCCGGTCCCGCCGTTGCCGCCGAGCGCGGCGAAGCTGCCGCCGGCAGCGCCGCCGCCGCCGTTGGCGCCGTTGCCGACCGCGCCATCCACACCGGCGACGAAGCAGCCCGTCAGCGTGCGCGCGCCCGCCCCACGCGCCGGTGCGCCGCCGATGGTTTCGCCGAGGTGCGACGACACGTCAATCGTGCCGGCGATCGTGATCGACCGCGTGGCGATCAGGACCAGTGGGTTGGTGGCGGTCGCCGTGGAGCTCGCGGGTACCAGGCCGATCGCGCGGACGGTGGTGCCCGCCGGGACGTCGATCGTGGTGCCGGCGATCACACACAGCGCCGGGCCGTTGTTCTGCGGCCGGATCTCGGTGCAGCCGCCGGCACCGACCATCGCGGTGTTGATCGTCACCGAGGCCAGGGTCACCGGCGCGGTCGGTGCGTTTTGCAGGCACACGCTGCCGAGCAGGCCCTTGCCGATGCAGGCGTTGCCGTCCGTCGGGGTCGCGTCCGCGCCGGCGTCGATGCCGCCGCCGGGGCCGATCGTACAGACGCCCGCGCCGCCGCCGCTGGCCACGCAGCTCTGGCCGTCCGGACAGCTGTCGCGGGCCGGATCGCAGGGAGCACCGCCCAGGAGCTTCGGCGCGTAACACGCCGAGAGCGTGATCGCCGCGCAGCAGGCTGGGACCCAACGCATGGCCGTCAACATACAGCCTTGGGGGCGGGGCGCCCGATCACAGCTGATAGACAGAGGGGCAAATCCGACATCTGCCGATGACAAGACTATCATCTCGCTCCCTCGGCCCCTGCGCGGTTGCGCGCGCAACGTCACACCCGGGCTGTGCGCTGGACCACATCGCCGGCCGAGGCCGGCGACGCGCGGCGTTATCGGAAGCAGGCCACGCGCATCAAGCGCACGATCGCGCGCATCCGGCACGCGCCCCGGGCACGCGCCCGGCGCGCGCACCCGACCCACGCCGCCCGCGGCCGGTCAGGGAGACGCCGCGCGCGTGGCCTGGGTCGCGAGCAGGACGCGCAGCCGGCCGCGGCGCGCGCGGCTGAGCTTGAGCTCGGTGCCGTCGCGCAGCCGGACGCAGTGGTCGCCGTGCGCGCTCGGCCGCATCTCGGCGATCCGATCGAGCGCGACAATCGCCGAGCGGTGGATCCGCACGAACCGCCGCGGATCGAGTCGAGCCTCGAGATCGCGCATCGGCTCGCGGTGCAGGTAGGCCTTGTCGCCGACGTGGAGCTGGACGTAGTAGTCGGCGGCTTCGATCCAGTCGATGTCTTCGATCGCCACGAACACGGTGCGCGCCCCGTCGCGGATCGTGATGCGCTCCGGCGCGGACCCACCCGGCGCGGCGGCCGCCGCCGCAGCCCCCGCAGGCGCGGCGCCGGACACGACCTGGACCAGCTCGGTCGCCAGGTGGTCGAGCCGGGCGTGGCGGATCCGGGCCTTGGCGCGCTCGACCGCGCGATGGAACCGGCGATCGTCGAATGGCTTGAGCACGTAGTCGAGCGCCTGGACGTCGAACGCCGCGAGCGCGTAGCTGTCGTACGCGGTCACGAACACGACCGCGAACCGGCGGTCGTCACCGACCGCCGCGAGCACTTCGAAGCCATTCATCCGCGGCATCTGGACGTCGAGGAACACCAGATCGGGCGCGTGCGCCGCGATCGCGATCACCGCGTCCGAGCCCGAGCTGCACTCGCCGACGAGCTGGATCTCGGGGTCGCCGGCGACCAGGACGCGGATGCTGGCGCGCGCCATCGGCTCGTCGTCGACGATCAGCGTGCGGATCGGGCGGGAGGCGCGGGTCATGGCGTCCCCTCCGGCCCCGCCGGCCGCGCCGGCCCGCGATGCAGCGGGATCTCGATGATCGCGGAGGTCCCGGTCCGGGTCTGCGCGAGCTCGAAGCGGTGCGCGGCGCCGTACAGCCGCTCGAGCCGCGCGCGCGTGTTGGCCAGGCCGATGCCGAGCCCTTCATCGCCGCCCTGCGGCACCGCGTCACCGCTGTCGGACACCTCGATGCGCAGGGCCGCGCCGTTGGGCGCGATCCGCACGGCGACCCGGCCGGCGTCGGCGCCGACGCCGTGGCGCACCGCGTTCTCGACCAGCGGCTGCAAGATCAAATTCGGCACCATCGCGTCCTCCACCTCGGGCTCGACGCGGATCTCGATCGCGAGCCGGTCGCCGAACCGGACCTGCTCGATCTCGAGGTAGCGCGCGATCAGCGCGATCTCCTGGCGCACCGAGACCTCCTGGGCACCGTCGCTGCGCAGCAAGAGCCGCAGCAGGTCGCCGAGCCCCGCGAGCATGGTGATCGCGGACGCCTTGTCGTCGATCCGCACCAGGCCCGAGATCGTGTTGAGCGCGTTGAACAGGAAGTGCGGCCGGATCTGCATCTGCAGCGCCTGGAGCTGCGCGCGGCTGACCTGGGCCTCGAGCTCGGACGACCGGATCCGCCGATCGAGGTACATCCGGTAGAACCGGCCGGCGTGCTCGACGACCACGACCCCGGCGTAGAAGAACGCGTTGATGTACGACCAGCGCCACATCTGCTGCCACAGGCTCAGCGTCCGCCCGCCGATCGCCGGGCTGATCACCATGCCGGCCAGCCCGTCGACCACGAGGACGATCACGAGCCCCGCGATGTGGGCCGGCACCGCCGTGCGCCAGGTCCGCCGCTCGACCGGCAGCCGACGGCTGAGCGCGAGGATCGGCGGCGTGACCGCGGTCCACACCACGATCGAGCCGAGGCCGATCCAGTACCACCCGGGCGCGAGCGTGATCTCCCCCGAGAGCGCCCGGACGTAGTTCGACAGCAGGCCGAACACCGCGATCGCGGTCCAGATCCCGCAGATCATCGCGAGCCCGCGAAGCTGCGTCACGAGGCGCGGGGGTGGCATGGCCGAGCTTCGAGCATGGCGCTGCGCGTCGGCGTGCACCAGCACCATCTCCGGTAGCATCTCGGGCCGCATCTCGGGCCGTATCTCGGGCCACATCTCCGGCTGCATCTCGGGCCACATCTCCGGCCGCACCTCCGGCAAAGGCCTGCCGGCGGCGACGATCGCCGGATCACCGGGTGCGGAAAGCTCGAAGGCGGCGCGCCCGCCGTGGATCTCGGGGCCACCCGGATCCGGCAGACTGCTTCGCGCAGCTCCGGCTGTCCCCGACCCGCGACGCTCTCTGGCGAGCATGACCACCGCGGTGGATCTTGCCGGCCGCGCGCATCGGGGCGAGAGCGATGCAGCCAACGGCGCACCGCGTGCAGTGAATGGCGGTGGGTGGCCGGCCCTGCGCGCCGCGCCGCGCGACGGCAAAGCCAGCGCGCGCGCCGGTCCATGGCGCACACTGCGGCCACACTGCGGCCGCGCTGCGGCCACGCTGCGACCGCGTGCGACCGGTGAGATCCACCGACAACTGCAGGGTGCCGCTGGCGTGCGGCCGAGCGGTCCGGGCATGATCGCGGCCATCATGCCGTGCTTCAGGAACCTTCGTTCGTTCGTTCGCGCACGCGTCGCGGCCGCCGGCGCCGTCGCGGCCGTGGCCCTCGGAGCGTGTGCCCCGCGCCCCGCGGAGGTCCGCCCGGCCGCGCCGGCCGCGGCAGCGACCATCGATCTCGCCGGCATGGATCGCTCGGTCGCGCCGGGCAACGACTTCTACGCCTACGCCAACGGCGGCTGGATCAAGAGCCACGACATCCCGCCGGATCGCGCGGCGTACGGCACCGGGGCGATCGTCGAGGACATGACCGCCAAGCGCACCGCGGACCTGATCGCCGAGGCGGCCCGGGCCGCTCCGGCCGGCTCGGAGGCGCGCAAGGTCGGCGACTACTACGCGAGCTTCCTCGACGAGGCGGCGATCGCGGCGCTGGGCACGGCGCCGCTGGCCCCCGCGCTCGAGCGCATCGCCGCGATCGGCGATCGCCGGGCGCTCGCCGCGGCGCTGGGCGCGACGCTGCGCGCCGACGTCGACGTGCTCAACAACACCAACTACGACACCGAGAACCTGTTCGGCCTGTGGGTCGCGCAGGACCTGAGCGAGCCGACCCGGTACGCGGCGTTCCTGCTCCAGGGCGGGCTCGGCCTTCCAGACCGCGACTACTACCTCGATGCCTCGCCGCGGATGGCCGAGGTCCGCGATCGCTACCAGGCCCACATCGCGGCGATGCTCCGGCTCGCCGGAATCGCCGACGGCGACGCCAGGGCGACCCGGATCGTCGAGCTCGAGCGCAAGCTCGCCCGGGCTCACGCGCCGCGGGTCGATACCGAGGATGTCCAGAAGGGCAACCAGCACTGGACCCGCGGCGAGGTCGCCGAGCGCGCGCCCGGGCTCGACTGGCCGGCGTTCCTGGCCGCCGCCGGGCTCGATCACCAGGCCGGCTTCGTGGTCTGGCAGCCGGGCGCGCTGGTCGCGCTCGCCGCGCTGGTCGGCAGCGAGCCGATCGACACCTGGAAGGACTACCTGGCGTTCCATGCGATCGAGCGCCGCGCCGACGTCCTGCCGCGCGTGTTCGACGACGAGCACTTCGCGTTCCACGGCAAGGTGCTGTCCGGCACGCCCGCGCAGCGCGATCGCTGGAAGCGCGCGGTCGACGCCACCAGCGCCGCGCTCGGCGAGGCGGTCGGCAAGCTCTACGTCACGCGCTACTTCCCGGCGTCGGAGAAGGCGCGCGCCGAGGCCATGGTGGCTAACGAGCTCGCCGCGTTCGGGCACCGGATCGACAACCTGGCGTGGATGGCGCCGGCGACCAAGGCCCGGGCCAAGGCCAAGCTCGCCGCGCTCAAGGTCGGCGTCGGCTATCCCGACACCTGGCGCGACTACGGCAAGCTCGAGGTCGTGGCCGGCGACGCGTTCGGTAACGCCGAGCGCGCCGAGCTGTTCGAGTACCACCGGAACCTCGACAAGCTCGGCCGCCCGGTCGACCGCGGCGAGTGGGTGATGAACCCGCAGCTGGTCAACGCGGTCAACCTGCCGGCGATGAACGCGCTCAACTTCCCGGCGGCGATCCTGCAGCCGCCGTACTTCGATCCGGCGCGGCCGATCGTCATGGACTACGGCGCGGCCGGCTCGGTGATCGGTCACGAGATCAGCCACAGCTTCGACGACACCGGCGCGCTGTTCGACGCGACCGGCCGGCTCGCGAACTGGTGGACGCCGGAGGACTTCGCGCACTTCAAGGCGGCCGCGACGCAGCTGGTCAAGCAGTACGACGCCTACCGCCCGTTCCCCGACCTCGCGGTCAACGGCACGCTGACGCTGGGTGAGAACATCGCCGACGTCGCCGGCCTGGCCGCGGCCTACGACGCCTACCGGCTCGCGTTCGGCGGCAAGCCGGCGCCGTCGGTCGCCGGCCTGACCGGGGATCAGCAGTTCTTCCTGAGCTTCGCGCAAAGCTGGCGCCGCAAGGCGCGCGAGCCGGCGCTCCGGCGCCAGATCTTGACCAACGGCCACGCGCCGTCGGAGTACCGCGGCGATACCGTGCGCAACCTCGATGCGTGGTACCCGGCATTCGGCGTCAAGCCGGGCGACGCGCTGTACCTCGCGCCGGCCGACCGCGTGCGGGTCTGGTGATTGCAAAACGTGATACGTAGGTCCGACCGTGTCCTCGACAGCGATCGGCATCGTGCTCGGCGTGCTGGTCGGCCTGCGACATAGCTTCGAGCCCGATCACCTGACCGCGGTATCGACGCTGGTCGGCGAGACCCGCGGCCTGCGCGGTGGCGCGCTGCTCGGCGCGCTGTGGGGGATCGGCCACACGCTGTCGCTCGTCGCCGTCGGCGTGATCCTGATGCTGATCGGTGCCAGCCTGCCCGAGCGTGCGGGCGTGATCTTCGAGCTCGGCGTCGCGGCGATGCTGCTGGTGCTCGGCGTCCGATCGATCGTGGTCGCGATCCGCGCCGCGGCGATGCTGCACCACCTGCGGGCCGGCGCGGACCACGGCGACGCGCATGACCCCCGCGGCCCGATCCGCGCGCGCGCATGGCGGCCGTTCGCGGTCGGCACCGTCCACGGTCTCGCCGGCAGCGGCGCGCTGACCGCGATCGTGTTCGCCGATCTCCCCGGGACCGGCGCTCGCCTGCTGTACATGACGCTGTTCGGGCTCGGATCGATCGCGGGCATGGCGCTCGCCTCGGGCGCCGCCGGCGCGACGCTGCGCGTGGTCGCGCGCTCCGGCGGCACGCGGCGCGGCCTGGGCCTGGCGACCGGGGTGCTGTCGATCGCGGTCGGCGTGATCTGGGCGATTCCCTTGTGGGCGCGCCTCGGCTGAGCCGGCGACACAGGACCTACATAACAACCTCGCCAGTTCGGCCGCTTCAACGACAGCGGACGTTCGCGCGTTCGCCGGGTAATTTCCGACTCGGGGACCTGGGTAGCTGCCCTGGTGTGGCGCGCCTCGCGGTGGGCCTCCCGACCGGGCAGGTGCGCGGATTGTCTGGGGATGGGGCAGGCGGCCGGCGTGACCGGGCCCGGCACGCCGGGTGCTCAGTCGCCAGCCATGCCGAACGACCAGTATCAGCTCGGCGAGCTGCTCGGACGCGGAGGGATGGGGCAGGTCCACGCCGCCCGCCACCGATCCGGCCGGCTCGTGGCGGTCAAGCGGGTGCGCAACACCCTGTCGAGCGATCGCTTCGTGATCGAGCGGCTCGGTGACGAGGCGCGACTGCTCTGCGCGATCTCGCACCCCAACGTCGTGAGGGCGCTCGATCACGGCACCAGCAGCGACGGCATGCCGTTCCTGGTCATGGACCGCGCGCATGGCACACCGCTCAATCACCTGATCGCCCAGCGCGGTCCGCTGCCGCTCGATCGGCTCGCGGCGATCGCAGCGCAGCTGTTCGCCGGCCTGACCGCGATCCACGACGCGCAGATCGTCCATGCCGATCTCAAGAGCCACAACGTGCTGGTCGACGACGTCGACATCGTCACGATCATCGACTTCGGCCTCGCCCGCACCTTGATCCAGGATCCCGCCACGGTCGGCCTGATCGCCGGGACCCCGGCGTACATGGCGCCCGAGGTGATCGCCGGCGCCCACCCCACCATCGCCGCCGACGTCTACTCCGCCGCGGCGATCGTCTACGAGATGCTGACCGGGACCACGCCGTTCACCGGACACCTCTCGACGATCCTGACCCGCCAGCTGTCCGAGCCGGTCCAGCCGCCGTCGCAGCGCATCCCGTCGCGCCGGATCTCGCCGGCGGTCGATCGCGCCGTGCTGCGCGCGCTCGATGCATCGCCCGCTGCGCGGTTCGCCAGCGTGACCGAGTTTGCCGCGGCGCTGCTCGGGGCGCTCGCCGGGCGGAGCGATCCGGAGCTCGCCGGCGGCTCCGAGGTGTTCGATCCGCCGATCGCGCAACGCACCCTGACCCCGGTCGCGCAGCGCACCCTGACCCCGGTCGCGCAACGCACCCTGACCCCGGTCGCGCACGCCGCGACCGAGCGGATCGGCCCCCGGCGGATCGCCGAGCGGATCGCCGGCCCGCTCGCCGGCCGACCCGACGACGGCTCCGACGAACGGACCGACGCGATGATCTCCGCCGCGCTCTCGCACGCCCAGCGCCTGATCGAGGACCGCCGGATCCCCCAGGCGATGCGCTCGCTCGAGGGCACGCTCGCCGCGCTGTCGCCGCTCGGGCAGATCGACGCGAGCTGCACCGGCGCGTGGCGGATCGAGACCGTGCTGGCGGCGCTGTACGACTCGATCGGCAAGCAGGAGCGCGCCCGGCGGCTGGCGCTGGTCGCGTACCGCCATGCGCTCCGGTCGGGGTGCCCGCTCGCCGAGGGCCGCGCCGGCGCGCTGGTCGATCGCCTGGTCGCGCGGTCGCGGCGACTGGCGCGCGGCAGCGTCGGCAGCCCGCGCTGACCGGTCACCGCCGGCGGCCGAGGTAGACCGCGTGGCGGCGGCGGACGCCGAGCCGGTGGGTCGCGACCTCGAAGCCGGCCGCGGCCAGCCGGCGCGCGAACGCCTCGTCGGGCTCCTCGGACCACACCGCGAGCACGCCGCCGGCGGCGAGCGCGGCGTGGCTCCGGGCGAGCGCGGCGCGGCCGTAGAACGGATCGCCGGCGTGCTGGGTCGCGGCGTGCGGGCCCTCGTAGAGATCGAGCAGGATCGCGTGGAGCTGCCCGGCCCGCGCGGTCGCGATCACGCGCGCGACGTCGTCGATCACCACGCGGACCCGCGGGTCGGCGAGCGCGTTGCCGGTCAGCGGTGCGAGCGGCCCGCGGCACCAGTCCTCGACCACCGGCGTGAGCTCGGCGACGACGAGCTCGGCGGCGGCGGGCAGGACGTCGAGCGCAGCGCGCACGGTGTACGCCATCCCGAGCCCGCCGATCAGCACGCGCGGCCTCGGCGCGGCGATCCCCCGGCACGCGAGGCTCGCGAGCGCCTCCTCGGACCGGCGATCGCTGCTGGTCATCAGCACGCGACCGGCGATCACCATCAGGAACTCGCGCTCGCCGCGCTGGCGCAGCTCGAGCGGGCCGTCCGCGGTCGCGACGGTCGCCAGCGTCTTCCAGGGCACCATGGAGGCGGCGCTACGTTAGCAGACGCGGCGGCCTCGAACGCGGGCGCGGCGGCTGGTGGACCGCCGGCCCTGCCACTACAGTTGTCGTCATGAACCGCGCCCTGCTGATCGCCCTCGTGTTCGCCGGCTCGTGCAAGAAGGAGCCGTCCAGGGGCGATCTGCCGCCCGCCACCGACTGGCAGGCCGGGTCGCAAGCCGCCGGCGCCAAGTCGCCCCCGGCCGCGGCGCCCAACCCGCACGCCGACATGGGCGGCGGCGCCCCGCACGGCACGATGCCCGCGCAGGGCACACCGAGGACACTCGAGAAGCTGCCCGACGGCCGGCTCGCGATGGGGCCGTTCACGCTCGCGGCGCCGGCCGACTGGACGGCCAAGCCGATCACGTCGAGCATGCGCGCGGCGGACTTCGTGCTGCCCGGCAAGCCCGGCGAGGACGCCGAGCTGATCGTCTACTACTTCAGCTCCGGCGGCGCCGGCAGCATCGAGGACAACGTCAACCGCTGGCTCGACCAGTTCGAGCAGCCCAGCGGCAAGCCGTCGCGCGAGGTCGCCAAGATCGAGAAGACCAAGTTCGCCGGGCAGGACGCGACGTTCGTGTCGCTGACCGGCCGCTATCACGCCGCGGCGATGCCCGGCGCGACCGAGATGGTCGACAAGGCCGATCAGGCGCTGCTCGCGGCGATCGTCGGCAGCCCCCAGGGCCCGTATTACTTCAAGCTGGTCGGTACCCGGACCACGGTCGAGGCCAACGCCAAGGCGTTCCGGACCATGCTCGACTCGCTCAAGCTGCGCTGACGGCGATCAGCGGGCATCGAGGTAGGTGAGCACGCTGGCCTTCTGCGCGGCGATGCGGGCCGCGCACTGCGACGCGGTCTCGAGCGCCTGGGCCAGGTTGCGCGGGCCGCCGGTGAGCTGGTCGATGCGCGGCGCGAAGAACGCGCGGACCTGCTCGATCCGCTGCGGATCGCACAGCCGGATCGCCATCGGGATCTGGCCGGCGAAGCGATCGGGGAGCAGCGGCACCAGCGCGTCGAAGTGCGCGGTGAGCCAGGCCCAGGCGACGTCGCGCGTGTCGACGGCGCCGAGCAAGCTGCGCAGGGTGATCAGCCGCTCGTTCTTGCGCAGCGCCGGGTCGAGCGCGAGGTCGAGCGCGCGGCCGACCAGCGCCGGATCGCGGGTCTGGGCGAGCGCGCCGAGCGCGCGCTGCCGGACCTGGGCGTCGTCGGAGCGCGCGAGCTCGGCCACGAGCGCGTCGAAGACATCGGCGCCGCCGCGCCGCGCCGCCGCGCCGAGCGCGAGGTCGGCGAGATCGGGCGCCACGGCCTCGGGGTGGGGCGTGAGGTCCTGCCCGGAGGCTTGCCGGGGGGATCGCCCGGGGGCTTGCTCGAGCCCGAGCAGCCGGCGGCCGCGCCGCGCGGCCTCGCCGAGCACCGCCGGGTCCTCGATGCGCAGCGCCAGGAAGCCGAGCAGCTCGGTGCGGAGCTTCCGGCGCCACGGCGACTCGGACGCCGCCGGCGAGAACCCGAGCGCCCGGACCGCCGGGGCGTAGAGCCGCGCGATCCGGGCGCGCAGCGCGGCCCGCCGCGGCGCCTGCGCGGCGCCGTCGACGACGAACGCGTCGATCAGCTCGAGCAGCTTGCGTGGCACCAGCGCCACGGCGCCGTGCGGATCGCGGGCGAGCGGCTCGAGCGCGCGCAGCACGTCGCCGCCGGGCAGCGCGCCGCTGGCGAACGCGGCCTCGAGATCGTGGCCGAGCCGCACCCGCTCGACGGTCGACAGCCGCGCGACCGCGGTCCTGGCCGTCAGCCGCGCGACGTCGGCGACCGACAGCGCCGTGCGGTAGTAGCCGGCGGCGTCGGCGTTGGGCCAGATCCAGTCGGCGCAGCCCGGCAGCTCGAGCGAGCCGGTCTCGCCATCGAGCACGGTGCACGCCTGGCCGGTGCGCGCGCCGGCCCCGAACCGCACGCACACCGGGATCGTCCAGCGCGCCCCCGGCGTGGCCGCCGACCCGAGCGAGCGCCACCGCGCCTGGGAGAGCTCGACCCGGCCGCGGCCGGCCTCGCAGCGCGCGGTCGCCGCGACCACCGGCACGCCGGGCTGATCGAGAAAGCTCGACACCAGCGGACCGAGCTCGCGGTGCGACGCGCTGGCCAGCGCGGAGATCAGATCCTCGGTCGTGGCGTTGCCGAACCCGTGGCCGGCCAGGAGGTCGTGCAGGCCGCGGCGGAACGGCTCGTCGCCGAGGTGGTGCTCGAGCATCGTCAGCACCGCGGCGCCCTTCTCGTAGGTGATGCCGTCGAACGCGTTGGTGATGTCGTGCGTGGTCTCGATCGGCTGCCGGATCCGGCGCGCGGCCGACAGCCCGTCGACGGTCATCACCGAATCGAAGCGGTACGCCGCGTCGAGCTCGGCCTCGAGCTCGGGCCGGACCGCGCGCAGCGTCCTGGTGTCGAGGAACGTCGCGAAGCCCTCGTTGAGCCACAGGTCGTCCCACCAGCGCATCGTGACCAGGTCGCCGAACCACTGGTGCGCGGTCTCGTGCGCCAGCACGCTGGTGACCGCGATCCGATCTTCGAGCGACGACACCCGGTCGTCGATCAGGAGCCGCGCGTCGCGGAACGTGATCGCCCCGGCGTTCTCCATCGCGCCGGACTGGAAGTCGGGCACCGCGATCAGATCGAGCTTGGGAAACGGGAACCGGATCCCGAAGTAGCGCTCCTGCTCGGCGAGCAGCACGAGCTCCTCGGCCAGCGCGTACCCGGTCGCATCGCCGCGGCCGCGGATCGCCACCGCGCCGATCGGCAGCGGCTCGCTGCGCACCGCGCTCGGCGCCAGCGTGCGGCCGCGGCTCTCGAACGGCCCGACCGCGAACGCGATCAGGTACGACGGCAGCGCCGGCGTGGTCGCGAACCGCACCCGCTTGCGCCCGGCGCCGGCCGGCGCGGTGTCGACCACCGGCATGTTGCCGATCACCTCCGCGGCCTCCGGCGCGGTGATCGCGACGTCGAACGGGGTCTTGAACGCGGGCTCGTCGAAGCACGGGAACGCACGGCGCGCGTAGATCGCCTCGAACTTGGAGAACACCGCCGGGCCGCTGCGCGTCGCGACCCGGTACACGCCGACCAGCTGCGGGTCGTAGGCCGCGTCGTAGCGGATCTGCAGCGTGACCTCGCCGGTCAAGGCCACCGGCGGCACCGCCGCGACCCGCACGACCCCGGTCGGATCGATCTCGTCCCAGCGCGCCGCGAGCCGGGTCCCCGACGCCAGCACGATCGCGGCCTCGGTCACCGCCAGGCCGCGGCCGTGCAGCCACAGCCGATCGCGCGGGCGATCGAGCCGGATCACGATCTCGGCGGTGCCCGAGAACCGCTCGCGCGCCGGATCGATGTCGAGCGCGAGCGACTCCCGGATCGGCCGGACATCGCCCGGCAGCGGGCCGAGCGGCACGGCCTCGTCCGGGGCGGCGGCCGGCACCGGCGCCGGCGCGGGTGCCGCGGCGACCGGCGGCGGTGCGGCGCGCGGCGGAACCGGAGCGCCCGGCCGGCTCTGGCAGGACAGTGCGAGGAGGCCGAGACCCGCGGCGCGAAGCATGTGCACGGCGTGCATCTTACGCTCATCGCGCGCCTCACCTCACGCCGGGCTCATCGTGTCGCACCGCGGCAACGTTCCGGGTGAATTCGCCCGCTTGGTGGCATATCCTGGTCGCCGTCGTGGAAGGCGCGCAGGGATCCCGCCAGCTGTCGGAGGGCACCATGCTCGATGACAAGTACCGGATCGAGCGTCTGCTCGCGACCGGCGGCATGGGCGCGGTCTACCTCGGCACGCACGTCGGGCTGCGCAAGCGGGTCGCGATCAAGGTGCTCAACCCCCAGCTCAGCAACGCGCCGATGATCGAGCGCTTCCACCGCGAGGCGATCACGGCCTCGCAGATCGGCCACGAGGGCATCGCTCAGGTCACCGACCTGGGCACCAGCAGCGACGGCGAGCCGTTCCTGGTCATGGAGTACCTCGAGGGCGAGTCGCTCGCGAGCCGGCTCAAGACCCGCGGTCCGCTCGACGTCGAGGACGCCTGCGAGCTCGGCTGCGCGATCCTGTCGCCGCTGGCGGCGGCGCACCACGCCGGCATCGTCCACCGCGACCTCAAGCCCGACAACGTGTTCCTGGTCCGGCAGAGCCGCGGCGAGATGGTCAAGCTGCTCGATTTCGGGATCTCGCGCACGATGACCCGGGAGTCGAGCTTCCGGCTGACCACGACCGGGCTCGTGCTCGGCACGCCGTACTACATGTCGCCGGAGCAGGCGCGCGGCGACAGCAACATCACCTTTGCCGCGGACCTCTACGCGTTCGGCGTGATCGTCTACGAGATGCTGGTCGGCGACGTGCCGATGCGCGCCGACAACTACAACCAGCTGATGTACCGGGTGATGATCGGCGACTTCCTGACCCCGCGCCGGCGCCGGACCGATCTGCCGGAGGCGCTCGACCGCATCATCGCCCGCGCGATGGCGCTGGCGCCGCACGATCGGCCGGCCAGCGCGGGCGAGCTCGAGCAGGCGCTGCTGCCGTTCTGCCGCCAGGTGTTCCGCGAGTCGTCGACCGTACGATCGGCGCCTGGCATCCCGTACCGCACCGGCGCGCGCCCGGCCGAGCTCGCGGTCGTCCCCGGCTCGTCCGGCCCCGCCCCCGCTCCCGCCAGCGCGTCGGATCGCGACGAGCTCGCCGGGCTCGAGGCCGCGGTCACCGCCTCGCACCTGCCCGGATCCGCCGCGCACGGCAGCGCCCCGGACATCGTCGCCACGACCGAGGCGGTGCCGGAGTTCCACGGCGCGCCGCGGACCACGCGCCTGGCCCGGGTGGCCATGGCGCTCGCGGTGCTCGCCGCGAGCGTCGTGCTCGTCGGATCGCTGGTGGTCGCGCTCACCGGAGGCGATCCGGTCGATCCGGCGGCCTCTCCGGCAGTCTCTCCGGCAAGCCCGCCGCCGGAGCCGCCGCTCGCCGCCGAGGCCCCCCGCGCGACGCCTTCACCGATCACCGCCGTCACCGCCGCCGCCGCGCCGGCCGGCAACGACGCGGCCGCGGCTCCGGCCGCTGCCGCGGGCGCCGCCGGGCACGCGACGATCACGCTGCGGTTCGCGGTCGACCCGCCCGGCGCCACGATCACGCTCGATGGCGAGCCGGTCCGCGGCGCCGAGCTCGCGGTCGCCCGCGACGGCGCGATGCACCGCCTGCGGATCACCGCCGCCGGCTACCTCGGCCGCGACGAGCCGATCGCGTTCGACGAGAGCCAGCGGCTCGTCGTCCAGCTCAGGCGCATCGTGCCCCCGACCCGCGGCAAGCCGAGGGACCGGCCGACCGAGCGGCCGACCGACCGGATCGAGAGCCAGAGCCCGTATCATTGATATGCGCATCGCCCTGATCGCCCTCGGCCTGATCCTGGTCGCCTCGCCGGGACTGGGCGCCGCGCCCGACGCGCGGCCGCGGGCGCCGCGCAAGCCTGCCGCGCCGACCTCGGAGCAGAGAGACGCCGACCACCACTTCAAGAGCGGCGTCGCGCTGTTCAAGGACGGCAAGTACAGCGAGGCGCTCGCCGAGTTCGAGCGCGCCTACGAGATCGCGCCGCACCCGCTGGTGCTCTACAACATCGCCGGCTGCCACCGCCAGCTGTCGCACTACGCCGAGGCGGTCGGCTACTACCGCCGGTTCCTCGCCGACGGCAAGGGCGTGGTCGCCGCGGCCCGGCTCGCCACGGCCCGGACCGAGCTCGACAGCATCCTCGCGCTGGTCGCCCGCGTCACCGTGACGATCGCGCCGCCGGGCGACGGCGCGATCCTGGTGCTCGACGGCGTGCCGCTCGATCACCCGGCGATGCCGCTGATGGTCTCGCCCGGCGAGCACCAGCTGGTCGCGCGCGCGGCCGGGCGGCGCGACGCCGAGCAGACCGTGCACGTGGCCTCGGGCGACGAGCTCGCGGTCGATCTCGCGCTCGGCGAGCCCGCCCCGACCGGCGCGGCCGCTGCCGATCCTGCGGGCGATCGGTCGACCGTGGTCGCGGCGCGGCCCGGGGTCGCGGCGGCCCGACCTGCAACGCCGGCCCGCGTGCCGGTCCGGTTCGCGGTCGGCGCCGGGTTCGGCACCAACCTGCGGCTGGTGCGCGAGACCGGCGCGCCATCGCTCGGCGCCTCGATCGCCCTTGGCTCGCGGATCGAGCTCGGGCTCGATGCGGTGCTCGTGGCGTACGCGGTCGTCCCGTCGCTCCGCATCCGGCTGGTCGGCGACGCGCTGGCCCTCCATGCGGTCGCCGCCGCGCCGTACTCGTTCAGCGACGGCGCGAGCTCGGACCGGTTCGTCGCGGCCGGGCTCGGGCTCGGCGTGCGCTACCGGGCGATGCCCGGCCTCGCGCTGCGGCTCGAGGCCTACGCCGCGTTCGCGGACCGGATGCACGGCACGTCGATCCCGACGTTCCTGGGCGGCGAGCTGTGGTTCTGATCCGCCGAGCTCGGTGCCGGCGACCTACGCGGTATGGAAGGTCGGCTGGGTCGGCGGGCGCAGCGCGAGGATCTCGCCGTCCGCCTCCGGGAAGCGATAGCGCATGACCACGCCCGTGCCGGTGACGCTCTCGAGCTCGATCGTGCCCCCGAGCGCGATCACCGCATCGCGCAGCGCCGCCATCCCGATCCCGCGGCCGGAGACATCGGTCACGCCGCTGGCCGTCGAGACCCCATCGCGAAACAGCGCCAGCTCGAGATCGGTCTGCGATTCCGCCGGCACGCCCGCCGCCCGCGCCCTGACGCGAACCGCCTCCCAGTCGATGCCACCTCCGTCGTCCGAGACGCTGATCATGAGCCGACCCCGGCCGCGGGTGGCGCTGAACGTCAGCCTGGGCCGCGCCGGCTTGCCCGCCACCGCGCGGACGTCCGGCGGCTCGATGCCGTGGTCGACCGCGTTGCGGACCGCGTGCACCAGGGCGCTCCAGAACGGCGCCCAGCGCGCGGTGTCGAGCCGGATGCCTTCATCGCAGATCACGATGTCGAGCTCGCCCTTGCCGAGCCGCCGCGCCAGCGTGGTGGCGTGCCGGCCGAGCCGCTCGAACCGCCGCGCCACCGGCTCGTGCGACCACGACGTCAGCACCGCCGCGAGCTCGCGTCCGGCCAGGCCGTGGCGGACCTTGTCGATCACCCGCGCCAGCTCGGCGAACTCGACCTCGATGACGTTGCGGCGGTCGATGCCGAGGAGCTGGGCCAGCCGCGCCGTGGTGCCGCGCCACGCCTCGGCCAGCGCGAGCCGGTGGGGCTCGCCGACCGGACCGGGCTCGTCAGCGATCTCGGTCTCGATCTGGTGGCAGAGCTCGGCGACGCTGGTCAGGCCGTAGATCCCGCAGTTGCCCTTGAGCGTGTGGATCATCCGGCGCTCGGTCACCGGATCGCCGGCCGTGGCCAGCGACGCGACCAGGCCCGAGGCCTCGTCGAGGAACTCGTCGAACCCGGCGCGGTCCACCGTGATCCGCTGCACCATCGCCACCAACTCGCGCTGCTCGCGGTCGGCGCGCTCGCGGACGACACGCTCGGTGATGTCGCTGAGGATCAGCAGGATCCGCTCGACCCGGTCGCCGTTGACGATCGGCGAGTACTCGATCGCGAACGTCGCGGCGCCTGCGGTGAACCGCCTGGGCAGCTGCTCGAGGCACAGCTCCGGCGGCAGGAAGCCGTCGCGCACGCTGTCGAGGCCGAGCGCCAGCCAGCCCGCGAGATCGGCGTCATGGCGCGCGAGCAGCGCGCCGAACGTCGCACCCGGCTCGGGCGGGCCAAACCAGCGATCGAAGATCGCGGAGCGCTCGGTGGCGAGGACGCCGTCGAGATCGATCGTGACGAACCCCTGGGCGACGTTGTCGAGCACCAGCCGCATGCCGCGGCTGCGCTCGTCGAGCTCGCGGGTCCGCTCGTCGACCTTGTGCTCGAGGTTTCGCGCGTGGTCGGCGAGCTGCTGGTCGCGGATCCGGACCTGGCGGGTGAAGAACAGGATCACCAGCGCGCCGAGCAGCGCGCCGGCGATCCCGGCGATCAGCGTGGTGCGCGACACGCTCGACAGCAGCGCCTGGGCATGGGTCAGCCGTCCGGTCGACACCACGATACAGATCTTGCCGACCTGAGTGCCCTCGATCGTCGAAGGAGCCCAGCTCGCGATGTAGCCGTCGCCGCGGACCAGCGTGCCCGGTGGAGCGGCCCAGATCGGTGCGATCGAGCCGATCGAGCCGTGGTGCGCGAGCACCTCGCCCTTGGCGTTGGCGGCGACGATCGCCTGGACGTCGGACGACGCGGCGTAGCTCCCGAACGCCTCCTCGACCATCCCCGGATCCTCCGCCGCGAGGCCGATGTCGACCGCTCTCGACAGCTCCTGCGCGCCGCGCATCGTGCGCCACTCGAGATCGGCCGCGACCTGCGGGCCGAAGCGGTCGGACAGCGAGTGCACGAGCGTCAGCATGACGCTGGTGAACACGGCGACGCCGGCGACCAGTGCGATCAGCACGAGCGTGCGCAGCTTCCGGATCGAGAAGCCGCCGGCTGAGGCGGTACGTGGTGGTGAGCTCATGGTGCGCTCTGGCTACTGCGCCGCGATGTCGTAGCGTTTGTCGGTGTACGGCACGTCGTCGACCGAGACGGCCTGGACGTCCGAGGTCATCCGGTCAACCGGCAGGTAGCCGATCGCGCCGGGGAACTTCGCCGCGACCTTGGCCATGTGCGCCGCGGACGGCAGCGAGCGCGGCGCACCGCTCTGGCCGCGGACCTTGCGGTCGACCCAGAACCGGCCGACCTCGTCGGGCGACATCCCGAGCACCGCCTTGTCGAACCCGGCCCGGTCCGGCGAGTTGGGCGCCGCGTTGAACGGGACCAGGGTCTTGCCGCCACCCGACACCGCCTCGCCCAGGAAGCAGCGCTTGAGCTCGGCCCGCGAGATGTTGGTCAGGCTCGAGCCCTTGGCGACCACGACGACCAGCTTCTTGCCGTCGGCGCGAGCCGAACCGGCGAGCATGACGAGGCAGAGCGCGATCACGATCGATGTGATGTGTGTCTTCATCATGGCGCTCCTCAGAAGACCCACGAGGCCTGTGCGGTGTACATGCGCAGCGTCAGGTCCTGAAGCAGGCCCTGCCCGGCTGGGATCGCGACGTACGAACCCATGACCTTGAACACCGTCGACGCGGACGGGCGAAAGTTGAGCCCGGCGCTGTAGCCGTCGACCCGCTCGAAAAACCCGTGCCCGCTCGGCCGGTAATCCTCGTGATAGAAGAACGGCATCACGTTCCACAGCTGATCGAAGCGATAGCCGATGATCGCGTAGTACCCGAGGTCGCGACCGTCGGCCGCGAACCCCGCGCCGGACGTGGTGCGGAATCCGAGCGGGTAGTGACGCTCGCGGACCATCGCCTCGGCCTGGATGTGCAGCGGTCCGCGATCGAACAGGACGTCCGCGCCGTAGGCCGCCTCGAGGTAGGTCTCGGGCATCGCGCCGGCGGTCTGGGGATTCCCGGTGTACCGGCCGCGGTAGTACGAGCTGCCGAGCCGGACGCCCCACGGCGTCTCGAGCTCGAGCCGGCCGCCGAACGCGAGCTTGCGGTCGCGATCTTCCTGGGCCTCGGACGGGCCACGGCCGTTGGAAACCGTGACGTGGTAGTCGAGCTTGAAGCCCTGCTGGGTGTGGCTGCCGAACAGCTCGAGCCCGGTCTGGTGCTCGGGAAAGAACTGCTCGCCGATGATGTAGGGGCGCGTGGTCGGGATGATCACGGGGGAGCCGTGATCGATGTTCCAGATCCCGTACGGCGTCAGCCAGTGGCCGGCGCGGATCGTCAGGTGATCGGTGACGTCGTATTCGAGGTAGGCGCGCTCGATCACGATGCCGCCCCACTGCACGCTCCGGCCGAACTGGCTCACGTCCTGCACGGTGGTGTCGACGTACGTGCCGTCGGGGTTCTTCTGGGCATTCGGCAGGAAGCTGAAGCGCACCTCGGCCAGCGAGCGGATCTTCGGCGTCAGGCTCTTGGCCATGTAGAGGTTGAGGTTGCCGAACATGAAGCTCCGGACCCTGTCGAGGTACGGCCGGTCCTCCGACCAGTGCTGGGTGTTGAACCCGAAGTCGGCAAAGCCATACAGGTTGAGCTTGTCGTCGATCGACGCCGACGCGGGGTCGAGGCCCAGCGCGCTCAGATCGATGTCGTCGGACGACGGCTTGGTTCCCGCGCCGGCGGGCAGGCTCGCGATGTCCGCGGTGACATCGGCGGCCCTGGCCAGGTCCTCCGGCGCCGAATCCGCCGGCGCCGCGATCGCCGCGACGTCGGCGGTCGCGTCGGCGGCCTTCGCCAGATCGTCGGCCGACGGTGGCGGTGGCGACGCCTGCTGCGGCTGCGTCGGCGGCACCGGGTCGCTGGCGAGTAGCTCCAGCTCCAGCGGGCCGTCGGCCGCCTGGGCCGCTGCTGGCTCCGCCGCGCTACCGAGCGCCAGCAGGATCCACAATGCACGTTTCATAGACACGCTCCTGCACACAAGGTGCCGAGTCCGTAGCCGGAGAAGTCGCAGCACATCGTGCCGCGCGGGCAATCATTCTTCGTCAGCGAGCAGCCCTGGACCGCGCAGCGGTGGCTCACGAAGGTGTCGCAGAACTTCGCATCGCCGTCCTGGCAATCGCTGGAGCTCGAGCACATCGCGCCGAAGTTCTCGAAGGTCCGGCAGTACGGCTGGGTCTCCCACGTCGCGCAGGTGTACGCCGAGTCGCAGTCGTTGTTGGTCCCGCACGTGCGGGTGCACGTGCCCACCGTCGGGCTGCCGCGCGTCGCGCAGTACGAGTACATCGCGCTGTTGCACGGCGAGCTCGTCGTGTCGCACGCGTCGCCCAGGCCGCTGACCGCGATGCAGACGTTGGCGGCGTTCTTGGACATCCCGGCGGCGCAGCCGCACGTGCCGTTGACCACGACCTCGTCGGGCGCGCACGGCTGGCAGCCGCCCGCCGCCGGGATCGCGTTGTCGCAAACGCAGGTGTTGCTCGCCTCCTCGTACTTCATCGCCGGCCCGCAGCGCTGACCGGGGTCGTAGAGGCATGCGGTCGCGACCAGGGCGATCAGCGCGGCCAGAACAGGAGAGGCGCGCACGCAGCGCAGAAGCGTCGTCATGTCCACTGCATCGACCGCCCCCCGCCGGCAATGAGGGGCGCTGCGAGCCAGGAAACGCGGGCGGCCGGTCACCTGCGCACGCCCAAAAACGGCCGCTGGGCCCCGCGCGTGGCCACCCGCGCATCGCCCGAAACGGCCGCTGGGCCCGCGCGTGGCCAGCCCAGCATGTTCGAGTGTGCTCCGGCGGTGGTCTGCCTGACATCATCCGGCCGAGCTCGTGCCGCGCGATCGCGAGCGACAGCGCAAGCGGTGGCCGGCGCCCAGCTCAGAACAGCATCGCCTCGCCCTCGGCGGCGATCATCGACTCGGCGCTCGGCTCGGCGAGCTGGAGCGCCGGATCGGCCTCGATCTCGAGCCAGATCGTGAGCAGGCCGGTGCCGACCGCGAGCCGCAGCGGGTCGAGCTGGGTCTGGGGCAGCGGCGTCAGCTGGGTCGCGGTCAGCACGACCGGGATCGACATCGCGATCTCCACGCCGCCGCGCAGCAGCGCGTTCTTGAACCGGCCGACGAGCTGGTTGGTGAGCTCGGCGACCCAGCCGCGGGTCGGTCCGTCGCCGATCGGGTTACTGCACGCGATCGCCTCGTGCGTCGCCGAGATCACGACTGAGCCACACATCCGATCCCCGGTGAACCCGAGAATCCCGCACAGCTGCTGGCTCGGTTCCGGTGGCGTCGCCACGGGCTGGCATGCCACGCCATAGTCGGAGAACAGCTCGGCCGCCTTGGTGGCGAGGATCGTGCGAAGCGCTTCGTGCAGAGAGGTCATACCGCTGCCGGTTCGGCCGTCTCGTCGATTGTTTGAGCACTCAATCCCACCGGGATGTGGACGAACCGCTCTGTGAGCCATGAAGAAGATCCTTGTCATCGATGATTCACCCACGGTCCGCCAGCAGGTCGGGCTCGCGCTCTCACAGGCCGGTTACCAGGTGATCGAAGCCGTCGACGGTCTCGACGCGATCGGTAAGGTTGACGCGACGGTGGCGATGCTGATCTGCGACGTCAACATGCCGCGGATGAACGGGCTCGAGATGCTCGAGAAGCTGCGCACCGACGCTCGCTGGAAGACCCTGCCCGTCGTGATGCTGACCACCGAGGGCCAGCCCGGCCTGATCGAGCGCGCCAAGAAGGCCGGCGCCAAGGGCTGGATCATCAAGCCATTCAAGGCGGAGTTGCTGGTCGCGGCGGTCCAGCGGCTCACGGCATAATCCCGTGGCGTCGATGGCAAAGACCATGCTCGACCGCCTGCGCAGGACGCGCGAGCGTGTGATCGCGCGGGTCCGGCAGGTCAACCAGACCACCGAGACCGACGTCCTGGCGGCGGGCCGCCACGTCCAGCGCGTCGTCGAGGTCGCGCATCGCCACATCGCGCGGCTGCGCGAGGTGCTCGCCGGGCCGGTCGGCAACGAGGACTCCGACCTCGGCCGCGCGATCCGCAGCCAGTCCGAGCATGTCCGCCAGCACACCTCGAGCGTCGGCAAGGTCGTCGCCGAGCACGCCAGCCAGGTCGCCGCCGTCGCCGAGTCGGTCCGGTCGATCACCGCGGCGGCGCGCGACATCGAGCGGCTCAACGCCGCGGCCCGCGTGCTGTCGATCAACGCCCGGATCGAGGCGTCGCGATCGTCCGGCTCGGCGGTGTTCAGCACGATCGCCAGCGAGATGCAGCAGCTGTCCAAGGCGATCGCGGGCGCGAACAAGACGGTCTACGACCTCGCGGCCACGATGGAGAAGACCGTGCCGCAGCTGCTGCGCCACAGCCAGCACCTCGCGCAGGTCGTCGAGGGCTACGCCCACGAGGCGCGCGATCGGATCGAGGCGGTCGATCGCCGGGTCGCCGAGCTCCGGAGCGAGGTCGGCAACGTGCTGGCCGACAGCGACAACGCGCTCGCCGAGGTGGTCTCCGAGTCCCACGCCGCGCTGTCCAAGATGCAGTTCCAGGATGTGTGCGCCCAGAGCCTGCTCCAGATCGACGGCTGGATCGCCGACGTGTCGCACCAGCTCGCCGCCGACTTCGGCGTCCGCGGCGACATCCCGCCGGTCGCGCACACCACGGTCGGCAACGACGACGTCGAGGTCAACCGCCGCGAGGCCGGTGAGGTGATGCTGTTCTGACGCGCGGACACGCGGACGCGCTCTGCGCCGAACGGTGAGTTTGGGCTTCTCGGCGCCGGGCCGCGGGGCCTAGAGTCGGGGCATGGCAAACCCGGCCCCGATCCGGCGCCACCACCACATCACGCTGTGCTCGGGTGGCGCTCAGGAAGATTACGACTTTCACACCAAGGTGCTGTCGCTCAAGAGCGTGAAGAAGACCGCGCTCTACGACGGCGACGTGCCGATCTACCACCTGTACTACGGCAACGACCTCGGCGAGGAGAGCACGCTCGTCACGACGTTCCCGATGCGGCAGTCCGGGCGCAAGGCGCGCAAGGGCACCGGCCAGATCCGCACGCTCAGCCTGTCGGTCCCGGTCTCGGGGCTGGCGTTCTGGGCCAAGCGGCTCGCCGCGCACGGCTTCGAGGTCAAGGAGACCGCGCGGTTCGGCGAGCGCGCGCTGCAGTTCCAGCACCCGTGCGGCCTGGACTACGAGCTGGTGGGGATCGCCGACGACGATCGCAAGCCGTACTCCAACGGCGAGGTCCCGTCCGAGCTCGCGATCCGCGGCACCCACGCGATCGTGGTCAGCGTGCGCGAGCACGAGACCTCGAACGAGTTCATGACCCAGGGCTGGAGCGCGACGCGGACCGCCGAGGACGGCCGGTTCGTGCGCTACGTATTCGGCGACGGCGGCACGCCCCAGACCGGCCAGACCGGCCAGACCGGCCAGACGGGAAAGATCGTCGACTTCGCACTCGACCCCGAGCTGCCGCAGGCGAGCTGGACCTACGGCGAGGGCATCGTCCACCACTGCGCGTTCCAGGTCGACGACCACGGCGCCCAGGACCAGGTCAAGTTCCGGCTCGAGGGCATGGGCTTCACCGACACCTCGGAGCGCAAGGACCGCGGCTACTTCGACTCGATCTACGTCCGCACGCCGGCCGGCGCGCTGTTCGAGGCCACCGTGTCCAAGCCCGGCGGCATGACCGTCGACGAGCGCATCGACGAGCTCGGCACGAGCTTCCAGGTCCCGCCGCCGTTCCGGCATCGCACCAAGGAGCTGCTCGAGTACCTCGAGCCGCTGCGCTATTGAGCCGCTAGTTGTTCTGGGCGCAGGCCGCGACCCAGGCCAGGATCGCGTCGCGGCCCTCGGGGAACGGCCCCGGCGTGTCGAACGGCATCGGCCCGTTGGGGTTGATCCAGCTCAGCGGCGAGTTTCGCGGATCGCCGATCGGCGATGCGGTCGGGTTCCGCGTGTCGATCAGCCCGGCCATCGTCGCCATGCCCTGGAAGCAGCTGTCCTTGGTGAAGCCGCACTTCCAGATGTTGAAGTTGCCGTTGTGGCAGCCGTCGTTGGCGCAGTGCCCGGGTGTGCCGGGCGCGAAGTAGCGCGTGAACAGCTGGGTATAGGTCGGCGCCGTGTTGCCGGGAGGAGGGACGCACAGCGCCGCGTCGGGGCCGCCGTTGTCGGCACCGCCGCAGGCCGCGGCGCCACAGGCGACGAGGACGATCAGCAAGGCGAGGAGCCGGGGCCGGCCTCGCGGGACCGCGCGAGGCACCGGCCGCGGCACGGAGCGCGGGACAATCTTCGGTTTCGGCGACATGGCTGTCCTGGTTCGTTCGACGCGAGACGCGCCGGCCCGCCCGCGGCTGGCAGGATGCAGATCGCCGGCGATCGGCGCAAGGCCGCGGGTTATGAAGGAAAGTGAACATCAGGCCCGGGTCACAGGCCTCTCCCTGGAGAGGCGGGCTCGGACGCGGGGTCGCGCGTCCCGGGGACGAATCCCGGGCACGAGCTTCCCGGCGCGAGCCCCCCGGGCGCGAATCCCCGGCGCGAATCCCTGCGCGAACCCCTGGCGCGAACCCCTGGCGCGAACCTCCCCGCGCGATGTGGGGCGACGTGCGCTGCGCGGTCGCGCACGGTTCGGCGCGTCCGAGCGCGGCGCTCGTTCGCGGAATCAGTAGCCTGCCGCGTCCCACGATGCGATGAACGGCCGGTCATGCCGACCCGATCCGCTCTCGCTGTCCTTGCCTGCTGGGCACTTGGCTCCGCGCTCGCCGCGCCGGTGGCCGCGCAGCCGGCGAAGTCGCCGCCCGTCACGCCCACGCCCGCGGCGCCGCCGCCCGCGACCTACCCGGCGCTGCCGAGCGAGACCCCGGCGCAGTACACGCCATCGAGCTTCGGCTTCGACTACACGCGCCGCGAGGTGATGATCCCGATGCGCGACGGCGTGAAGCTGTTCACCGTCATCCTGGTGCCGAAAGCCGCCAGGCGCGCGCCGATCCTGCTCACCCGCACGCCGTACAACGCGACCGAGCTGACCAGCCACGGCCAGAGCGGTCACCTCGGCTCGATCCTGATCGGCTACGACAACGCGACCGACGTGATCGTCGAGGGCGGCTACATCCGCGTCGTCCAGGACGTGCGCGGCAAGCACAAGTCCGAGGGTGACTACGTGATGAACCGGCCGCTGCACGGGCCGCAGAACCCGACCCCGGTCGATCACGCGACCGACACCTACGACACGATCGACTACCTGGTGAAGAACATCCCCGAGACCAACGGCAACGTCGGCATCCTCGGGATCTCGTACGACGGCTTCCTGCCGCTGATGGCGCTGGTCCACCCCCCCCCGGCGCTCAAGGTCTCGGTGCCGATGACCCCGATGGTCGACGGCTGGCGCGGTGACGACTGGTTCCACAACGGCGCGTTCCGCCAGCTCGGCATCGATTACATCCACGACCAGGAGGCCGATCGTGCGTCGGCGATCAAGTTCTGGCGCAACCACTTCGATGACTACGACACGTTCCTCGAGGCCGGATCGGCCGGCGAGCTCGGCCGGCGCCACGGCATGGAGCAGATCGGGTTCTGGAACAAGCTGGTCGCGCACCCGAGCTACGACGCGTTCTGGCGCGACCAGGCGGTGGATCAGGTGCTCGCGAAACTGCCGCTGACCGTCCCGGTGATGCTGGTCCACAGCCTGTGGGACCAGGAGGACATCTACGGCGCGACCGCGGTCTACCGGGCGCTCGCGCCCAAGGACCCGGGCCACGACAAGCTGTTCCTCGTGCTCGGGCCATGGCGCCACGGCCAGGAGATCGGCGACGGCAGCGCGCTCGGTCCGATCAAGTTCGGCGCCGACACGGCGCTGCAGTTCCGGCGCGACGTGCTGCGCCCGTTCCTCGACCATTACCTGAAGGACGGCGCGCCGAACGCCGACGTCGCGCCGGTCACCGCGTTCGAGACCGGGACCAACACCTGGCGCCGGGTGGCGGCCTGGCCGGGCTGCGGCACCGGCTGCACGATCAAGCCGACGCCGCTGTACCTGGCCGGCGGCGCCCGGGCCGGGTTCACCGCACCGCGACCGGGCGGCGCGGCGTTCGACGAGTACGTCTCGGATCCCGCCCACCCGGTGCCGTTCCGGTCGCGCCCGATCGAGCCGCCGAGCTACCAGGACAACGCCGCCTGGCGGCAGTGGCTGGTGACCGATCAGCGCGAGGCCTCGGGGCGGACCGACGTGCTCAGCTTCACCTCCGACGTCCTGACCGCGCCGCTCAAGATCACCGGCGCGCCGATCGTCCACCTGGTCGCGTCGACCAGCGGCAGCGATTCGGACTGGGTCGTCAAGCTGATCGACGTCTACCCCGACGAGGTCGCGGCGGATCCGACGATGGGCGGCTACCAGCTGATGATCGCGGCCGACATCTTCCGGGGCCGCTATCGAGAGAGCCTCGAGGCCGCGCGGCCGATCGCGCCGGGCAGGCCGCTGCCCTACCGCTTCGCCTTGCCCAACGCCAACCACGTGTTCCTGCCCGGCCACCGGGTCATGGTGCAGGTCCAGTCGAGCTGGTTCCCGCTCTACGACCGCAACCCGCAGAGCTTCGTCCCGAACATCTTCTGGGCCAAGCCGGGCGACTACCGCAAGGCGACCCAGCGCGTCTACCACGCGCCGGATCAGGCGAGCTTCGTCGAGCTCCCGATCGCGACCGGGCCGTGATCCGGCCGGCCGTCCCGGGCGCCGGCCGGGTGTGGACCAATGCCTACACGTTGTGACCGCAGTCAACTGCGGACCTGATCGGCCTTCACCAAGGCGTCATGGAAGCCGTCGCCGCTCCGCATCCGGCGCGCAACACGGCATGCCTTCGACTTGTCCCTGCGGCGGTGCCGCGGGATAGAATCGCCCCCAGATCCGACAGCCCCGACAGCCCCCGAATGGAGCGCGATGGCCAACGCCGACAAGAGAAAGCAGTCCCTGTACTTCCCCGAGGACATGCTCAAGGAGATCCAGCACGAAGCCGCTCGCCTCGATCGCTCCCTGTCCTGGATCGTCCAGCAGGGATGGAAGATCGCCCGCGAGAAGCTCAAGGCGTTTCCGGCGAGCAATGACGAGCCGGAGGGCCTGCCGGATCCGCGCGAAGAGACCTGACGCGCCGGCTGGCTCACCGCCGGCTCAGAGCACGTACAGCGAGACGAGGTAGAGCGAGCCCATCGCGATCGCGTGGGGCTGCGCCCCGTCGACCGCGTCGGGAAGAACTTCGACCGCTGACCATCTCCGCAGTTCACCGAGTCTGCGGCAGCCGACACCGAGGTCAGCTTGTACGCACGCACGCAATCAAAGGGGTGACAGCGGAGGGCCCCGCCCGGAGAAAGTACGAGGCCCTCCGCCGTCCAGCGTGGGTCGGTCGGATCAGATCGAGTTGACGAACCGGATCAGGAAGTTCTGGTCGCTCGCGCCGAGCGCGGCGAAGTTATCGCGCGCCGCCTTGCCCTGACCGTCGTGGGCCAGGATCGCGGCGCGGACGCTCTTGGCGCGGCCGTCGTGCAGGAACTGGGTGTTGAACCGGGTGCCCCACAGCGGCGCGGTGCGCATCCGCCGGGTGACCGCGACCGTGTCGCCGGTGTTGCCGATGCCGTCGCCGAGCGAGCCCATGTCGTGGACCAGGAAGTCCGAGAACGGCAGGAACACCATGTTGCCGGGCACGCCGTTGAACGGGTTGGACGGGGTCACGAACGGGACCGCGACGTGGCAGTTCACGCAACCCACCGCGGCGAACACGACCGCGCCGATGCCGGTCGAGATCGGGTCCGACAGGTCGGGCGGCGGCGGCGCGAGGCGCTCCATGAACAAGAGGAAGTTCGCGAGGTCGCCCTGGATCTCGGACTTGCCGCCGGCGCAGCTGCCGACCGCGTCGTCGGTGAACTGCGGCACGAGCGGGTTGCCCGCGGGCTGGGCCGGCGCCAGATCGCCGTCGTTGCAGCCGGCCTTGGGGTGGGCGTTGTTGGCCTGGTTGTCGTTCGCGAACGCGAGCACCGAGGCGCCGCGCATGCAGCTCTGGGTCGAGATCCCCATCTCGTTCAGGTACGCGTCACCCGCGAACGACACGAGGTTGGTCTGCTGGTCCTTGATGCCGAAGCGCTGGACCCGGGTCCGCGAGAAGCTCTGGTTGGGGTCGCGCGCGTCCGGGAAGTCCGGGATCCGGCGCAGCACCACGCCGCGGGTCTCGGTGGGCTCGATCGCGGCCAGGAAGTCGAAGAAGCCGTCGGGCATCGCGTCGACGAGGCCGAGGCCGAACAGCGGCAGCGTGCGGCGGCCGACGTTGTGGACGTTGGCGGTCGCCGGCTCGCGCTCGACCGGGATCGTGCAGCTGACGGCGCCGTTCTTGTAAGTCCCGTTGGAGAACAGCTGGCGCAGCGTGCCGCCCTCGTTGTCCTGGGCCTGGTCGTAGCCGTAGAAGATGCCGTTGTTGACCTCGCCGAACCGGCGCTCGATCTGGACACCCGAGCCGCCGACCACCGGCGTCGTGTGGCAGTTGCCACAGGACTTCTCGTTGAACACCGGCCCCAGGCCGTCCTCGATCTCCTCGACCGCCGCGAAGTTGTCCTTGGCGGCGGCGAACGCCACCGGATCGGTTCCCGGCAGCGCGTCGCCGATCGCGGTCACGCCCTGCTGGGTCTCGGCGAGCTGGACGTCTTCCACGTCGCTCGACGTGGCGCACCCGGCGGCCAGTGCAAGAGAGCTCGTCGCCACGGACATCAAGTATCGTTGCATCACAGTCCTCCTCGAACAGGAATGAGAGTCAGGCAGCACGAACCAGGTCGGCCGAGCTGCTTTCTCGGTACAGCCCACTCGTCGCATTCGGTGCGGCGAGAGCTTCAGCAAACAGGAATTCGATCAGCGACGCAACGTACGATTTCTGAAGCGACTGTCGTTCAACACCCCGACAAGTCACGAAATTTTGAGAACGCGTCGTCGCCGTGGTCGGTAGAAGTGAATGGCCATCGCATTGCGGGCGATTGTGGTGAATTGGAGTGTAATTGGCAGATTGGACTGCCACAGAAAATCGTGACCGCGTGACCGCTGCGGACCTGGTCACAGCAGCCGGCAGCGGATCATCCGCTCGGGCGCGATCGCCGCGCGGAGCGGCGCGTGTTTTCCGAGGCGGCGCGGCCGCTGGGGATCGCGGACCCGAGCACGACGCACGGCACCACCGGCACGCATGTCAGCCGGCGCCAGCGAGCACAGGAGCCGCGGGGGTATGGGACACTGCCGGCATGGTCCCGCTGATCATCCTGGGTTGCGGTTACGTCGGAGCTCGGCTGGCCCGCGCGGCGCTCGCGGAGGGCCGCACCGTGCGAGCCTGCGCTCGGTCGACCGGCCGGCTCGCCGCACTCGGCGCGCTCGGCGCCCAGGTCAAGTACCTCGACGCGTCGATCCCCAAGCAGTTCGGCCCGGTGATGAGCAGCCTGCCGGGCGCCACGGTCGTCTACGCGATCCCGCCGGTCGCCGCGCTGCCGCCGGGGCAGGCGATCCGCGCGGCGCTGCAGGCCGCGTACGGGGCAGGCGCGGGGTGCTTCGTGCTGTTCAGCTCGTCGGGGCTCTACGGCGCCCAGCCCGACGACGACGTCTGGATCGACGAGGACACGCCGGTCGCGCTCGACGATCCGCCGATGAAGAACGTCCAGGCCGACGAGCTCGAGGTCGAGCGCTGCACGTACGACCGGCTGCGCACCGCGATCCTGCGGCTCGCGCCGGTCTACGGGCCGGGCCGCGGGCTGCGCGAGCGGCTGCGCAAGGGCGAGTTCCGCTTGCTCGATGACGGCCAGCACGCCACGTCGCGGATCCACGTCGACGACGTCGCCCGCGTGGTGTTCGCGGTCGAGGCCCGCGCGCCGTCCGGTGCGCGCTACCTGGTCGCCGACGACGAGCCGACGACCCAGAGCCAGTACACCCGGTGGCTGTGCGAGCGCATGGCGATCCCGATGCCGCCGTCGCGGCAGATGTTCGAGCCCGGCGCGCCGCGCGTCGCCCACCGCAACCGCAAGATCCGCAATACCCGGCTCAAGCAGGAGCTCGAGATCGAGCTGCGCTATCCGTCGTTCCGCGAGGGCGAGGCCGCGATCGACGCCGAGGCCGAGACCGCGCTTGCACCCGGCGCCGCGCCCGACGGCAAGAACGAGAGCTGAACGCCCGCTCGACATTTTGCTCACCCCAGCCTGGTTCTGGCCTACCTTCTGAGGATGGAACGACTCTTGGCCCCGGCAGGCGGTCTCTTCATCGGCATGGCGGCCGCGATCACCTACGCGTTCATCGCGCTGACCGTGACCACGCTCGACCGCTTCCGGCCCGGCAGCACGAGCAAGGACGACACCCAGAACGAGCTCAAGATCCTGCTGTTCGCGCTGGCGCTGATGGGGCTGTCGCTCGCGGCCGGGGGCGCCACCGAGCTGGTGGCGACGATCGCGGGCGGCTTCAAGGGCGGAGGCGACGCGATCAAGCACATCCTCGCGCCGATCGTGGTCGGCGCCGGCGTGCTCGCCGCGATCCTGCTCGCGTTCCTGCCGCGCACCAACTCGGGCACCGCGCGCGGGCCCGAGGCGATCGCGCTGCTCACGGTCGGCCTGTACTTCGGCGGCTCGGCGATCTTCGGCGCCTACGAGCTCATCAATGGCCTGGTGATGTCGGCGGCCTGGGCGGAGACCTCGTCGGGCCTGGCCACGCTGGTCGTGCACGGCGCGATCGCGATCCTCGCGATCAACCGGCTCGGCGCGGTGGCCGGGTGGACCGCTCCGGTCCGGCCGCCCCCGCCGCAGTACCCGCCGCAGGGCGGTGGCTACCCGCCGCAAGGCGGTGGCGGCTACCCGCCGCAGGGCGGTGGCTATCCCCCGCAAGGCGGTGGCGGCTACCCGCCGCAGGGCGGTGGCTATCCCCCGCAGGGGGGCGGCTACCCGCCGCAAGGCGGAGGCTATCCCCCGCAGGGTGGTGGCGGCTATCCGCCGCGCTGAACGCGACCCGGCCCACCGGCGCCGCCGGGATGATCGAGGCGCCGCCGTGCGACCCGGATCGAATGGCCCGGGTTCGACCATCCCTGCTGCGCCGGAGCCGTGGCGATCAGCGCGTGAACCGGACGCTGCCGCCGAGGCGGATCGAGAACAGCCGGCCGAGGTCCGCGCGCGCGACGACGGCGACGATCGGGTAGCCGCCGGTCGTCGGATGCTCGGGGCCCAGGACGATCGGCTTGCCGTCGCGCGGGACCTCGATCGCGCCGAGCACCATGGGCCGCGAGACCTCGGGCGCGCCGGACCGCGGCAGCGCCGGCCCGGCGAGCCGTGTGCCGACGCGATCGCTGCTGGGCAGGATGCGGTACTCCGACGCCAGCAGCACGGACAGCGCCCCGGGCGCGAACGACGCGGGATCCGGCCCGGGGATCAGCCGGATCGGCGCGTCCGCGGCCTCTGACGCCTCCGGTGCACGCCCCGCGCCTGGCGCCCGCGGCGCTGCGACCTCGGCGAGCCCGGCGATCGCGAAGCGCTGCCCGGCACGGACCAGGCCCCCCAGGCCGGCGCACAGCAGCGCGCCGCGGCCGCCGAACATCAGCGGCGCCGCGATCCCGCCGCGGACCGCGACGTAGGTGACGCGGCGGGGCTCGCTGGCGACGACGAGCTCGCCGCCGGCGGGGAGCAGGCGTGGCGCGGTGGTATCCGTGGCGACCTGCACCGCGATCTCGGCGCGGATCGTCAGCTGGCCGAGGACCTCGAGCGCCGGCGCGTCGTCGGGGTTGTGCACGGCGCGGTTGGCGGCGATCAGGCGCTCGGCGACCAGCGCGCCGCCCGGCGGCACCGCCTCGTGCATGTGGCCCTGCCGGCCGAGGTCCTGCACCGTCACCAGCCCGAGCGCGCGGACGACGGCCAGGCTCATGGCACGAACCGCACGCGGTCGCCGAGCTGGAGCAGCGGGCCGTCGGCGCCGAACATCTTCACGCCGACCGCCGAGCCGATCAGATGCCAGCCGCCCGGCGAGTCGAACGGGTACACCGCGGTCTCTCGCCCGGCGATCGCGATCGATCCGGCGGGCACCCGCGTGCGCGGCGTGGCGCGCCGCGGCAACTCGAGCGCCGCCGGCAGCCCCGCGAGGTACGCGAAGCCCGGCGAGAACCCCATGGTCTCGACCGTGTAGGTCGCGCCGGCGTGCAGCGCGCAGACCTCGTCGGTCGACCGCCCGAGCGCGGCCGCGACCTCGGCGAGATCGGGGCCGTGGTACGCGGCGGGGATCGCGATGTCGCGCCCGGGGTCCGGATCGTCAGGCGCGGTCGCGAGCGCGGCGATCCACGCCGGATCGACCCGCGGCTCGGACGCGAAGTACGCGGCGACCTCGCCGCGCGCGACGACGACATCGACGACGCCGGGCCACGCCCGCACCGCGCGGACCAGGGTCCGGGCCGACCGCGCCGGCCGCGCGAACCGGATCGCGCGATCGCCGAGCGCGACCCACTCAGCCATGCAGCGCCCTGTGCACCGCGGTCGCGATCGCCAGCGCCCCCGGCGTGTCGGCGTGGCAGCAGATCGTGTCGACACGGCCGGCCAGCACCTGGGCCTGCGCCGCGGCCTCGGCCGGATCGGTCAACAGCGCCCCCGGCTCGCTGCGCGGCACGAGGCCGCCATCGGGGCGCATCCGGCGATCGGCGAAGCCTTCGCTGGCATAGCCGAGGCCGTGGGCCGCGGCGGCCTCACGCAGCGCGCCGCGCGGCGGCCCGATCACGGTGATCGCGTCGCCGAGCGCACCGGCCGCGGCGGTCACGACCGCGCCGGCGAGCGCCGGATCGGCGGCGGCGTCGTGGTACAGCGCGCCGTGCGGCTTGACGTACGACACCGCGCGGTCGTGGCGCCGGGCGATCGCGGCGAGCGCGGCGCACTGCTCGGCCACCGCGGCGGCGAGCGCGTCGGGCGCGATCGACAGCGTGCGGCGGCCGAAGCCGTCGCGGTCGGGGTACGCCGGGTGGGCGCCGATCGCGCAGCCCGACGCGACGCACCAGCCGACCACGCGCTCCATCGACGCGGCGTCCCCGGCGTGCCCGCCGCATGCGATGTTGAGCAGGTCGAACATCGCCCACAGCTCCTCGGGCTCATCGTCGTGCTCGCCGGCGTCGAGGTTCATCAGCGCCATGACCGCATTGTAGTGCGGCCGGGCCGAAAATAGATCTCGGCCGGAGCGCCGAACGGTTGCGCGGCAGGTCCGGGCATTACCCGGGCCGGCGGCGTCCAGATCGGCGGTTCCAGCATTCGGCGCTCGTGTTCCCCGCGCGACCGCGGTATCTGGTGACATGGGTCAGCTCGGCAGGGTCGCCGCGCGCGGGTTCCTCGTGGTCCGGGGCCTGCGGGCGCTGGGTGTGCTGGCCGCGGTCGGCGCCGTCCTCGGCGGCTGTCACGACGAGCACTGGCTGACCTATCCCTGGGACGATCGCCGCGTGCTGTGCAGCCAGACGATCGACGACCTGACGCTGACCACGCCATGGGACCTGGTCGAGGACCAGATGCTCGACGCCGAGCAGACCGACTCGGTGCTGATCCTCCACGCCCACGAGCCCCGGACCACGATCAGCATCGCCGCGATCGAGCGCGTGCTCGGGCTCGCCGAGCGGCGCCACCTCGAGTTCCTGACCTTCCGCGATCTCGATCCGGCGGCGCGGCCGCGCGCCGGCCTGGCGCTCGCGTTCGACGACAACGCGATCGACGCCTGGTTCAGCGTGCGCGGGCTGCTCGCGACCCACGGGGCACGGGTCACGTTCTTCGTGACCCGCTGGCAGTCGCGCGACGACGGCGAGCGCGCCGAGCTGCGGATGCTCGCCGGCGACGGCCACGACATCGAGCCGCACTCGGCCAACCACCTGCACGCCAAGCGCTACGTCCAGGACCACGGCCTCGAGGCTTACATGGCCGACGAGGTGATGCCGTCGATCGACGGCCTGGTCCAGGCCGGCTATCCGGCGCCGACCACGTACGCCTATCCGTTCGGCGAGAACTCCGCCGAGCTCGACGCCGCGATCCTCGGGGTCGTGCCGCGCGTCCGGGTCAGCACCGGCACGTGCCCGTACTGACCTGCTACGCCGAGGGCGGCGGCTCGCCGCTGCCAGGATCGTCGCCGCCGATCTGGACCTTGGTCGGCAGCAGGTGCTCGAGGCCGTGCTTGCGCAGCCGGTAGTACAGGGTCGAGCGATTGATCCCGAGCGTCCGCGCCGCGCTCGCGATGTTGCCGCGCGACTTGTCGACCGCGGCGACGATCTCCTTGCGCTCGCTGTCGAGCAGCCGCTCGGCCAGGCTCTTGCCATCTTCGGCCAGCGCCGGCGCCGGCGCCGCGACCGCGGCCGCCGGGCCGGTGATGGGCACCGACGCCGGAGTGTGGCTCACCGCGCGGCGGCCGAAGTCCAGGTGGCTCGCGCCCACGGGGCTGCCCTTGGCCAGGATCATCGCGCGCTCGATGATGTTCTCGAGCTCGCGGACGTTGCCCGGCCAGTTGTACTCGCGCAGCTTGGCGAGCGCCTCGGCCGACGCGGGCGCCGCGGTGACGCCCATCTGGCGCGAGAACTTGGCGATGAAGTGCCCGACCAGGGCGCCGAGATCGTCGAGCCGGTCGCGCAGCGGCGGCAGGTTGATCGGGAACACGTTGAGCCGGTAGTACAGGTCCTCGCGGAACTCGCCGTCCTCGATCATGGTCTCGAGGTTGCGGTTGGTCGCGCTGATCATCCGGACGTCGACCTTGATGGTCTCGGTGCCGCCGACCCGCTCGAACTCGCGCTCCTGCAGGGTGCGCAGCAGCTTGATCTGGACCTCGATCGGCAGGTCGCCGACCTCGTCGAGGAACAGCGTGCCGCCGTCGGCGAGCTCGAACCGGCCCGGGCGCCGCGCCATCGCGCCGGTGAAGCTGCCCTTCTCGTGGCCGAACAGCTCGCTCTCGAGCACGCCGGGCGCGAGCGCGGCGCAGTTGACCCGGACGAACGGCTTGGCCTCGCGCGGCGAGTTGATGTGGATCGCGTGCGCCACCAGCTCCTTGCCGGTGCCGGTCTCGCCGCGGAGCAGCACCGTCGAGTTGGTCGGTGCCACCTGCTCGACCTTGTCGAGCACGTCGCGCAGCGGCGCGCTGTCGCCGATGATGTTGCCGAAGTCGAACTGACCGTGCAGCTGCTGGTTCAGGTAGCCGGTGTACTCGGCGAGCTGCGCGGCGAGCCGCTTGTTGTCACGCTGCAGGTGGAACCGCTCGATCGCGTATTGCAGCACGCCGCGGACCTCCTTGGCGTCCCACGGCTTGGTGATGTAGCGGTAAACCTGGCCAAGGTTGATCGCCTCGATCAGCACGTCGACGTCGGTGAACGCGGTCAGGATAATGCCGACCGCGTCGGGCTGACGCGTCCGGACCTCGCGCAGCAGCTCGACGCCGGTCATCCGCGGCATCCGCTGATCGGTGACGACCACCGCGACCTCCTTGTCCTGGAGGACCTGCAGCGCCTCGGCCCCGCCGCTGGCCGTGACGATGTCGAACGTCTTGCGGAAGTTGAACCGGAACGCGTCGAGGTTGTCCTGCTCGTCGTCGACGACGAGGATCGGATAGCGCTTGACGTCGAACGACACGGCCTTACAACGTGTACCACGATTGCGACGCGACGAGCCGGTCCGGCCTGGCAAGTCGCGGCGGGTGGTCCGCTTCGATGCGCGCCGGCGTGCTCGCCGGTTCAGCGCTTGCGCGTGACCGCGCACATCGCAACGAGCCCGAAGCTGACCACCGCAGCCGACGCCCACAGCAGCATTGTCATTGCGATCGTCAAGGTAAATCTCGCGGCTCGAACGTCAAGGTCGAACGCAGGCGCTCCCGACGGAGATCGCGCGGCTCCACGGCGTCGCGGCTGCCGCGGCGTCGCCCCGCGGTCGCCCTGCCGCACGTGCGTCGCTGCGGGCGCGGCGTCGTGACGGCGTCGCGGCTGCCGCACCGCAGATCGGCGCGGCCCGCAGCCACGCGAGCAACAGCCACGCGAGCTGCTGCCACGCGAGCAGGTGCCACGCGAGCAGGCTTCTGCGAAGCCGCGCCCGGACCGCGCGCAGGCCATCGCGCGTGCCCGCCGCGCCCGCACGCGGACCGCACCCTGGCCTGCTCCCTGCCCCGCACCCTCGCTTGCTCCCTGGCCCGCACCGTGGCCTCCTCCCCGCCCTGTTCCCTGCCGATCCCATGACATCCTCCACGACACCCTGCCAGGCGTGGCGCGGCGCCCGGATCCCACCGGCAAGCCTCGGCAGACGACGCCAGGCGCCACCCACATGTAGGAAAATTGGCCACCAGGCCCGGGGCCGTTTACCGTTCCAGCATGGCAACGTCCCGCCGCGCGCGGCGCCCCAGGCTCGAACGACCGGCCCGCAAACCGATGGCGATGGCGCGCCGCGTGTCGCTGTTCGAGCGCGAGGTCAGCGTCCGGCTCGCGCCGGTCGCGCTCGAGCTGCTGCACGGCGCGGCGCGGGTCTTGACCGAGGGCGAGCTCGACGGCGACGCCTACGCGGGCTCGACGATGCTGACGATCGATCTGCGCCGCACCGCGGACCGGGTCAGCGATCCGCCCGACGCCGCGACCGCGCAGCGCGCCGCGGAGCTGTACGCCGGCGACGAACGGTGCCGCGACCACGCCCGGCGCATCGCCATCAAGGAAGCCCGCCGGATCGCGGGCTGCGACCTCGCCACCCCGAACGTCGATCTCGAGAGCCGCGCCCGCGGCCCCGAGCTCCACCTCAGCCTCAACGTCGAGGCCCAGCGCGAGCGGCGCGCCGCCGCCGCGGCGCCCCACGACCGGCGCAAGGAGATCCGATGATCGAGCTGTACTCCATCCGCGATGTGTCCCGCATCCTCGCCCTCCAGGAGTCGCGCCTGCGCTACTGGACCCAGACCGGTTTCATCGGCCCGACGGTGCGCAAGGGCGGCCGGTTCTATTACACGTTCCCCGATCTGGTCGCGGTCAAGGCCGCCAAGGACCTGCTCGCGACCGGCATGCCGCTGCAGCGGGTGCGCAAGAACGTCGACGCGCTCAAGCGCGCCCTGCCCGACGACACCCACCCGACGAGCAAGCTCCGGGTGTGCTGCGATGGCGAGACCATCGTCGCGCTCGCCGACGACGTCGCGTTCGAGCCGATCGGCGGCCAGGTCGTGATGGCGTTCAACCTGCCGAGCTTCGGCGAGCACGTCCTGGCGACCCTGGCGATGCCGCGCGCCACGGCCGCGATGCCGGGGCCGGTCCCCGTCGCGGTGGAGGACGGCCCGACCGAGGCCAACGGCGGCACCACCGCCTACCGCCACTTCGTCGAGGCCTGCGCCGCCGAGGACCGCGGCGACTCGGACACCGCCGAGCACCTGTTCCGGCTCGCGGTCGAGCTCGAGCCCCACATGGCCGCCGCGCTGACCAACCTCGGCAACCTGGTCTATCGCCAGGGCGAGCTCCACGAGGCGCGCAGCCTGTACGAGCGCGCGCTCGAGCACGATCCGGCCCAGCCCGAGGCCCGCTACAACCTCGCCAACCTGCTCGAGGACCTCGGCGAGACCGAGCTCGCGATCGCCGAGCTGCGCCGGGTCTGCGCCGCCGCCCCCGAGTTCGCCGACGCGCACTACAACCTCGGCATCATGCTCGCCCAGGTCGGCGGCACCACCCAGGCGCGCCAGTGCCTCGAGCGTTACCTCGAGCTCGACGGCGCCAGCGACTGGGCGCGCCACGCGCGCAGCTATCTCGACCAGATCGCGGTGTGACCGCCGTGTGACCGGCGGCTGCCCCGCCTCCGTCAACCGAGCGCGGCGCGGACCATCAGGTAGCCGTAGACGTACGGCGCGATGAACAGCACCGCGTCGATCCGGTCGAGCAGGCCGCCGTGGCCGGGCAGCAGCGCGCCGGAGTCCTTGACCCCGACCGAGCGCTTGATCAGCGACTCGGCGAGGTCGCCGAGCTGGCCGAGGATCCCGCCGGGGACCGCGATCAGCACGACGTCGAACCAGCTCAGGTAATGCGCCGAGATCAGCTTGAGCGCGGCGGCGCCGATCACCGAGCCGGCGATCCCGCCCCACGCCCCGGCCCAGGTCTTCTTCGGGCTCACCGCCTCGTAGAGCTTGGTCTTGCCGAGGAACCGGCCCGCGAAGTAGCCGCCGGTGTCGGCGACCCAGGCGACGATCAGCACGATCAGCACGGTGTCGCCGCCGTGGCCCGGATCGATCAGCTTGAGCTTGGCGAGGTAGGTGAGCAGGTAGCCCGCGTAGACGATGCCGGTCACCGTCGCGGCGTAGCGCGCGGCGACGCTCGGGATGTCCCGGAACCGGAACAGGTAATACAGCCCGGGCGCGACGACGGCGAGCAGGAGCGGCAGGGTCGTGCCCGCGCTCGCGGCCGCGGCCGCCGCGCGCGGCACCGAGGCGCCGTAGCCCGCGAGCGTGATCGGATCGAGCCAGTAGAACGCCGCGGACGCGACGCCGCCCAGCACCAGCGCGGCGCGGCGATCCGGAGCGGGCAAGAGCATCGCGAACAGCTCGTGCATCGCGATCAAGGACGCGGCGAAGATCACCAGCCAGGTCGGCTCCGGCCGGTGGTAGTACAGGATCACCAGCAGGATCGGGACGGCGACCAGCGCGACGAGAAACCGTTGAGCGAGGTTGCCGAGCGCCACGGAGGGTGGCCAGCTAACCGCAGCGCGCCGGCATCGTCAAGTCACCTGGCCCGACTCGATGTCGGACGCCAGCTGGCCGGCGGTGAGCCCGAACCGACGCTCGCGCGCGGCGTACTGCTCGAGGCACGCGAACAGGTGCTCGCGGCGGAACTCCGGCCACAGCACGTCGATGAACACCAGCTCGGCGTAGGCGATCTCCCACAGCATGAAGTTCGAGATCCGCTGCTCGCCGCTGGTCCGGATCAGCAGGTCGAGCGGCGGCAGCCGCGCGGTTGGCAGGTAGCCCGCGAAGCGCTCGACGTCGACCTGGTCGGGCGACAGCTCGCCCGCGGCGGCGTCACGCACGGCGGCGCGGACCGCGCGCACGATCGATTCGCGGCCGCCGTACGACAGCGCGAGCGTGAGGACCATGCCATGGTTTGCGGCGGATGCCGCGCGGAGCTCGTCGAGTGGCTCCTTGACCATCGGCGGCAGGCGCTCGACATCGCCGATCGCGTCGAGCCGGATCGCGTTGTCGAGGATCTCGGCGCGCTCGCTGCACAGGTAATCGCGGAGCAGCTCCATGAGCCCGGCGACCTCCTCGACGGGGCGCTGCCAGTTCTGCGACGAGAACGCGTACAGCGTCAGGGCCTCGATGCCGAGCTCGCGCGCCGCGCGGGTCACGTCGCGCACGGAGTCGGCGCCGAGGCGGTGGCCCTCGAGCCGCGGCCGGCCGCGGCGCTCGGCCCAGCGGCCGTTGCCATCCATGATGATGCCGACATGGCGCGGCAGTCTGCGAGTGTCGGTGTCCGGCATCGTGTTTCACCGATCGGCGGATCGCGCGGCTCGGCGGTTCGGGCAGTAGCACGCTCGGAGCGAGCGTTGCAACCACACCTTTGATCCCGTACGCTCGAAGGAAGCCATGGGAATCTTTTCCAGACTCGGGACGCTGATCAAGTCCAACATCAACGACCTCATCACGAAGGCCGAGGATCCCGAGAAGATGCTGTCCCAGGTGCTGCTCGAGATGCAGCAGCAGCTGGTCGAGGCGAAGAAGGCCGTGGCGGTCGCGATCGCCGACGAGAAGAAGCTGCAGAAGCAGTACACCGCCGAGACCGACAAGGCCAAGGAGTGGGAGCGCAAGGCGATGGTCGCGGTGCGCGCCGGCGACGACAACCTCGCGCGCCAGGCGCTGGGTCGCAAGCAGGAGCACGAGACCATCGCCACGCAGTTCCAGCAGCAGTGGCTCGCCCAGAAGCAGGCGGTCGAGAAGCTCAAGGACGCCCTGCGCCTGCTCAACAACAAGATCGAAGAGGCCAAGCGCAAGAAGAACATCCTGATCGCTCGTAAGAAGCGTGCCGAGGCCCAGCAGCAGATCGCCAACACGATGCAGGGCCTCGGTGACACCAGCGCGTTCGACACGTTCGATCGCATGGCCGAGCGGATCCAGCTGATGGAGGCCGAGGCCGAGGCCGGCGCCGAGCTCGCCGGCGAGCTGTCGGGCGACACGCTCGAGTCCAAGTTCCTCCAGCTCGAGCAGGGTGGCGGCGGCACCGAGGATGACGCGCTGTCCGAGCTCAAGGCCAAGATGGGCATGCTCGAGGCGCCCAAGGGCGACACCGCCAAGCAGCTCGGCGCTGGCGCCGGCATCGGCGCGGGCGCGGGCGCGGCCAAGGACGACAAGCACTCCGACGGCCCCGGACCCGGCCCCACCACACCCCACATCAGCGGGCTGACCGCCGAAGACCTCAAGGAGCTCGAGGACCTCGACCTGTCGGAGCTCGACACCAAGGAAGCCAAGAAGGCCTAGGCTTCCCCCCGGAAGCTGACCTTCGCACAACGCCTGGCCTGCCCCGCAACGCCTGGCCTGCGCCGCAACGCCTGGGCTTCGCCGGCCGGAGGCTGGTCTGCGCTACGACGCCTGGGCCGCGCCGCAACGCGTGGGCTGCGCCCGCCGGAGGCTGGCCTGCGCCACGACGCCTGGGCCGCGCCCGCATTAGTGCCCGCTCGACGCGCATTCGTTCTCGACGATTTTCGGCGCGATCCGCGTGTGTCGGAAACGGCGCGCTCGCGCTGTGAATGAACCGCCACAGTCCGGATCGGACCCGACACCGGCGCCCGATCCTGTGGAACAACCCCGGGCGATCCCGGTTGTTTGTGACGGCGATCTGCAACCGGGCTGTACGGCGGCGCGATCCGGGGCTCGGCGCGCCGGCGGATCATGGATTGCACGGCTAGCGGCCCATGCGTCTGGTGTCCGGTGCCCTCGCTCTCGCCCTGTTTGCCCCGGTCGCGCGCGCCGAAGACACGACGACCTCGGAACCTGCCCGATCGGTGCGGTCCGAGGATCCGGCCCGAGCCCGGATGCCGCTCCGCGTCGTCCGCGTCATGCCCCGGAGCCACCAGGCGCTGCTGTTCGACCGGACCCGTGCGACCCACGTGCTCGCCGAGGTCGGCACCCAGCTCGACGGCTACACCGTCGAGGCGATCGACGACGACGCGGTCACGCTGAGCCGCGGCAGCGCGCGGGTCGTGCTGTCGGCGCCGCATCCGGCTCGTCGCCCCCGCGAGCACGAGGCAGTGCCGGTCCGCTCGGCAGCCGCCCTGCCCACCGGCGCCGCGGAAGCACCGCCACCGGCCTCCGCACCGCCGCCGGCCTCCGCACCGCCGCCGGCCTCGGTACCGCCGCCGGTCTCGCTGGCGCCGATCGATCCATACGGCGATGCCCCGGTCCGCGTCGTCGAGGCCCCGGGCGCCGAGCCCGCCGCGGCGCCGTCGAGCCGGACGGCGGTTGCACACGTTGCTGCTGCCGGCGCAGCCCCGGCGGCTGCCGCCGAAGCCGGCGAGGCCAGCATTCGTGTCGTCCACGCGCCGGACGCAGCGCAGGCGATCACGCCCGGCGAGGGCGGGATCCGCGTGGCCGAGGCACCGCCGGCGGCGGCCGACGGGGGCGGCGCGGCGGCGAGCCCGGCACCTGCGACCGCGGCCCCGATCCGCGTCGTCCAGGCGCCCGGCAGCTCGGCAGCCGCCGCGCCTTCCACCACCACCGCCCCGACCTCGCTCGACGCAGCGCCACCGGCCGCCACCGCGAGCCCGGCACCGTCGAGCACGGCACCGTCGAGCCAGGCCCCGATCCGCGTCGTCCAGGCGCCCGGCAGCTCGGCAGCAGCCGCCGCCGCGCCTTCGCCCCCCGCGGCCCCGACCTCGGTCGACGCAGCACCACCGGCCACCACCGCGAGCCCGGCACCGTCGAGCGCGGCCCCGATCCGCGTCGTCCAGGCGCCCGGCAGCTCGGCAGCAGCCGCCGCCACGGCACCGTCGAGTGCTACCCCGGCCGCGGCCGGAGCGAGCGAGCCGTCCTCGAGCGTCGCCGAGGCGTCCACCGCGTCCGCCGGATCGCGAGCGGCGCCGGCGGCGCCGGCTGCCACCGGGAGCCCGCGGCTACCTGGTTCCGGGACTGCGAAGCCGGCGGACCCGCAGGCGCTCGATGCCCGCGCGTTTGCCGACGTGATGACCGGCGACGGCCCGGCGCGCAGCCCGCGGGCGCTGGCCACCGGGGCCGCGGCTCCGGCGGCCCAGGCCCATGCCGCGGCCGGCGCTCCGTCGGCGCCCCGGGCCGCGACCCCCCAGCCCCGGCCGGCCGACGCGGTCGTGATCTCGCGCGCCGAGCTCGACCGGGCGATCGCCGACTTCGCCGGCCTCACCGCCGCGGTTCACGGCAGCTTCTCGGCATCGGGTGTGACCCTGGCGAGCGTCGGCGACGGCACGATCTTCCAGCGCGCCGGCCTCCGCGCCGGCGACGTCATCACGGCGGTCGACGGGGTCCGGCTACGCTCGCTCGACGACACGGCCAGCCTGTACGCACGCGCGGCGACCGCCACGGCGCTGACCGCGCAGGTGGTCCGCGGCGGCAAGCCGGTGACGCTCCACGTCGTGATCCAGTAGGCGCACGACCCACGCCGGGTCCGGCGAATCGCGAGCGAACCTGCACCGGGGATCGTACCTGGTCTACGATGGCGGCGTGGGTGCGGTCCGGCTCGAGCTTCGCCTGGCCAGTCAGACCGACTGGATCAAGATCTTCGATCCGCGCGACTGGACGATCTTCGTGCCGACGCCCGAGCCGGTCGAGCAGGGCACGAGCGTGCGGATCGATCTCGAGGTCGGCGGCTGGCTGGTCACGCTGCGCGGCACCGTGGTCGGCCGGCGCGACGACGCTGCCGGCGCCCCCGCGGGTGGCCCCGCAGGCGCCATGGTCGCGCTCGGCGGCACCGAGCGCGACAAGATCAACTACCTGAACGGCTTTGTCCGCGGCGGGCTGCTCAACCTGCGCGAGAAGCGCCGGCTGCCGATCCGGCTTGCGGTCACCTACGGTGCCGTCGAGGGCCCCGCGAGCACGTTCACCAAGGACATCAACGAGGAGGGCGTGTTCCTGTTCACCGACCGGCCGCTGCCCGAGACCTCCCAGGTCCACATGCTGCTGACCCTGCCCGGCCGGCCGCAGCCGCTGTCGCTGACCGGCAAGGTCTCGCACACGATCCTCGCCCACGATGGCGAGCCGCCCGGCATGGGCGTCGTGTTCGACCTCGACGATGCCACGCGCGACCAGCTGGCCGAGGTCGTCCGCCAGCTCGAGGACCAGCTGCACGCCGGCACGTTGCCGACGAGCACCGTGGAGTGACAGCGGCGTCACGGGAAAACCGCCCGGGATCGACACAGCTCACGTGTAGGTCTGCCAGATCATTGCCAGATCGGTCTGCGAATGGCACCGTGAGATGTGGCGCGCCGCTCGCGAGCTGCTCCGACGGTCCCCGTGACCTGGCGCGATGGCGTCCATCTCACCGGCACGCCGATCTGGTGCGACGCGCGGCGGCGGCGCGAGGTCTGCTTCCTGTCGTCGGCCGATCGGGTCGGCCGCACCGGCCACGGCCAGCTGATCGGCACCGCGGTCACGCTCGCGCTGCTCGATGCCGCGGGCGCCGGTCACCTCGCCGTGCCGCTGCGCCAGCGGTTCACGCTCGGCACGGTGCGGCTCGAGCTGATTCCGTCGGGCCGCGGGTTCGGGGCCGCGGCGCTCCACGCCGACATCGCGGGCAAGACGGTGCTCTATGCGGGCGCGGTGCGAACCAGCGCCGGTGGCGTCGGCGACGCGGCCGAGCTCCGCACCTGCGACGCGGTCGTGGTCGCCGCGCCGTACGGCGAGCCGCACCACCGGTTCCCGCCGCTCGCGCAGGTGATCGCCGCCGCGATCGACTGGACCCGCGCACAGCTCGCCGCGGGGCGCCGGCCGGTGCTGCTGGTCGACAGCCTGCTCGACGGCCTCGAGGTCGCCAGCCGGCTCGCCGCCGAGGGCATCACGATCGCCGGCAACCGCGCGCTGCGCGAGGCCGGCCAGCGGATCGCCGAGCTCGTACCGCCGCCGCTGATCGTCGGCGGCGACATCGCGATCGGCCGGTCGATCGGGCCGCGCCTGGGCTCGGACCCGCCGCCCGGGGCCGCGCGGCTCGCGACCGGCAGCGAGCCGCTGCGCCGGCTGTCCGCCACCGAGGCGACGAGCGGCATCCCGGCGATCTCGGCGCCCGGGCGCGAGCCGCGCGCGATCGTCTGGCTCGACGCCGAGCGCGCCGGCCTGGCGCGCAGCCTCGGCGATCGCCCGTCGGCGACCGCGCTGGTCTCGGCCCGCGCCCACGGCGGCGCGCCCGGCTACGACACCGGGTTTGCGTGGGCGTCGGCCGCCGATCACGATCAGCTGCTGGGCTGGATCGAGGCGACCGGCGCGCGCGACGTGTTCGTCACCGGCGCGTGCGCCGACGCGATCGTCGCCGCGCTCGGCGCCCGCGCGCGGGTGATCGGCCCGCCGCAGCAGATGCCGCTGTTCCCGCGCGAGGCCGCGACGTGAACCGCGCCGCCGGACGCCCCGTGCGGGTCCGGATCGCCCGGGTCCGGATCGCCAACCGGCGCGAAGGTGGATGGTGGTGGCGCCTGCCGGTGGTCGCCGTGCTGTGGCTCGCGCTCGTGATCCCGATCGCCGCCGGCGGGGCGGTCGCCGTGACCCTGCGGCGCTGGGCGCGCGATCTGCCCGACGTGCCGGACCTGGCGGCGTGGCAGGCCGGCGCGCCGCAGACCTCGCTCGTGCTCGCAGCCGACGGCACCCACCTCGCCGAGCTGCCGTTCCGCGACGGCCGGGTGGTCGGCCACCGCACGCTGGCCCGGCTCGAGCGCCTGCCGGCCCACCTGGTGCGCGCCGTGCTCGCCGCCGAGGACGTCCGGTTCTTCGCTCACCACGGCGTCGATTACCCGGCGATCGCGCGCGCTGCGAAGATCAACTACCAGGCCGGGCGCGTCGTCGAGGGCGCCTCGACGATCACCCAGCAGGTCGCGCGCAACCTCCTGCCGCGCGAGATCGGCAGCGAGCGCAGCGTGCGGCGCAAGGTCCGCGAGGCGCTGCTCGCGCGCGCGATCGAGCGCCGGTGGACCAAGCGCGACATCCTCGAGACCTACCTCGACTTCGTGTTCCTCGGCGAGGGCGCCTACGGCATGGCCGCGGCGGCGCGCGCGTACTTCGATCGCGACGTCGCCGAGCTCGACCTGCCCCAGGCCGCGCTGCTCGCCGGCCTGATCCAGGCGCCGGGCCGGCTCGATCCGTTCCACCACGCCGCGGCGGCGCGCGCCCGGCGCGACGAGGTGCTCGCCCGGATGGCGCGCGCCCACCTGATCGACGCCGCGGACCTGGCGCAGGCGAGCGGCGCGCCGATCGCGCTCGCCCGGCCGCACCCGAGCTACGGCACGCGCGTGCCCTGGTACACCGAGCAGGTCCGCCGCCTGATCGCCGGCGCGCTGCCCGCCGAGCTCGCGCGCGGCGGGCTGGTGATCGACACCGCCGCGCTGCCGGCGCTCGGCACCGAGCTCGCGCGCGACGCCGCGGCCCACGCCGATCGCTGGCACGGCGCCGAGGTCGCCGCGCTGCTCTGGGATCACCGGACCGGCTACGTCGAGGCGCTGGTCGGCGGCCGGGCGTGGGGCCGCGATCGCTTCGACCGCGCGCTGCAGAGCTGCCGCCAGCCGGGCTCGGCGTGGAAGCCGGTGGTCTACGGCGCCGCGCTCGCCGGCGGCGCGATCACGCCCGGCACCGCGCTGCGCGACGCGCCGGTCGCCGAGTACGACGAGGTCACCGCGACGCACTGGAAGCCGCGCTCGGGCAACCGGTTTCGCGGCGTGGTGCTGGCCCAGGACGCGTTCGCCGCGTCGCTCAACGCGCCGGCGATCGACGTGTTCGACCGCGTCGGCCCCGGGCCGATCGTCGCGCTCGCGCGCCGGCTCGGGATCTCGACCCGGCTCGTCGAGCTCCGGCCGATGGCGCTCGGCGCGTCGTGCGTCAAGCCGATCGAGCTCGCCCGCGCCTACGCGGTGATCGCGCGGCGCGGCTGGTCGATCGCCCCGCACTTCGCGATCCGGGTCCGCCGCGGCGACGCCGCGGTGTTCGACACCGCCGTGCCCGAGGATCCCTGGCTCGATCCGGCGCGGCGCTTCGATCGCGTGGCCGCGACCGCCGGCGCCGATCCGGCCGAGCGCGTCGGCGCGACCGGCGGCCGCCGGGTCGACGAGCGCGTCGCGTTCCAGCTCGCCGACATGATGAGCGCGGTGGTCGCGCGCGGCACCGCCAGCGCCGCCGCCTCGCTCGGCCGGCCCGCGGCCGGCAAGACCGGCACGACCAACGACAACACCGACGCGTGGTTCCTCGGCTTCACCGGCCGGGTGCTCGGCGCGGTCTGGGTTGGCTTCGATGATCCGGCGCACAAGCTCGGCCCCGAAGGTGACGGCGCCCACGCGGCGCTGCCGCTGTGGATGCAGGCGGTGCGGGCCGCCGAGGGCGCGCGGCCGGCCATCGCCGTGCCGGGCCCGCCGCCGGCCGGCATGGAGCGCGTCACCATCGATCGCGAGACCGGCCTGGTCGCCGCGCCGGGCGCCGGGGGCCTTCCGCTGTGGTTCCAGTCCGGGACCGCGCCGACCGAGGTCGCGGGGCAACCTGGTACATCGCCGACGGATTTCGGCCGGAGCTCTCGAGAATTCTGAGCGCACCTCGCCAGGGCAGCCCCGCATCGGGGTGCTATGCTGCGCGCGATGTTTGGCATGGGCGGCACCGAGATCCTGGTGATCTTGATCGTCGCGCTCCTATTTCTGGGTCCCGACAAGCTGCCCGAGGCAGCCAAGCAGATCAGCAAGGGGATCCGCGACATCAAGCGCCAGTCGCGCGTGCTGCAGCGGACGATCGAGGACGACGAGCACATCGGCGGCGCGATCCGCGACCTGCGCAGCGCGCTGCGCGGCGAGGACGAGCCGATCCGGCCCCGGCCGATCAAGCCCCCCCCGGAGCTCGAGGCCGCCGCGACGCCGGACGCGATCCCCGCGGTCGGAGCGATCGCCGCGGCCGCGGTCGCAACGCACGCCGCGGACCCGGACGCGATCGGCGATCTCAACGCCAACGCCGCGTCGCTCGAGGGCGGGCACATGTCCGCGCCCGCGCCCGCGCCCACGGAGGCCGCGCCCAACGGCGAGCACGGCGCCGCGCCCGCGGCCGATGCGCCCCGGATCACCCTGCCGGCCACCGCCGGCGAGGCCGAGCCGCCGGAGCCGGGCCACGCTGCCCCCGCGTCCAGTGAGGACGCCGAGCTCGCCTCGCTGGTGAAGCCCGCGCCCAACACGATCCCGCGCGGGTCAACGCCCGCCGAGCCGTCGGAACCGTCCGAGCCCAAGCATGGCTAAGCCAGCCGCCAGCGCCGCGGAGCAGGAAGAGCTGAACCGGGAGGCCGAGCTCGAAGAGGGCCGCATGCCGTTCCTGTCTCACCTGGGCGAGCTGCGCGACCGGGTCCGCAACGCCGCGATCGCGTTCGCGCTGGCGTTCCTGGTCTGCTGGGGCTTCGCCGACGACATCTTCGCGTGGCTGAGAAAGCCGCTGTTCGACATCTGGCGCCAGCACCCCGACTGGGGCAAGCCCCGCCTGATCTACACCGGCCTGACCCAGCCGTTCTGGGTCAACATGTCGGTCGCGCTGTGGGCCGGGATCTTCCTGGCCTCGCCGATCATGTTCTATCAGCTGTGGCGGTTCATCGCGCCCGGCCTGTACAGGCGCGAGCGCAAGGTGGGGGTCACGTTCGCGACGCTGTCGGCGGTGTTCTTCGCCAGCGGCGCGCTGTTCTGCTTCTACTTCGCGCTGCCGGCGCTCTACAAGTACATGCTGCACTACAACTCGAGTGATCTCGAGTCGCTGCCGAACATCCAGGACTACCTGGACCTGACGCGCGACTCGATGCTCGCGTTCGGTGCGGTGTTCGAGATGCCGCTGCTCATCTACTTCCTGGCGATGGTCGGGATCGTCACCCACCGCACCCTGTGGAAGTTCAGCCGCTGGTTCGTCGTGCTGGCATTCGTGATCGGCGCCGTGCTCACGCCGGGCCCCGACGTGGTGTCGCAGTTCCTGATGGCGCTGCCGATGATCGCGCTCTACAACATCTCGATCCTGTTCGCGTGGCGGGTCACCCTGAAGCGCGAGCGCGCCGCGGCCGAGCAGCTCGCGCGCGAGGGCGCACCGGTCACGCCCGGCCGGCGCGCGCGCGCCGCCGCCGACGACGACGACGCCTCGGACGGCTAGTACCGGCCTGGTGCCAGCTGGTGCCTCCTGGTGCCTCCTGCTGCCTCGTCGCAGTAGATCTGACCGGTGCAACGGCGGTGGCGAGAACGCCACCACGCGCGCTTGCGACGCGGTTCTGGCCCCTCACTCCGTCTGTTAACCGCCGGATTGCGATCGGGCGTCCGTGCCATCCTCACGACCGACCGACGAAGGACCACCCGGCCTGGGAATCTATCTCCGCTCGGGGCCAGACCGTCGTCGCCGCGCTGCGCGTTGTCGGGGTGCGCCACCGCCCGATCGCTCGGACCTCTTCGGCAGAATACCAGCTACCCGAGCCGGTGCCACGGCACGCGCCGGAACCAGACGTACGCGAGCGCGCCGCCCGCCGCGGCCCACACCAGCAGCGACGTCAGCACGATCATGCGGCGAGCGCTGCGCTTGTCATCGAGCTGCTCGGCGCGAAATGCGTCGAGCGCGGCGTAGCTGTCGGGCGCCGTCGCCGCGGCCTGCATGGCGGCGATCTTGCCGTCGATCGCGCCGAACGCGCTGCGCTCGCGCATCCCCGCGACCAGATGCGCCGGAAGGAAGCCCAGGATGATCGCGAGCACCACCCCGGCGATCAGTCGCCCGCGCGCGGAGCCGAGCCGCGGATGGCGGGCCGCGAACCCCGTCCGCGGAACCGAGCCCGCTGGCGTCGCGGCGTGACCCACCGGCTCGCCGACCAGTGCCATCGACGGCATCGATGAACGGGCCGCCACCGACCCGGCGACGGCGTCTGCCAGCGGCCGATACGCGGCCTCACCGCCGGCCTCCGCTGCTGCCTCCGATCCGCGCCCTGCCTCCGAGCCGCGCCCCACCTCCAATCCGCGCCCCACCTCCAAGCCGCGCCCCGCCTCCGAGCCACGCCCCGCCTCCAAGCCGCGCCCCGCCTCCGACCCGCGCCCCGCCTCCGACCCGCGCCCGGGCATCGGCCCCGGCGTCGACCACCGCCCCGGCGACGCATCACCCGACGGTGCCGGCATCGGTCCCGGCGTCGGGCCCGGCGTCGACCACCGCCCCGGCGACGCCTCACCCGACGGTGCTGGCATCGATCCCGGCGTCGACCATCGCCCCGGCGACGCATCCCCGCGCGATGCCGCGACCTCGCGTCCCGACGGGTCACGACCAGGGGCGATCGACGGTGCCGAAGACCTCGCCGGCGCGGCATCCCTCACCGGCAGGGACCTCGCCGGCAGCGCCGGATCGGGCTCCGGTGGGGTGCTCGCCCGACTGCGCGCTCGATGGGCAAGCTCGTCGTCGGCGAGCTCGAGCAACGGCTCGGGCGACGAGAGCTCGGGTGGCGCGAACAGGTCGAGCGGCTCGGCTCTCGAGCGCACCGGCCGAGGCGGGCGCGACGCTGCCGGCCCCATGCTCGCCGGCAGCACGCCGTCCGATGGCGACGAGGTGGTCGGCTCGTCATCGAGCGCCGCCAGCGACAGCGCGCCACTGCGATCGAGCGCGCCCAGCCCGGTCGCGGCGCTGCCCGATCCGACCACGACACCGTCCGCCCTGACCTCCGCCGAGTCCTCCGGCCGAGACATGGCTGGCGGCAGCGACGACGTCGCCGGCCGGCTCCCCGGCTGCGGCGGCAACGACGACGTCGCGGGACGGCTCCCAGGCTGCGGCGGCAATGACGTCGTCGCCGGCCGCGACCCAGG